>DOMY01000275.1 GCA_003509785.1 Gemmobacter sp.
CCCTTAGCCGCAGCTCAGGCTGACCTGCTGGCAGACGCCCCCGGCCCGCAGGCGCTGGCCGCCGCCGCCATCCGCGAATTGTGGGAGGAAACCGGGCTTGCCCTCGGTCACCCTGGGGCATGGCCCGGCCCGGTGCCCGCCGGCTGGCAAGGCTTTGCCGCCCGGGGTCTCTGCCCAGTGGCCGATGGCCTGCGCTTCGTCTTCCGTGCCATCACCCCGCCCGGCCGCCCCCGCCGCTTTGACGCGCGGTTCTTTCTGGCCGATGCCACCGGGATTGCGGGCGATCTGGATGATTTCTCTGCCGCCTGCGATGAACTTTCGCATCTGCACTGGNNGAGGTGGTCCTGTCCGAAGTGTCGATGATCCTGCGCGGGGGCGATCAGCCCGGCGTGCCCTTCTTCGACAATTCCACCAGCACCCCGACCTTCCGACGCGTCATGCCCGGCTGACCAGATCCTCAGCAACCGGCGCTTTCGCATCAGGCCATATCGGATGCGGCACCGGGTCTTTCGCCCGGATCAGATGCCGCGCCGCCACTTCGGCATAGCTGCGATACACATAATCCTCGTTCCGCCGCCGAAACTCGGCCTGCTGTGCGCGATACAGCGCAGGTAGATCATACCAAGGCACCTGCGGATGCGCGTGATGCACCACATGCAGATTGTTGTTCAGGAACAGCAGCGCCAGCGGCCCGCGATCTTCCACGATCACCGTGCGCGCCCGCGGCAGCTCATGCGCCCGGTGCTCCAGAAAGGTGCGGATCTTCAGAATGGCATGGCCCAGATAGGCCGCCGCCAGATAGGCCCAGCCGCTCATGGGGGCCAGCCACAGCCACCAGACCACCGGCACCAGCCCCAGCAGGTTCAGCCCCCAGTCGCGCATCACCGCCCGGTCGCCCTGCGCGATCAGCCGCGCCTCGGTGCGCAGCCAGAAAAACGTGCCGATCAGCGGCCCCAGCAGCACCCGGCCCAGCAGCGTATTGTTCCACATCAGCAACCGCCGCAGCGGTGCAGCCAGCCGCCCCCAGACCGCCGGATCCAGATAGTTCGACTCCGGGTCGTCATAAGGGTCGGTCAGCACCGGGTCGTGATGATGCGCCAGATGCGTATCGCGAAACCGCCCATAGGGCACCGTCAGGCACAAAGCCGGAAACACCGCCGCCTCGTTCAGCCAGCGCTGGCGGAACGGATGCCCGTGCAGCGCCTCGTGCTGCAACGATGAAAACTGCGCGATGGCCAGCCCCGTCACCAGAACCCCGGCCAGCGGCGACCAGGCCGCAATCCAGGTCGTGCCCATGGCCCAAAGCGCATAGGTGGCCAGCAGCAGGCCAAGGGTGATCCATTCGACAGGGGGCTGGGCGCGGCGTTTCATCTGAGTTCCGGGTTTCTGCATTTGCACAGTCGTAGCACTGGACAAACCCTGCCGGAATTCCGACAATCCGCATCGAAAAGTCACCGATGCTGGATTTTATCACAGGGTGTGAGAATGATCGACAAACGCGACCGCGCCACCCTGTTCCGCAGCCGCCTGGCCGAGGCGATGGCCCTGCGCCGCACCAGCCAAAGCGCGCTGGCCCGCGCCACCGGCGCCGATCGCTCCACCATTTCACAGCTGCTGGCCGAAGGCACCCGCCTGCCCAATGCCCAGCTGGCCGCCGATTGCGCGCAGGCCCTGGGCATCAGCGCTGACTGGCTGCTGGGGCTGACCGACAGGCCCGAACCGCTGGCCGATCTGCTCGCCACCCAGCTGACCATGAAAGAGGCCCCGCGCGCCTTGTTCGACGAGGCGATCTTCGGCTGGCATCAAGAGGCGGCGGGTTACAAGATCCGCCATGTGCCCGCCACCCTGCCTGACATGCTGAAGACCCGCGCCATGGTGGAATGGGAATATCGCCCGCAGCTGGGCCGCACCGCCGAACAGGCCTTCGGCGCCTTCGAAGATCAGCTGGCCTGGATGCGCAGCGCCCGGTCCGATTACGAAATCGCCCTGCCCCTGCATGAACTGGACAGTTTCGCCAGCGCCACCGGCTATTACGCCGATCTGCCCGCCGAAGTGCGGCTGGGCCAGATCGACCGGCTGCAGGCGCTGGCCGATCAGCTCTATCCCTCGCTGCGCATCTACCTTTTCGATGCCCGCCGGGTGTTTTCGGCGCCGGTCACCGTCTTCGGCCCGCTGCTGGCGGTGGTCTATCTCGGGCGGCACTACATCGCCTTCCGCGATACCGCCCGCGTCGCCTCGATCAGCGCGCATTTCGATTGGCTGGTGCGCGAGGCCGCCCTCGGCGCCCGCGATTTCACCAGCCACCTGCACCAGTTGCGCGCCCGNNGCCGCCCCGGTTCAGGATGAACCCCATCTCGCCCGAAGGCGTGCCAATCACCAGCGTGCGCAGATCGAC
The DNA here is from genome assembly GCA_003509785.1 of Gemmobacter sp. Lineage (GTDB taxonomy): Bacteria > Pseudomonadota > Alphaproteobacteria > Rhodobacterales > Rhodobacteraceae > Gemmobacter. The sequence goes on from DOMY01000275.1 coordinate 2,396, forward strand.
ATCGGCCCACAGCACCCACCACGGCTGGCCGATCCCCGGCCCCTCGCCCCCTGGCAGGATCAGCCGCCCCGGCACCGGCGCCTGCGCCAGCCCGGCAACCCGTGCAGGCGCCCCGTTCAGGCACAGATCGGCCTGCAGTGGAATGGCCGCGCCCTGCGGCGCACCAAAGCTCACCCGGCCCGGCCCACAGCCGCCGCGCCCGGCGGTAAAGGCCGCCACCTGCTGCCATTCGCCCTGCAGCTGGCCCATGGTCATCACCGCATTGGAATAGATCGGCACCTCGCGGTCCCGAAAGGTGATGCGCCGGTCCGGCTCGCGCCCGCCGCCACAGGCCGCCAGCAACAGCAGCGCGGCAAAGATCAGTCGATACATAGGGTCACCTGCCGTCCATCGGCCTGAAGGATGTCATTGCAGCCGAACAGCGGCCGGATCGGGGCGCAGCTGCGGGATCGGGCCAGACATTCGCCCTCGCAATCGCTGCGCTTTCGGCAGGATTTGCCCGCATCCCGCGTGCGGTTCACACAGCTGCGCGCCGATGATCCCGGCACCGGCGACCAGCTGCCACCCCGCCGTTCGCAGGCCACCTGCTCTTCGGTTTTCAGCACGGCAGGAACAGCCGGCACCAAGGCGGGCACCTCTGCCCCATCCACCGGCGCCGCCTCTTCGGGCACGGTCACGGCAGGCGGCACGGGCACGGCAGGCGGCACAGCAACCGGCGCAGGCGTGGCAGCGGCCACAGCCACAGCCGCAGAGGCAGGCGCAGGCGGTGGCAAAGCCGTCACCGAAATCGGCCCGCCCACAATCGCCCCAGCCGCCGCCGCAACAGGCGCAGATACCGGCGTATCCCCGCCCGTCTGCGCCCCGTCTTTCTGCCATGGCAGCGTCATCTGGCAGGCGGCCAGCCCGGTCAACAACAGAATGGCCAGAACCCGGCGCATGGCATCCCTTCGCAAAACAGCTGCCCAAGCTAGGCCCGAAAGGCCAGTGCGATGCAAGTGGCCCGATGCAAGTGGCCCGATCAGAACGGCGCCGGATGCGCCCGGTGCAGCGCCCCGATCCCCGCCAGCACCTCGGGCGACAGCGTCACCCCTGCCGCCGCGATATTGCTGCGCAGCTGATCCATCGTGGTGGCCCCGATGATCGGGATCACCGGCCAGGGCCGCGACCGGGTAAAGGCCAGCGCCATCTGGCAGGGGTCCAGCCCATGTTCCAGCGCCAGCCCGATATAGGCCGATACCGCCGGAAACACCTGCGCCGTGATCCGCCCGCCCAGATCGCTGGTGCGTTCGCGCCTTGTGCCCTCAGGCGTCACATCCCCGGCATATTTGCCGGAAATCAGCCCCGTTGCCAGCGGCGACCAGGCCAGCAGCGGCATGTCCTCCATGGCCGAAAGCTCCGCCCAATCGGTGTCGAAGGGCCGGTGCAGCAGCGAATATTCGTTCTGCACCGTCATCATGCGCGGCAGCCGGTGTTCCTCTGCCAGCCGCAGCCATTGCGCCGCCCCCCAGACGCTTTCATTCGACAGGCCGATGGCGCGGATCTTGCCCGCCTGCATCGCCACTTCGGCGGCCTGCAGCACCTCCAGCATGTTTTCGGTCACTTCGGCGCGGTTGCTGCGCGGCTTGTAGTCCCAGTTCTGGCGGAAATGGTAAGATCCCCGGTTGGGCCAGTGCAGCTGATACAAGTCGATGTAATCCGTCTGCAGCCGCGCCAGCGATTGGTCCAGCGCCTCGGTGAAACTGGCCCCGGTGATCGGCATGCCGGGCCGGACCAGCTTTCCCTTGCCGGTGATCTTGGTGGCCAGCACCACCCGGTCCCGCCCGCCCCTGGCAAACCAGTTGCCGATGATGCGTTCGGTATTGCCCACCGTTTCGGGCTGGGTGGGATTGGTCGGATACATCTCCGCCGTGTCCCAGAAGTTCACCCCGTGATCCAGCGCCAGCGCGATCTGCTCATATGCTTCGGCCTCGGTGTTCTGGGTGCCCCAGGTCATGGTGCCAAGGCAATATTCCGAAACGGTCAGGCCAGAACGGCCAAGCGGGATCTGTTGCATGTGGTGTCTCCTGTTCGCACAAAGGGTAAAGCCTGACGCCCCGATGACAAGCCCCCGATGCAGCCGCAGCATCACTGTAAAGTGTTGCACGCCTTTGCGCGCAAAGGCTTAGTCTGCACAGACCCGACCCCGAGGCCCAGATGCGCCGCGCTTTCTTCCTGCTTTTGCTGATCGCACTTCCCGCAGGGCTTCAGGCCGCGCCGGAACGCTACAACCTCACGGCGGATACCTCGCGCGTGTCTTTCACCACCGCCATGGGCAAGCAGGCCGTCCACGGCCGCTTTCCGATCCGCCATGCCGATATCGTGCTGGATGTCAGCGATCTGTCGCGCTGCCGGATCAGCGTCACCCTGGGCATCGCCGGGGCCAGCGCCGATTTCCCGATGGCCGCCGATGCGCTCAAAAGCGCCTCGGTCCTTGATGCCCGCCATTTCCCCGAGGCGGTGTTCACCAGCACCGGGGTTTCGGGCACCGCCGCCGCCGCGCAGGTGACCGGCCTGCTGACACTGCGCGGCATCGCCCGCCCCCTCACCCTGCAGGCCGAGGTGATGCGCCAGCAGGGCCATACCGCCGGGGATCTGTCGCATATGACCGTGCATCTGACCGGCAAGATCAGCCGCGCCGATTTCGGCGCCACCGGCTGGGCCGATATGGTGGGCGATGTGGTGACGCTCGATATCCTCGCCCGCATCACCCGCACCGGCCCCTGAAACCCTCCCCCCACCTTGCGGCAGATCAAGGCACCCGGCCCCCGCCCGGCGCAGACTGCCCACACACCAGAGAACGGAGACCGCGATGAACATCACCTTCACAGGCAAGACGGCACTGGTCACCGGCGCAGGCTCCGGCATCGGCGAAGCCATCGCCCTGGCGCTTGGCCATGCCGGGGCGCGGGTCGTGGTGGCCGATCTCGACTTCGGCAAGGCCGACGCCGTGGCCGACCGCATCGTGGCATCTGGCGGTCAGGCCGCCCCCGGTGGCGGCGATGTCTCCAACCCCGAGGCCGTGCAGCAGCTGGTGGCCGAGGCAGTGGCCGCAGGCGGCAGGCTGGATCTGCTGGTGAACAATGCAGGCATCGGCGGCCCGCAGCTGCCCCTGGGCGAATACCCGCTGGACGGCTGGCGCCAGGTGATGGGTGTCAATCTGGATGCCGTCTTCTATGGCCTGCGCTTCGCCATCCCCGAAATGCTGAAAACCGGCGGCGGCGCCATCGTCAACATGGCCTCCATCCTGGGCAGCCTGGGCTTTGCCAATGCGGGCGCCTATGTCGCGGCCAAACACGCTCTCCTGGGCCTGACCAAGACCGCCGCGCTGGAATATGCGGCCCGGGGCATCCGGGTGAATGCCGTAGGCCCCGGCTTCATCGACACGCCGCTGCTGGATGGCCTGCCCCCCGGCACGAAACAGGCGCTGGTGGCCGCCCATCCGGTGGGCCGGCTGGGCCAGCCCGAAGAGGTGGCGGCGCTGACGCTCTTCCTGCTGTCCGATCACGCCCGCTTCATCAACGGGTCATATCACCTGATCGACGGCGGCTACTGCGCCCAATAGGCCAAAGGCTCTTTCACCTGTCACGCGAGGGCGCTAAACAGCGCCCTGCACGGCAGAGGACAGGCGCATGGCACGGATTCTCATCACTTCGGCGATCCCCTATATCAACGGGATCAAGCATCTGGGCAACCTGGTGGGCTCGCAGCTTCCGGCCGACCTTTTCGCGCGCTACAACCGCGCCCGCGGGCACGAGGTGATGTTCATCTGCGCCACCGATGAACACGGCACCCCCGCCGAACTGGCCGCCGCCAAGGCGGGGCAGCCCGTGGCCGAATATTGCGCCGAAATGCACGAGGTGCAGAAGAAACTGGCCGAAGGCTTCCGCCTGTCCTTCGATCACTTCGGCCGCTCGTCCAGCGCCCGCAACCACCGCCTGACCCAGCATTTCGCAGGCCGTCTGGCCGATAATGGCCTGATCCGCGAAGTGTCTGAAAAGATGGTCTTTTCCATCGACGACAACCGCTTTTTGCCCGATCGCTACATCGAAGGCACCTGCCCGAACTGCGGCTACGATTCGGCGCGCGGCGATCAATGCGACAACTGCACCAAGCAGCTGGATCCGACCGATCTCATCAACCCCCATTCCACCATTTCCGGCTCCACCAATCTGGAAATGCGCGAAACCAAGCATCTTTACCTGATGCAGCGCGCGCTGAAGGAAAAGATCGCCGACTGGATCGATTCGAAAACCGACTGGCCGCTGCTCACCACCTCGATTGCCCGCAAATGGCTCAATGATGGGGACGGGCTGCAGGATCGCGGCATCACCCGCGATCTGCACTGGGGCATCCCGGTGCAGAAAGGCGATCAGCCCTGGCCCGGCATGGAAGGCAAGGTCTTCTACGTCTGGTTCGATGCCCCCATCGAATACATCGCAGGCACCGCCGAATGGGCCGATGCCAACGGCAAGACGGATGCCGATTGGGAACGCTGGTGGCGCACCGACAAGGGCGCCGATGACGTGACCTATTACCAGTTCATGGGCAAGGATAACGTGCCCTTCCACACCCTTTCCTTCCCCGCCACCATTCTGGGGTCGGGCGAGCCGTGGAAGATGGTCGATTACCTCAAGTCCTTCAATTACCTGAACTATGATGGCGGCCAGTTCTCCACCTCGCGCGGGCGCGGCGTGTTCATGGATCAGGCGCTTAGCATCCTGCCCAGCGATTACTGGCGCTGGTGGCTGCTGTCGCATGCGCCCGAAAGCGCCGACAGCGAATTCACATGGGAAAACTTCCAGGCTTCGGTGAACAAGGATCTGGCCGATGTGCTGGGCAATTTCGTCAGCCGCGTGACCAAATTCGCCAAGTCGAAACTGGGCGAAACCGTGCCCGCCGCAGGCGATTACGGCCCGCAGGAAGCCGCGCTGATCGCGGATCTGGGCACCCGCATCCGCGATTACGAACGCTTCATGGATCAGATGGAGGTTCGCAAGGCCGCCGGCGAATTGCGCGCCATCTGGGTGATCGGCAACGAATATCTGCAATCCGCCGCCCCCTGGAGCATGATCAAGACCGATCCCGCACAGGCCGAGGCGATCATCCGCCTGTCGCTGAACCTGATCCGGCTTTACGCCATCCTGTCGCGTCCCTTCATCCCNNTGATGGCGGCCATGGGCAGCGATGATTGGTCCTGGCCCACCGATGCGGGCGCCGCCCTGCGCGCCCTGCCCGCAGGCCATGCCTTCACCGTGCCGGAAAACCTGTTCCGCAAGATCACCGATGAAGAGCGCGCCGACTGGCAGCAGAAATTCGCGGGCGTGCGGGGCTAAGACACCTGCACCGCCGCTAATCCCGGCCCCGCCCCTTGGGGCGGGGACATGCTCTTGCACAGAACGGGCGCAGCCTTAACCTTTTCGTGCTGCTGCGCGCTTGTCCCGACGCGGGCCAGACGCAGGCCAGACGCAAAAGTTACGCAGGCCAGACAGCCGGTTTATACGTTAATACAATACCTTACCCCCGATTCTGCCCGCCCGTTCCGGCGCCCTGGCACGAAACGCCCCTTGACATGATCCCCGCCCTGCCCCATCTGCACCAAGTCCGAAGCCCGGCCGCGTGAGCCTGAACACGGCTCGGACACCAGGTTCCCACCATCACGCAGGGNNACTTTTGCCGATCTCGGCCTTTCGCCCAAACTTCTCAAGGCGTTGGAATCAACATCTTTTACCACGCCCACGCCGATTCAGGTGCAATCCATCCCGCATGTGCTCAAGGGCCGCGATCTGATGGGTCTGGCGCAGACCGGCACCGGCAAGA
>DOMY01000007.1:0-6097 GCA_003509785.1 Gemmobacter sp.
CAGCTGCCGGCCGTCATCTGGCCATACATCATCAGGCCCTTGCGGTCCAATTCGTTGAAATGTTCCCAGGTGGCCCAATGCGGCACCAGGTTGGAATTGGCGATCAGCACGCGCGGCGCATCAGTATGAGTACGCACGATGGCCACGGGCTTGCCCGATTGTACCAGCAGCGTCTCGTCCGCCTCCAGATCGCGCAGCGCGGCGCAAATGCGGTCGAAATCCTCCCAGGTGCGGGCCGCGCGCCCTATGCCGCCATAGACCACCAACTCATGCGGGTTTTCCGCCACATCGGGATGCAGGTTGTTCATCAGCATCCGCAACGGCGCTTCGGTCAGCCAGCTTTTGGCGCTGATCTCGGTGCCGGTCGGCGGGTAGATGTCACGCAGGTTATGGCGCGGATTTGTCATCGTTTTATTCCCTTCTCAGGCGAGCATAAGGCCGGAAATGATATTGCGTTGGATTTCAGAGGAGCCCTCGTAGATGCGCATGATCCGCAGATCGCGCGCATGGCGTTCCAGAGGGAAATCGCGGGTATAGCCATAGCCCCCATGGATCTGGATCGCCTGATCGGCGATGCGCCCGGCGGCTTCGGAGGCGAACAGCTTGGCGCGGCTGGCGGCGGCGGTGAAGCGCTGCCCGGCATGGCGCTGGCGGGCGGCTTCATGGCCCAGCAGCTCGGCCGCGGCCAGATCGGTGTCCATATCGGCCAGCATCCAGCGGATGCCCTGCCGGTTGGCCAGCGCCTCGCCGCCGATGATGCGGGTCTTGGCCCAGTCACGCGCGGCAGTCAGCGCGGCGCGGGCGATGCCCACGCACATGGCGGCCACCTCCACCCGGCCATTGTCCAGCACCTTCATCGCGGTGCGGAAACCCGTGCCTTCGGGGCCGACGCGATTGGCATCGGGAACATGACAGTCGATGTCCAGCTCCCAGACATGGCCGCCGCGCAGGCCCATGGTCTGTTCCACCCGGCCCGGCACCAGCCCGGCGGTGCCCTTTTCCAGCACGAAGGCGGAAATGCCGCGATGCGCCGCGGTGGGATCGGTCACCGCATAGACCACGATGAAATCCGCAACGCCGCCGTTGGAGATAAAGCATTTGCGGCCCCGGATGCGCCAGCCATCGCCTTCGCGCTGCGCCCGGGTCCGCATGTCGGCGGGGTCAGACCCGGCATTCGGCTCGGTCAAGCCAAAGGCGCCCAGCAACCGGCCTTCGGCGGCGGCAGGCAGGAACCGGGCCCGCAGTGCATCATCACCGCCGATCAGCAGCGAATCCGTCGCCAGATAATGCGCCGTCAGCGCCGATACGGTCGATGCGCAGGCCCCGGCAATGGTGGCCACGCCTTCGAACAGCGCATGGGCCGAAATATCGGCGCCGCCCCAGGCTTCGGGCAGGTTCGCCCCCATCATCCCCGTTGCGGCCAGCGCGGCGATCTGGCTGTGCACAAAAGTGGCGTTTTCATCCGTTTTCGCCGCATGAGGCGCGATTTCCTCGGCGGCAAAGCGGGTCAGCATATCCAGGAAGCTGCGCTCCGTATCATCCAGCAGATGGGTGTAATCAGCCAAGGTCTTTCTCCTGCACGATGCCTGCGGCAATCAGCCCGGCAATCTGGGGGTCGGTCAGCCCCAATGCGGTCAGCACGGGGCGGGTATCGCCGCCAAGCGCGGGCGCGCCGGTGGCCGACAGCGGTCTCTGCCCGTCAAAGTGGATCGGCTGGCCTGCCACCCGGCTTTGGCCAAGCTGGTGATGCGGCAGATCGGCCACCAGACCACGCGCCTGCGCATGGGGGCTGTGGAGCGCCTGCGCCAGGGTCTGGATCGGTGCGGTGGGGATACCCGCCGCGCGCAAGCTGGCAATCAGCGCCTCGGTCGTCAGGGTGGTGGTCCAGGCTTCGATCAGGGCACGCAGCGCGGGTTCATGGGCGGTGCGCGCCGCATCGCTGGCAAAGCGCGGGTCGGCGGCAAGCTGGGGCTGCCCCATCAGCGCGCAAAGCCTGGCGAACTGGCGGTGGCCCAGCACGNNCGGCGATGATGACCTGCCCATCGGCACTGCGGAAGGCGCCAAAGGGGGTGGACAGCGGATGGCGGTTGCCCGTGCGCGTCACCGGCTGGCCCGCGTAATGCAGCAGCGCATGGCTGGTGGGCAACATGGCGACAAGGCAATCCATCATGGCGATATCGACATGGGCGCCGCCATGGGTTGCCCGGCCCAGAAGGCCCGCAAGAATACCGATCGCGGCGTAAAGCCCGGCGGCCACATCGCCGATCGCCTCGCCCGTGCGCATCGGTGTGCCGCCCTCTTCGCCGGTGGCATCCATCCAGCCCGACATGGCCTGCACCACCACATCATAGGCGGGCAGATCGGCATCCGGCCCCTGTNNCCCCGAGATCGAGGCAACGATCAGCGCGGGATTGGCTGCGCGCAGGGCTGCCGCCCCGATGCCCAGCCGGTCGGCGACGCCGGGGCGGAAGTTTTCCACCACCACATCCGAGCTGGCCGCCAGTTTCAGCGCCAGCGCCAGGCCTTCATCGGCCTTCAGATCGACGACAAGGGATTTCTTGCCCCGGTTGTTCAGCGCGAAAAGGGCGGATTCTCCTGACAGGAACGGGCCGATATGGCGGTAATCATCCCCCTGCGGTGGTTCCAGCTTGATGACCTCGGCGCCCAGATCGGCCAGGATCGCGGTGCAGAACGGCCCGGCCAGAACCCGGGTCAGATCGAGGATGCGGATACCTGACAGCGGTTTCATCGGCTGGCCTTCCGTGCAGAACCTGTGGGGGCGAAGCCGGTCGGTGGCAGTTGGCCACGGGTGATCCGCCCGGCGCGGATGTGATCCGGCCCCCAGGGGCCGGTCCGGGACAGCCCCGGAACAACAAGGCTTGCGCCGGGTTGCGCCTGCACCCGCATCATGGCCGCAGTTCTGCGAACAGGGCGGCGGGCACGGCATCGGCCAGCGCATCGCTGGCCACCAAGGCGGCGGCCTGTGCCAGATCGGGCGCTAGATAGCGGTCCTGCCCCAGCGGCGCGATGTCCTGGCGCAGACGCGCCAGAGCGGCGGCCAGCGGGGCCGAAGTGGCCAGAGGCGCGCGCGCCTCGATCCCGGCGGCGGCGCACAGCGCCTCGATCCCGATGATATGCGCAAGGTTTGCGTTCATCCCGCGCAACCGCCGCGCACCATGGGCGGCCATGCTGACGTGGTCTTCCTGATTGGCGCTGGTCGGCGTGGAGTCGGTGGAACAGGGATTGGCCAGATGCTTGTTCTCGCTCATCAGCGCCGCCGATGTCACCTCGGCGATCATCAACCCGCTGTTCAGGCCCGGATCAGAGGTCAGGAAGGGCGGCAGGCCAAAGCTCATCGCCGGATCAACCATCATCGCGATGCGGCGCTGCGAAATCGCGCCGATTTCGGCCAGAGCCAGCGCGATCTGGTCAGCGGCCAGCGCCACCGGCTCGGCGTGGAAATTCCCGCCCGAAACGATCAGGGCCGGCTGGTCATCGCTGCCCGTCAGCACCAGCGGGTTGTCGGTGGCGGCATTCGCCTCGATCTCCAGCGTCCGGGCGGCCTGAAACAGCACGTCAATGCAGGCACCCGTCACCTGCGGCTGGCAGCGGATGCAATAGGGGTCTTGCACGCGGGTATCACCGTCACGATGGCTTTCGCGGATGACAGAGCCATCCATCAGGCCGCGGATGATGCGGGCGGCGAGGATCTGGCCGCGATGACCGCGCAGGGTGTGGATTTCGTCGATGAAAGGCGCCGTCGATCCCATGATCGCATCGGTGGACATCGACGAGGCGACCAGCGCGGCCCGCGCGGCGCGGAAGGCATCGAACAGCCCGGCCAGCGCGAAGGCGGTGGAAACCTGCGTGCCGTTGATCAGCGCCAGCCCCTCTTTCNNCGCGGCCAGTGTCAAAGGCGCCAGCCCGGCTGCGGCCAATGCCTCGGCCCCCGACATTTCGGTGCCCTTGTGCTGCGCCCGGCCCTCGCCCAGCATCACCGCCGCCAGATGTGCCAGCGGCGCCAGATCGCCCGAAGCCCCGACAGACCCCTGCGACGGGATCACCGGCAGCACATCCTGCGCCAGCATTGCCTCCAGCAGCGCCACCACTTCGGGGCGCACGCCCGACGCGCCGCGCCCGAGGCTGAGCAGTTTCAGCACCATGATCAGCCGCACCGTCTGCGGCTCCACGGGTTCGCCCACACCGCAGCAATGCGACAAGATCAGGTTGCGCTGCAGCGTGGCGGTATCGGCCGGTGCGATCCGCACCGANNCCACGGCCAGCCCGTCGCGCCAGACCCGCTCCAGCTCGGCAAGGGTGGCGGTTCCGGGGGTAAGGATCAGAGCGGGCATGGCGTGCCTCCGAAGATGCGGGAATGAAGCGGGTTGAACCCGATGCGATAGGAAAGTTCAGCCGGATGGGCGATGTTCCACACGGCAAGATCGGCGATCTGCCCCGGCACGATGCGCCCCCGGTCGGCCAGCCCCAGCGCACGGGCGGCGTTGACGGTAAAGCCCGCCAGACATTCGGTGGGCGTCATGCGGAACAGGGTCGCGCCCATGTTCATGGTGACAAGCGCCGAGGTCAGCGGCGAGGTGCCGGGGTTGCTGTCGGTCGCCAGTGCCATCGGCACACCGGCGGCGCGCAGCGCGGCGATCGGCGGCAGTTTTGTTTCGCGCAGGGTGTAAAAGGCGCCGGGCAGCATCACCGCCACAGTGCCCGCGGCGGCCATGGCGGCAATGCCACTGTCACTTAGCCATTCCAGATGATCGGCGGAAAGCGCGCCATGCCGGGCGGCCAGCGCGGCCCCGTCCAGATCCGACAGCTGTTCGGCATGAAGTTTCACCGGCAGGCCCAGCTTTGCGGCATGGGTAAAGATGCGGTCCATTTCGGCGGCGGAAAAGGCGATGCCTTCGCAGAACCCGTCCACGGCATCAATCAGCCCCTCGGCCTGCGCGGCCTCCATGCCCGCGATCACCACGCGGTCGATATAGCCTGCGCGATCTGCCGCAAATTCCGGCGGCAGCGCATGGGCGGCCAGCCAGGTGGTGACCACGCGGATCGGCCGTTCCTGCCCGATCCGCCGGGCCACGCGCAGCATCTTCAGCTCGGTTTCGATATCAAGCCCGTAGCCGGATTTGATTTCAACGGTGGTGACGCCCTCGGCAATCAGATGGTCCGCGCGGATCAGCGCACTGGCCAGCAGCTGTTCCTCGGTCGCGGCGCGGGTGGCGCGAACCGTGGACAGGATGCCCCCGCCCGCGCGGGCGATTTCTTCATATCCCGCACCGTTCAGGCGCATGTCGAATTCGCGCGCCCGGTCGCCGCCATAGACCAGATGGGTATGGCAGTCGATCAGGCCGGGCGTCACCAGCCGCCCGCCCAGCGATTGCCGTGGCAGGCCGCGATGGGCTGCAGGCAGGTCGGCCGCAGGCCCGGCCCAGAGAATGCGCCCCTCTGCGATGGCAATGGCGGCATCAGGAACAATGCCACAATCGGTGCCATTTTCCGGTGAGACAAGGGTGAGATCAGCGAGCAGCATGGTTTGCCTTGTTATATCCACGCCAAACGCTATTATGAGCAGACATAATATGTCAAGCGAGTCGTCACATGGCAGATTTCAGTTCCAAGGATGCGGTCACTCTCTGGGCCAGGCAGGCGCTTCTGCCCGATGGCTGGGCACAGGATGTGGCGCTGCACATTGGCGCGGACGGGCGGATCAGTCGGATCGACCATGGCCCCGCCCNNATTCCCACGCCTTTCAACGCGCGATGGCGGGCCTGACCGAACGGCGCAGCGCGGCCCAAAGCGACAGTTTCTGGAGCTGGCGGCAGCTGATGTATCGCTTCCTCGACCGCATCACCCCCGATCAGGTGCAGGCGATTGCCGCCTATGTGCAGATGGAAATGCTAGAGGCGGGCTTTGGTGCGAATGTGGAATTTCACTATCTGCACCACGCACCCGGCGGGCAGACCTATGACAATCTGGCAGAACTTTCGGCCCGGATCGCCGCTGCCGCCGAACAGACCGGCATCGGCCTGACGCTGCTGCCCGTGCATTATCAGCAAGGCGGCTGCGATGGCCGCGCGCTGAACGG
>DOMY01000007.1:6119-8459 GCA_003509785.1 Gemmobacter sp.
CCCTGTCGAATGGGCGCTGGCCAATCTGGATCTGTCGCCGCAATGGTGCCTGATCCATTGCACCCGCATGTTGCCTGCGGAAACCATTGCCCTCGCCCGCAGTGGTGCTGTGGCAGGCCTCTGCCCGCTGACCGAGGCAAGCCTGGGCGACGGTATCTTCGACGGCATCCGCTGGGCCGAAGCAGGCGGCGCCATCTCCATTGGGTCTGACAGCAATATCCGCATCTCGCTGGCCGAAGAACTGCGGCAGCTGGATACCAGCCAGCGCCTGCGCGACCACAGCCGCGCGGCCTTTGCCACCCCCGATCTGTCCACCGGGCGGCGCCTGATGGATGCAATCGCGCGCGGCGGCGCGCAGGCAGCCGGGCGCGGGGCGGGCACCATCGCCGTGGGGCAATGGGCCGATCTGCTCGCCTTCGACATGGATCACCCGGATCTGGCCGGGCTGCAGGGCGATTTCATCCCCGACAGCTTTGCCTTTGCCGGCGACAGCGGCATGGTGCGCGATGTGTGGTCGGCAGGCCGCCATATGGTGCAGGATGGCCGCCACATCCGGCGCGCCGCGATCCGCAGCGCCTATGTCGCCGCGGTGCAAAGCCTGCGGGCAGCGGCCTGAAACAGTGGCGGNNGGTCTGCCGTTCAACCCGGAACAGCGCATCGCCCGCGTGGCAGTTCAGCAGCATCGCCTGTTCGGGATCGGCCGCCGTTGCCGAAAAGCTGATCTCCACATCGGAAAACGGCACCTGCTGCACCAGCCATTCATTGGGGCCGACCGTCGAGAAATCAAAGTCACGGCCCTGCGGCGTGGCGGCAAGGTTGATCCAGCGATCTTCCAGCTGATAGGGCCTGCCATCTGCGAAATGCATGCAGACCAGATGCAGCACCTCGTTCCCCGGTTTCAGGTTCAGCCGCGCGCGCAACCAATCGGGTGCCAGCATCGCCTCCGACCGGATCAGCGCATAGCGGTAGGCGGCCCCCTGCTCTTCGATCTCCTTGCGGATCATCGGGATCTCGAACCGCACCNNCCCTGACGCACCGGGGTCAGCCGAACCCGGGTGCCCGCCTTGCGCTTGCGTTCCACGAATCCCTCATCGACCAGCTCGCGCATGGCGCGGTTCACTGTCGCCCGGGCCGAGCCATATTCAACCGCCAGCTCCTGTTCGTTCGGCACGGCGCTGCCCGGCGGCCAGGTGCCGTTCAGGATCCGCTCTAGAATATCAGCCTTGATGTCTCGATAGGTCATTTCACCACATTATCCGATCACGGCACATACAGTCTGCCCGGTTGGCAGGCAGAAGCCGAAGCATTTCAACCTCTATATGACAATTCCCGCCGATTTTTCTGGACTGACACATATTATTTGCCATTATGAATATTCATATCATAGTCAAAGTCTAGACAAATGGCATCCAAGCTATCACCGATCCCCAAACTTGTCCTCAGAAGGCTTGCCATCGGGGCGCTTACGCTCATCGTGGTTTCGGCCGTGATCTTCTGGGCTGTCGAACTGCTGCCCGGCAACATTGCGACCGAAGTTCTGGGCCAATCGGCCACGCCGGAAACCATCGCCGCCTTCAACGCGCAGTTCGGGCTGAACGACCCGCCGCTCTGGCGCTATGTCAGCTGGCTGGGCAATGCGATGCAAGGCGATTTCGGCCAGTCTCTGGCCACCCGGCGCCCGATCACCGATCTGATCGGCGACCGCGCCTTCAATACCTTCTTCCTTGCCGGATATGCGGCCCTGATCGCCGTGCCGGTGTCGATCCTGCTGGGGCTGATCGCAGCGCTTTATCGCGGCTCGCTGCTGGATCGCTGGATTTCAAGTTCCACCCTCGCGGTGATTTCCTTCCCGGAATTCTTTGTCGCCTATATCCTGATCCTGATCTTCGCCGTGCAGCTGGGCTGGTTCCCGAGCTTCGGTCGTGGCGAAGTGGTGCAGCTGGGTTGGTGGAGCAGTGGCCTGCTCACCGCCAAAGGCTGGCACCACATTGCCATGCCGGCCGTCACCTTGGCCATCTTCCAGCTCACCCTCATCATGCGACTCGTGCGTGCCGAGATGCTGGAGGTCTTGCGCACCGACTACATCAAGTTTGCCCGCGCCCGTGGCCTGACCAACCGTGCCGTCCACTTCGGACATGCGCTCAAGAACACCTTGGTGCCGGTGATGACTCCCACCGGTCTGCAGCTCGGCGGTCTGATCGCGTTCGCCATCATCACCGAGACCGTGTTCCAGTGGCCGGGCATGGGCCTGCTGTTCATCCAGGCAGTGACCTTTGCAGACATCCCTGTGATGGCGGCGTACCTGTGCCTGATCGCCCTGATCTTCGTGGTGATCAACCT
>DOMY01000061.1 GCA_003509785.1 Gemmobacter sp.
CTCGCCCTGGTTGAAGAAGATGCCGAAGGCCGCCATATCGGCCGCAGCATCCAGATCGGCATCGGGGAAGATCAGGTTCGGGCTTTTGCCCCCGGTTTCCAGCCAGACCTGTTTCATGTTGCTTTCGCCGGCATAGCGCTGGAACAGCTTGCCAACGGCGGTGGAGCCGGTGAAGACAAGGCAATCGACATCCGGGTGGCGGCCAAGCGCCTGTNNCGCGGGTTTCAGCACCACCGAATTGCCGGTGGCAAGCGCCGGCGCCAGCTTCCAGGTTGCCATGTCGAGCGGAAAGTTCCACGGCACCACAGCGCCCACCACGCCCAGCGGCACACGGCGGATCATCGCCAGATCGCGGCCGCCGGTGGGGGCGATCTCGTCATAGATCTTGTCGATGGCCTCGGCGTGCCACTGGAAGAAATGCGCCGAACCCGGGGCGTCGATGGTGGCGGCATCCTTGACCAGCTTGCCCATGTCGAGACTGTCGAGCAGCGCAAGCTCCGGCACGTTCTCGCGGATCAGCGCGGCCAGACGCAGCAGCACCTCCTTGCGTTCGGCAGGGGTCTTGCGGCTCCAGCGGCCATCGTCAAAGGCACGGCGGGCGCAGGCCACGGCGCGGTCAATATCTTTGGCCCCGCCGCGCGCCACATCCACCAGAACCGCGCCGGTGGCCGGGTTGATGCTGTCGAACCGCGCGCCACTGGCGGCCGGCACTGCACGGCCGTCGATCCAGATCTGGTTGCGGAGTTTCAGGGCGGCGGCCCGGGCCTGCCATTCGTCACGGGTGAACATCATTCGTCTCCTGGCACGCCGTAAGAGGGTGCCTGTGTGGGATCTTCGGCGCGCTGCACATAGGCCGCCATCTGCGGGCGATACACCGCCCAGGCTTCGGCCAGCGCGGCGATGGGGCAGCCTTCCGTCCAGTCGCAGCGCAGATCGGCCAAGGGCCAATCAAGCCGGTCGGCAATCTTCAGACCGNNCCCAGAAGCCGGTCGCCCAGATGGCCTGCGGCGGTCTCGAACGCGGCGACCATGGCGGCGGGCACCCGGTCATTGGCCAGCAGATTGCCGCCTGCCGCACAATCGCGCCCGCGGGCTTCGGCCCAGATGCCCAGAACCTGACGGCCGGAATGGATGGCCGTTGCCCCGGCACGATCCACCACCAGCAGCTGCCGGTAGTCAATATGCGGCCGCCCCTCGGTCACGGAGGCCAGGGCTGCGGGCGCATCCAGCCCGCGCGCCAGCGCCTCCAGCACCCGCGGGCCAAGGCCCGGATCGGTGACATTCTGGCTGGCGACAACACCGACACCTGCGCGCAGATGGGCGCAGCGGGCCGCCACGGCCGGGGAAGAGGAAGAGATCACCATGCCGAACTGGCCGGTCTTCGCGCAACGCGCAACAAGGGAAAAGGTCATGCCGGGTTCCGGGTTGGCGGNNGTCCGGGGGTGTGAAACCCCCGGTGCGGCGGGATCAATCAGGGATGACGGCGGTGGCGTCGATTTCCACCAGCCATTCAGGGCGGGCGAGCGCCACGACGGTCAGGCCGGTACAGACCGGGTGCACGCCTTTGATATATTCGCCCATGGTGCGATAGACGGCTTCGCGGTGGCGCACATCGGTCAGATAGACCACCAGTTTCACCACATGTTCCATCTTGCCGCCCGCTTCCTCGACCAGCTGGTGGATGTTCTGCATCACCTTGTGCGTCTGTTCGACCGGATCGTTGCCCTTGATGTTCACGGCGGTATCCAGATCCTGCGGGCACTGGCCGCGCATCCACAGCGTGGTGCCGCCATGGGTGGCAACAGCCTGGCACAGATCATTGTCCAGCCGCTGTTCGGGATAGGTGTCCTTGGTGTTGAACTTGCGGTAGCGGGTATGGGCCATGTCGGTCTCCTTCATTCTGCGGCTGTGGCGGCGGCAGTGTCGCCGGGGCCGCGATAGGCCAGATAGCTGCGTTGTTTGGCGATGTGATCGGCCACGAATTTGGCATCGTGCCAGACGCCCCAGATGAACGAGGAGCCGCGGCGCGACTGGTAGGGCAGGCCCAGGAAATAGATGCCCGGTTCGCTGGACACGCCGCGCTGATGGCGGGTNNGCTGCGGTATCCAGCGCATCGACCTTCAGCCAGCCGTAATCATTGCTGAAGCCGGTGGCCCAGAGGATGGTGGTCACCCCGGCCTCGGCCAGATCCAGGCTTGACAGCGGGTTTGTCATGCAATCGGGCGCGGGGCCGATCCGGCGCGCCTCCGGGTCTTCGGGCAGGTCGATGCCGTTGCGGGTGACCCAGGCATCGGCTTCGTCCAGCAGGGCCAGAAGGTTGGCATCGCCGCGTTCGATATTGCGGGCCAGATCGGCGGCGAAGGTCATCTTGCCATCGGCATAGCTTTCGGTCCGGCCGACCAGCACCATGCCGCGGGCGGCGAGGGTGCGGAAATCGACGGTCTGGCCGCCATGGGCGCCGCTGACCGCAATGGTGGTGTGATCGGCGCCCTTGGGTGCGTCGGCGTCCCACATGTTCAGCACGCCCAGCCACCAGACGAAATCGCGGCCCCGGTAGCGGCGCGGCGGGCGGTCATGCGGGCCGACCGAGAGATAGACCTTGCGCCCGGCCTCCATCAGCTCTTGCGCGATCTGCGCGCCGGAGGAGCCGGCGCCCACCACCAGCACCGCGCCGGGGGGCAGCTGGCCGGGGTTGCGATAGCTGTTGGAGTGGATCTGGGTGATCCCGGCGGTTTCGGGCACCAGCGGCGGGATCAGCGGCACCTGGAAGGCGCCGGTGGCCGCGATGACATATTGCGCCTCGACCGGGCCTTGCGAGGTTTCCACATGGAAGCCGCCGCCTGGTTTGCGTACTACTTCGGTGACAGAGACGCCGCAGCGGATCGGGGCGTGGAATGTTTCGGCATAGGCGGCAAAGTAATCGGCCACCTGATCCTTGCCGACGAAGGCTTCGGGATCGCCCGGAAATTCCAACCCGGGAAAGCGGTCATGCCAGGCGGGGCCATTGGCCACCAGGCTGTCCCAGCGGCAGGAGCGCCAGCGTTCGGCGATGCGGCCCTTTTCAAGTACCAGATGCGGCACACCGTGGCGGGTGAGGTGTTCGCTCATGGCGACGCCCGCCTGGCCTGCACCGACCACCAGCGCTTCTATCTTTTCGACTGACATCATCATGTCCTTTGGCATTCAGCAGGTTGGCTGCGCGATCATGCAGGGATACGCGCGGCGAGATATTGGGCAAATTCGTAATTCGGGCGCTCCAGATGGCTGAGCGGGCCGGGGGTGGCCATGCCGGAGCAGAGGCCGCGATAGACCTTTTCGGTGCAGCCCTTGTCTTCGACATTCACATCGTCGAGCAGGGCGCGCACGGCGGCCAGATGCGTGTCGGCCTGCGGATCGGCCAGCCATTCGGGCGACATGCCGCCGCCGAACAGCACGTTCACATGGCCCGGCCCGTCAGGGGTGAGCGAGAGATACCAGAAATACCCCGGCGTCAGCGTGATGAGCAGCGAGGGGTAGATGGCCAGCAGCCAGGTCTTGCGCCGGTCATCGCCAGTGAGCGTGGTATTGGACGGATGCGCCAGCGCCAGCGGCACGCTGTCGTTTTTCAGGATGAAGTGATAGTTGAAGGCGGGGCCGCCGGTCGGGCAGACCATTTCCTCCAGCCGGGAGGCGCCGCCGATGGTGCCCGCATGGCACATCGGCAGGTGATAGCTTTCCATGAAATTTTCGGCCAGCACCTTCCAGTTGGTGGCCCAGCGAAAGGTTTCGCGGAAGGTTTCCTGATAGGCGGTCATGTCGAAGGGGGCGATCAGATCGGTCACATCGCGCAGGGCATCCTGCGGGGCGGGGGCATCGGGGTTCAGCGTGACCATGATCCAGCCCTGCCAGATTTCGCAGCGCACCGCAGGCAGACCCAGCGCTTCTTTGCAGAAGCTGTCGTTCAGCGTCATCGCCGGGGCGCCGCGCAGCGAGCCGTCCAGGTTATAGGTCCAGGCGTGATAGGGGCAGGTGATGGCGCGGACGCTGCCCCGGCCCTGCAAGAGGGTGGACATGCGATGGCGGCAGACATTCGACATCGCGCGGATCTCGCCCCCGCGGTCACGCAGCACGACCACGGGTTCGCCCGCGATTTCCATCGTCAGATAATCGCCCGGATTGGGCAGGGTTTCGGCGCGGCCTGCGCAGAGCCAGTCGGCGGCGAAGACATGTTTCTGTTCCAGCGCCAGAAATTCCGGCGAGGTATAGACCGATTTGGGCATGGCAAAGGCGCGTTCAAAAGGAACGGCAGTATTGGCATGGAGTTCCTGCGCCGGGGTCAGGGGGCTGTGCTTGTTCATCGCGGTCCATCCTTCACTTTGCAGCCTTGCCTTGCGGCATTTCGGTTGAAAACCATCTGGATACGGCGCTGTCAGCCGGGGTCAGGGTCTTGCCGCCCATCACCCGGTCCGACAGGCCTGCGGCCTGTTTCACGAAGGCCAGCGGGCCATCCCAATCGAAATTGCGATAGACGGCGGCGAGATGGGCGAAGGGGGGCGATTGCGCGAACAGCTGAAAGCTGAGCCGGTGGCCCGCGTAATCGGAATTCAGCAGGTCGCGGGCGAAGGCCATCAGCTTGCGACGGTCTTCGGCCTGCCATTCGTCGTTGATCGTATAGTATTTCTCCAGCCAGGGCGCGGTACCCGGGTGGCGAAAGCTGGCGGCATCGGGGGTCAGGGCGATCTGGCCGCCGCAAAGTTCGCGGGCGATCTGCATCATCTGGGGCAGCTGGCTGCAGGCCAGAACCCGGCCGCTGTACAGCAGGGACTGGTTGGGCATCATCAGCCCGGCGGGCGAGCGTTCGGCCAGCGCAATGGCGCCGGTCAGATGGGCGTTGATCCCTTCGCGCCAGACGGCCAGCTGCGCCAGTTTTTCCTGCACCGGCTGCTGTCTGTCCAGCCCGGTCTGGCGGACGTTGAACAGGGCGGCGCCAATCATCAGATCGGCCTGTTTCTGCAGCCGCTGCACAAAGCCGAAGGCGGAATAGCGGTGCAGCGTGGCGCGGATCAGCATTGCGGCCCGGGTGTGGCGATAGAACAGCACATTTTCCCAGGGGATCAGCACATCATCAAAGATCACCAGCGCCTCGACCTCGTCAAAGCGGTTCGACAGCGGGTAATCTTCGGCCGGGGCGCGGGTGGCAAAGCCGGTGCGGCAGATGAATTTCAGCCCCGGCGTGGCCAGATCACAGATGAAGCCCACCGCATAGTCGGAAAGCTCTGCATCGCCCCAGTTGGCAATGGTGGGTTTGGTGAATGCCTGATTGGCATAGGCGGCGGCGGTTTCGTATTTTGCCCCGCGCACCACCAGCCCGGCATCCGTTTCGCGCACCACATGCAGCAGCATGTCAGGATCCTGATCCTGCGCCGGTCTAGAGCGATCGCCCTTGGGATCGGTATTGGCCGAAACGTGGAAGAGGTCTTCGTGCAGAACCCGGGTAATGTGATTGCGGATATTGCCCGAAAACTGTGGGTCGATCGCGGCCAGCGCATCGGCTGCATCGTGCAGCGACCACATTTCGCCCACGGTTTCATCACCGATGCGGGTCACGATGCCGCCCAGATCTTCCATCACCGCATCGGCGGCGCGGCGCTTGGCCCACCAGTCGCCCTGGGTGAAGGGCAGCGCATTGCCGATGGCCTGGGGCGCGCCGTCCTGCGTGACCGTCATCACTGCCCGCGTGGCCGGATCATGTGCCATGTCGAAGATGCGGGCGCGGATATCGACCAGCGGTTTGAACATCGGATGCGTCGGCACATCCCGCACGCGTTCGCCGTTCACATGGACCTCGCGGCCATCACGGATCGACTCGCGGTATGTATCGCCGGTGCGGATCACCTGTCGCTCCTGTCGCAGCTGTCAGGGCCAGAGTGCCGCAGCGTGGATTAAGGCGAAAGCAATAGGTTTTTCAGCTTGGATTAGGTTTATCCTAAGCCAAGCGGGCGCCTGCAAAACGGGCAAAGGTCGGGGAGGGTGCTGCGATAAAAGACAAAGGGGGCGCCGGGCGCCCCCTTTGATGCAGATCGGGCTTGCGGGGTCAGGCAGAGACCTGTTCGCGCAGCACCGCCACCGTCATGGAAATCATCAGATAGATGCCGCCGAAGATTAGCAGGGCCACCACTGTATTTTCGAAGGCGCGGGGATAGGCGGCCTCGTCCGGTGGGGTCGGGTTGACCGAGACGGAAAGGTAGCGGGTCTGGCGGTTGGCCTCGATCCGGGCGGCCTCCATCGCCTGCAGGCTTTGCGCCAGCAGCAGCTGCCGGGTCTGCACATCGGCCTGGGCCACCAGCATTTCGCTTTGCACGACCGCAAGGCTTTGTGCCCCGCCGCCCTGATCTGTCAGCTTGCCGCGCAGCGATGCAATTTCGCTTTCCAGGGCGGCAATGCGGCGGATCACCGGATCCATCCGGGCGCGGTTCGGGGTCGGGTTGCTTTCCATCTGCTGCAGGGAAATACGGTCGGTCGTCAGCTGGGTTTCCAGCTGGGTGATCTGGGCGGTAATCAGCTGCACCTCGACCTCGGAGGAGAGAACCTTGTATTTCTCCTGCAGATCGACCACGCGGCGCTGTGCCGCCAGCATGGCCGTTTCTGCCGCCTCATAGCTTTCGCGTGCCCCGCTCATCTGATCGGCGCGCAGGCGCAGGGTCAGCTGATCCACCTGTTCTTCGGCATAGCTGATGAGCGCCTTCGAGAAATCGACCGCCTTTGCCGGATCGCTGGCCAGAACCTCCATCCGGATCAGGCCCTCGCTCGGGTCGTAGGAGATATGCACATTGCGGCTGTAGGATTTATANNGCGGGGTCGAGCCGCTGGATCGGATCAACGGAAGGATCGCTGAAATGCGCGCGATAGCCCAGATCGCGGTCCAGCCGCAGCATGGCATCGCGCGACTGCAGATAGCCCTGCACGGTGACCGAATCCTGCGATGTGGCAAAGCCCGTGCCCGACAACAGCCCGCCCAGGCCCCCGGTGGCCCCGCCCGCGGCCAGGCTGGAGGATTGCTGGATCACGAATTCGGAGCGCGCCGCATAAAGCGGGGTGGCGACGACGTAGTAATAGTACCCGGCCAGCAGCGTGGGCAGCCCCACGAAGAAGAACAGCCGCAGCGCCAGCAGCAGGGCGCGGCGCTTGCGGCGGCGCGCCAGATCCTTCTGGATGCGCATGATATCGGCGGCATGGNNCCGGGGGCGGCCAGTGCCGTATCGCCTTCGCCCATCACCAGTTCCAGCAGGTTCGCCCGCTGAAACGGATCTATCCCTGCCTTGCGCAACAGGCGCACGGCATCGAAATCCGATGTGGCAGGCAGGTTGTGGCGCTGTGCCAGCCGGCGGGCCAGCCGCAACTGGCGCCCGGTCAGCCCTTCGCGGCGGATGGCCTCCAGATCGGTGCCCGGCACGCTTTCATTGGCGGGTTCCGGCAGGAAGGAATTCTGGCCGAATCCGTCATCCGGTGTGTCGAATATCAGTTCGGCCGCCGTCCCCTTGCGGGGGGGCAGCGGCGCCACCGGATCGGGGCGGCGGGTGCGGAAGCGCTTAACCGTGAGCCTGGTAGTCATAAAGCCGTTTCGCTTCTTCCAGAGTATCAAACATATAGAGTTGCCCGTCGCGCAATACCGCAGCCGAGCGGCAGAATTTTTCCAGCGTCGAGGCCTGGTGCGACACGATCACCACCGTGGCATTGCGCAGCCGGTCGCGCAGGATGCCGCCGGCCTTGCGGTTGAATTCGACATCCGTGGTGGCAGGCATCCCTTCGTCGATCAGATAGATGTCGAAATCCAGCGCCAGCATCAGCGCGAAGGAAAACCGGGCGCGCATCCCCTGGCTGTAGGTGCCCACCGGCATGTCGAAATATTCATCCAGCCCGCAGAGCCAACGGCAGAAGCTTTCCACATAATCGGGGTCGAGGCCATAAAGACGGGCGATGTAGCGCGCGTTTTCGGTGGCGGTATGTTTGGTGACGACGCCACCCATGAAGCCCAGCGGAAAGGAAATGCGCGAGGTGCGGATCACCCGCCCCTCATCGGGTTTTTCAAGGCCGGCCATCATGTTGATGATCGTGGTCTTGCCTGCGCCGTTGGGCGCGAGAATCCCCATGGAATTGCCCGGCAGCACCCGGAACGAGGCACGATCCAGGATCACCTTGCGGCGCTTGCCCGTCCAGAAGGATTTACTGACATTCTCGAACTCGATCATACCCGCCCCACCGCGCCTGCCGGTCTTTTACCGGATAGGCCAACTGTCTTAACGTCCTGTCACTGCCTGCTGTCTGCCAAGCGGTAATGCGTCTTTCAGGCGTTATTATGTCCGTTTCAGGGGGGGATTGGCAATCTCTGCCGCCTCAGCGGCGGGCCAGCAGCAGGACGGCGGGGGCGATCAGCAGCGACAGGGCGATGCCCAGCCGGGCAGCCTCGGCCATGGCGCCGCCGGGCAGGGCGCTGTCGATGGCGATCAGCGGCACGGTGAAGCCAAGCCCGGCGATCAGGGCGATGCGGGCCAGATCGGCGGGGTGGATGCCATCGGGCANNGCCAGTGCCGCAAAGGTGGTGGGGGCCAGCGCCGCCGGATCAATGCCGCCGCGCGTCAGCCCGAACAGGAACAGCACCAGCGTCATCGGGGGCACCATCAGATGCGCGATGCGGTTCAGCGGATCATGCAGCAGCTCTTCCGCCTCGGCAAAGAGGCCGAAGGTCCGTTCGGAATGGGGAATGGCGGGGATCACTGGCAAAAGCCCCAGCGCGCCGGGCAGGCCCGCCGCCGAAACCCCGATCCAGCTGACGGCAACCGCCAGCAGATAGGGCCAGAGGTGCAGCGCCCGCTGCCGCCGCGTTTCGCGCGCCGCACGGGCATGGCGACCGCAGACCAGCCAGACGGTGAGGCTTGCCAGCAGCGGCAACAGCAGCCACCAGAGCCTNNCGATGGGCAGGGGCCAGCCGGTGGCAAAGCGCGCCTCGTCCGCCGTGACGAACAGGGCCGACACCAGAACCCAGACGGCCACCCCACCGGCCATCGCCCCCAGCGAGGCAAAGAGTGGCAGTGCCGCGCGTTGCCCGCGCAGGGCGCCGCGTTCCAGCATATGCGCCTCCCACAGCTCTTTGCCGATGACGAAGACGAACAGCGCCATCAACAGATCGGATACCAGGGTGATCGCGGTGGCGCGGGCATTGGGGTCGATCAGCCAGCCGGGCAGCGGCAGGGGAAACAGCCGCCATTCCAGCGCATCGTAATAGCTGGCGGGGGCAAGGTTCACCCAGAGCGTGGCAATCACCGCCCCGGCCAGCAGGGCGCGGGCGAAATGACGGATGTAGGAGGAGACACGATACATCAGGGCTCTGCTGCTGGTTGGGGCCGGGCTGTCCTAGTCCCCGGTGCGGCAGAGGGCAACGGCGCGGGTCAGTCTGTTATGCGGGTGTTGCGGGGGGGCATCGCTGTTGCCGCAAGGGCGGCCTGAACGGCGCGGCGCAGGTCTGGCAGCAGATCGGCCTCGAACCAGGGATTGCGTTTCAGCCAGCCGCTGTTGCGCCAGGAGGGATGCGGCAGCAGGAAGGTGTGGGGCGCCCGGGTGTGCCAGTCGCGCACCAGCGCATCGACGGGGGCATTGAGGCCCAGGTGGCGGCGAAAGGCCGAAGCCCCCGCGAGGATGCGCAGGCGGATGCCGGGCAGGGCGGCGTCGACCTCGGCCCCCCAGGTGGCGGCACAGATCGGCGGTGGTGGCAGGTCGGCACCCCNNCTGCGGTCGTAGAAAGTGGCCGTGTCGATCCCCAGCCAGTGGCGCAGCCGGTCACCCGAGGGATCGGTGAAGGGCCGCCCCGAGGCATGCACCCGCGCGCCGGGTGCCTGACCGGCAATCAGGATGCGGGCGCCGGGTTCGAACCAGACGACGGGGCGTGGATGATGCGCCGTGGCGGTTGTGGCAAAGCGCCCGGCGCACAGGCGGCAGGCGCGGATGCGGTCAGCCAGAGGGGCGGATTCGGGGGTCATGCCGGGGATATGAGGTGCGGGCAGCGGCGGGGCAAGGCCCGCGCTGCCCC
>DOMY01000091.1 GCA_003509785.1 Gemmobacter sp.
ACATCGTGCAAAGCTTCATGACCGTGGTGGTCGGCGGTGTCGGCAATATCTGGGGCACGCTGGCCGGGGCCGCCATGATCGGCTTCCTGCAGAAGGGTATCGAATGGCTGAACCCGTCCAATACCCTGGCGGCACAGACCTACATGATCATCTTCATCATCATCTTCATCCAGTTCCGGCCGCGCGGCATCATCGCGCTCAAGGGCCGGGCCGCGGGGGATTGACCATGGCACGCATCCTGTTTCCGCTGTTTTCCCCTTCATCTTGGCAGAAATATCCCACGGGGGCGCGGGGGTGTGAAACCCCCGCCTTGGCCGGAGACCCGCAATGACCCAAGGCTTTCTCACCAAGAACCCCTCCGTGTTGTGGTTCCTTGCCGCGCTCGCGCTGTTCACGCTGGTGGTTACCGTGCTGGCCGAAGGTTTTGGCCTTGCCCTGCTTTCCACTTCGATGGTCAAGACATTGGGCAAGATCCTGTGCCTTTGCCTCGTCGCGCTTGCCATGGATCTGATCTGGGGCTATGCGGGCATCCTGTCGCTGGGACACATGGCCTTCTTCGCGGTCGGGGGCTACATGATCGGCATGTGGCTGATGTATGCCCGTACCGAGGAAATCGTGATCGGCGCGCTGTCCGGCGGTCCGCTGCCCGCCACGCCCGAGGAAATCCGGCAGGGCATCGCCACCCAGATCTTCGGTGTGGTCGGTGCTTCGGATTTCCCGCCGATCTGGGTCTTTGCCCATAGCCTGCCGCTGCAACTGATGATGGCGCTTGCCGTTCCGGGCCTGCTGGCGGCGGTGTTCGGCTGGCTGGCCTTCCGGTCGCGTGTGACCGGGGTTTACCTGTCGATCCTGACGCAGGCGATGACGCTGGCGCTGGCGCTCTACCTGTTCCAGAACGACAGCGGGCTGCGCGGCAACAACGGGCTCTCGGGGCTGCAGAACGTGCCGGGGCTGGCTGATGTCAGCCAGGCCACAGTGTCGATCTGGTTCTTCTGGGCCTCGGCCCTGGCGCTGGGCCTTGGCTATGTGCTGCTGGCCTGGGTGGTTTCGGGCAAGTTCGGTTCGGTCGTGCGGGCGATCCGCGATGATGAACAGCGGGTGCGCTTCCTTGGCTATTCGGTGGAGGGGTACAAGCTGTTCCTGTTCACCCTGACGGCGCTGATCGCCGCGGTGGCTGGGGTGCTGTATTACCCGCAGGCGGGCATCATCAACCCGGCGGAACTGGCGCCCATCGCCTCGATCTATCTGGCGGTCTGGGTCGCCATCGGCGGGCGCGGGCGGCTTTATGGCGCGGTGATCGGTGCGGCGCTGGTCACGCTGCTGTCAAGCTGGTTCACCGGCGGGCGGGNNCGCGCGGGCGGCTGCCCGATATTCCGCTGGGCTTTGGCACATTGAAATGGGTCGACTGGTGGCTGGTGCTGCTGGGCTTCGGTTTCGTTGCGGTCACGCTGTTTGCACCGCAGGGTGTGGGCGGGTTGTTCGACTGGTTCCAGGGCCTGCGCCGTCCGGATCGCAAGGGCGCGCAGCTGGGCCCCGACGACGGCTCTCTGCAGGAAAAGGAGGCCCATGAATGAGCGCGCTGCTGGAAGTTTCGGGCGTCTCTGTCACCTTCGACGGTTTCCGCGCCATCAACAACCTCAGCTTCGTGATCGGTGCGGCGGAACTGCGCGCGATCATCGGGCCGAATGGCGCGGGCAAGACGACCTTCATGGATATCGTCACCGGCAAGACCCGGCCTGATGAAGGCACGGTGAGCTTTGGCGAAATTCCCCGCTCGCTTCTGAAGATGTCAGAAGCGCAGATCGCCCGCGCCGGGGTGGGCCGCAAGTTCCAGCGCCCGACGGTGTTCGAGGATCAGACGGTGGCCGAAAACCTGACCATGGCGCTGAAGGCCAACCGGGCGCCGTTCAAGGTACTGTTCTGGAAGGAAACCGCTGCCGACCGTGCACAGGTGGCCGAACTGGCCACAGAGGTGGGGCTGGGCGATCAGCTGGCCCGCAAATCCGGCGAGCTGAGCCATGGCCAGAAACAGTGGCTGGAAATCGGCATGTTGCTGGCACAGGAGCCGCGGCTGTTGCTGGTCGATGAACCGGCAGCGGGCATGACCTTGGCAGAGCGGGAGCATACCACCAGCCTGTTGGTATCCCTGGCGAAAACCCGGGCGGTGGTGGTGGTGGAGCATGACATGGAGTTTGTGCGCCGCCTGAACTGCAAGGTGACGGTGCTGCACGAAGGTTCGGTGCTGGCCGAAGGATCGCTGGATCACGTCACCAAGAACCCGCAAGTCATCGAAGTTTATCTGGGGCGCTGAGATGTTGAAAACCGAAAACCTCACGCTTCACTATGGCGGCAGCCAGATCCTGCACGGCATTTCGATGCAGGCGAAGGCGGGCGAGGTGACCTGTATCATGGGCACCAATGGTGTGGGCAAGACCTCGCTGCTGAAGGCGATCGCGGGCACGCATGGCCGATCTGGTGGCAAGCTGTGGCTGGATGGTGAAGAGGTGCCGAAATGCCCGCCACAGGCCATGGCGCGGCGCGGGCTGGCGGTGGTGCCACAGGGGCGGATGATCTTTCCGCTGCTGACGGTGACCGAAAATCTGCAGACCGGCTTTGCCCTGCTGCCGAAATCGGAACACAAGGTGCCGGACGAAATCTATGATCTGTTTCCGGTGCTGAAGGATATGGCGCATCGCCGCGGCGGTGATCTGTCGGGCGGGCAGCAGCAGCAGCTGGCGATTGCCCGGGCGATGATCATGAAGCCCAAGGTGCTGCTGCTGGATGAACCGACCGAAGGTATCCAGCCCAACATCATTCAGCAGATCGGCCGGGTCATCAGCTATCTGAAGGGCAAGGGCGGCATGGCCATCGTGCTGGTCGAACAGTATTTCGAATTCGCGCATGATCTGGCCGACAGTTTCTATGTGCTGAAACGCGGCGCTGTGGCGATGGAAGGCACGAAGGAGACACTGACGAAAGAGACGCTGCGGGCGACTGTGTCGGTCTGAATGTCTGGCGTGGCGAACCCTCCCCCTGAGAGGGGGGAGGGAGGGGGGAACACACTGCCGCAATCACCAGGCCAGCAGTTCTTCACCCCGGCCGCCTGACACCTCTTTCACCAGCCATTCGCGGAAAGCGGCCACCGGCGGATAATCTGCGGCAGTCAGCGGCCAGACCAGATAATAGCTGCCCGCGCTGGGCACCGGCCCGCCGCAGGCAGCAACCAACCGCCCCTCGGCCAGCTCGGCTTTCGCCAGAAACTCTGGCAGCAGCGCAATGCCCATCCCATAGATGGCAGACTGGATCATCGCCCCGAACTGATCGAACAGCATCCCCAGCGGTGCCGCCTCTGTCACGCCATGATGCGCGAACCACCCCGCCCAGGCATCAGGCCGGGTTTCCAGCTGCAAGAGCGGCAGGCCGATCAGATCGCGTGGGCTGCGCACCGGATGGCTGGCCAGAAAGCCCGGCGCGGCGCAGGCCACCATGCTTTCGCCGAACAGCCGGGCAAAACCGGCATCGGGCCAGGTCGCCTCGCCGAAATGGATGGCGGCGTCAAAGCCTTCCTCGGCGAAATCGAAGGGCCGCAGCCGGGTGCCCAGGTTGATCGTCACCCCCGGATGATCGCGCAGGAACCCCGGCAGCCGCGGCGCCAGCCAGCGGGTGCCGAAGGTTGGCAGGATCGAAAGCGCGAGCGTGCCGCCCCCGGGGGTCGAACGCACCCGCATGGAGGCCCGGCTGACCAGATCCAGCGCCCGGGCCACTTCGCGTGCATAGGACAGCGCATTGACGGTGGGCACCAGCCTGCGCCCTTCGCGGCGGAACAGCTGCACCCCAAGCTGCGCCTCCAGATTCTGGATCAGACGGCTGACCGCGCCCTGTGTCAGGCTCAGATCCTGCGCTGCGGCCATGGTCGATCCGGTGCGGATCACCGATTCAAAGGCCGTCAGCAACGAAACCGAGGGCAGCAGGCGCCGGGGGGTAGCCATGATATATGTGCTCCATACATGGATTGAGGCCAATCTAGCGTTATTCTGCCGGGATGAAATCCCCTATACACATATGCAACGCATCATCCGAAAGGCAGCCCCCATGGCCCTGAAACCCAAAGACGCCCCTGATCTTGGCCGGTTCGACTGGGAAGACCCCTTCCGTCTGAATGATCAGCTGACCGAGGAAGAGCGCGCCCTGCGCGATGGTGCCCGCGCCTATGCGCAGGACAAGCTGCAGCCCCGCGTCACCGCCGCCTTCCGTGACGAGGTGACCGAGGCAGAGATTTTCCGCGAAATGGGCGATATGGGCCTGCTGGGCGTGACGGTGCCCGAGGAATACGGCGGGCTTGGCGCCTCTTATGTCGCCTATGGCCTCGTCGCCCGCGAGGTGGAGCGGGTGGACAGCGGCTATCGTTCGATGATGTCGGTGCAATCCTCGCTGGTGATGTATCCGATCTATGCCTATGGCAGCGAGGAACAGCGCCGGAAATATCTGCCGAAACTGGCCTCGGGCGAATACATCGGCTGCTTCGGTCTGACAGAACCCGATGCCGGGTCAGACCCGGCAGGGATGAAGACGGTCGCCCGCAAAACGGCGAATGGCTATGTGCTGAACGGCGCCAAGATGTGGATTTCCAACGCGCCTATCGCGGATGTTTTCGTGGTCTGGGCGAAATCCGAGGCGCATGGCGGCAAGATCCGCGGCTTCGTGCTGGACAAGGGCATGAAGGGCCTGAGCGCGCCGAAGATCGGCGGCAAGCTGTCGCTGCGCGCCTCGATCACCGGCGAGATCGTGATGAAGGATGTGGAAGTGGGCGAAGACGCCTTGCTGCCCAATGTCGAGGGTCTGAAAGGCCCGTTCGGCTGCCTGAACCGCGCCCGCTATGGCATCAGCTGGGGGGTGATGGGCGCCGCAGAGTTTTGCCTGAACGCTGCCCGCCAGTATGGGCTGGATCGCAAGCAGTTCAACAAGCCGATTGCCGGGACGCAGCTTTACCAGCTGAAACTGGCCAATATGCTGACCGAAATCAGCCTTGGCCTGCAGGCCAGCCTGCGCGTCGGCCGGTTGATGGACGAGGCGAATGCCGCACCGGAAATGATCTCGCTCATCAAGCGCAACAATTGCGGCAAGGCGCTGGAGATCGCCCGCTGGTCCCGCGACATGCACGGCGGCAATGGCATTCAGGAAGATTTCCAGATCATGCGCCATATGGTGAACCTTGAAACGGTGAACACCTATGAGGGCACACATGATGTTCATGCCCTCATCCTTGGCCGCGCCATCACCGGCCTGCAGGCCTTTTTCTGAGACACAGGCCGGGGCAGGGCGCCAAAAGTTTTGAAAACTTTTGCAAATTTCTTTGAAGAAATTTGCCTGCGCCCCGGCCATTGCCCAAGGATCAGCGATGGATCGCGCCGATATCGTTCACGACAATTTCCTGCGCCGCATCGCGTCGCGGGATTTTCCGCATGGCACCGCCCCTTCGGGGCCGCTGTCGCCGCAGCAGGCGGTGGAAATCTACCGCGCCGCCTGCCTGTCCCGTGCGCTGGACCGGCAAAGCCGGGTGATGCAGCGGGCAGGCCAGGGGTTCTATACCATCGGCTCGTCAGGACATGAGGGGCTGGCGGCTGTGGCCTCTGCCCTGCGCCCGACCGATATGGCCTTCCTGCATTACCGCGATGCCGCCTTCCAGATCGCCCGCGCGGGCCAGGTGCCGGGCCAGACCATTGCCTGGGATATGCTGCTGTCCTTCGCGGCCAGCAGCGAGGATCCGATTTCCGGCGGGCGGCACAAGGTTCTGGGATCCAAGGCGCTGAACATTCCGCCGCAGACCTCGACCATCGCCAGCCATCTGCCCAAGGCGGTGGGGGCGGCCTATGCCATCGGTGCGGCCCGCCGCCATCGCCCCGAACATGCCGAATTGCCCGAAGATGGCATTGTTTATTGCAGCTTCGGCGATGCCAGCGCCAACCACTCTACCGCGCAAGGTGCCTTCAACACGGCGCAATGGACCAGCTATCAGTCGATCCCCTTGCCGCTGCTGTTCTGCTGCGAAGACAACGGCATCGGCATTTCCACCCGCACGCCCAAGGGCTGGATCGCTGCCAGCTTTCAGAACCGGCCCGGGCTGAAGTATTTTACCTGCGACGGGCTGGATATCTTCGCCACCTATGCCACAGCGTTGGAGGCGGCGCATTACGTGCGCAGCCGCCGCAAACCCGCTTTCCTGCACATCCGCACCATCCGGCTTTATGGCCATGCCGGGGCTGACATGCCCACCACCTATCTTCCCCGCGAAATGGTCGAGGCGGAAGAAGCGCAGGATCCGCTGCTGCATATGGTGCGCGGGCTTGATCAGATCGGTGCCATGTCTGCGCCCGAGGCTTTGCAGGTCTATCACGACACCAACGCCCGTGTGGCCCGCATCGCGGCCGAGGCCGTCACCCGGCCCCGGTTGCAGACGGCAGCAGATGTCATGGCTGCGCTGATCCCGCCAAAGCGCGCCTGCCTTCCGACCAATGGCCCTTCAGCCGAAACGCGGGCAGCAGCCTTTGGCAGCGATATGAAGCAGATGGCCGAACCGCAGATCATGTCGCGTCTTATCAACTGGGCGCTGACAGACCTGATGCTGGCGCACCGCGAAATCGTCATGATGGGCGAGGATGTCGGCCGCAAAGGTGGCGTCTATGGCGTGACGCAGAAACTCCAGGCCCGCTTCGGGCAAGATCGGATGATCGACACCCTGCTGGATGAACAAAGCATCCTGGGTCTGGCCATCGGCATGGCGCAGAACGGGTTCATCCCGATGCCGGAAATCCAGTTCCTCGCCTATCTGCACAATGCCGAGGATCAGCTGCGCGGCGAGGCGGCAACGCTGCCGTTCTTTTCCAACGGGCAATATACCAACCCGATGGTGCTGCGTATCGCGGGGCTGGGCTATCAGAAGGGGTTCGGCGGGCATTTCCACAATGACAATTCGGTAGCGGTGCTGCGCGACATTCCGGGGCTGATCCTTGCCTGTCCGTCGAACGGCGCGGATGCTGCGAAAATGCTGCGGGAATGTGTGCGGCTGGCGCGGGAGGAGCAGCGTTTGGTTGTCTTTCTCGAACCTATCGCGCTTTATCCGATGCGCGATCTGCACGATGACAAAGATGGCGGCTGGATGTGCCACTACCCAGACCCGTCAGAGGTGATCCCCTTCGGGCAGGTTGGCCTGCATGGCGCGGGGGAGGATCTGGCCATTGTCACTTTCGGCAATGGCACCTATCTGGCGCGCCAGGCCGAACCGGCGCTGACCGCTGCGGGCATCCGCACAAGGATCATCGACACTCGTTGGCTGTCGCCCCTGCCGAAAGACGCGCTGACGGCAGCAGTGCAGGGCGCGCGCCACATCCTGATCGTGGATGAAACCCGCCATACCGGCGGTATGGCCGAGGCGCTGATGGCGCATTTCCACGAGGTTGCGCAGGTGCCCCTGGTCCGGCTGACGGCCGAAGACAGCTTCATCGCCACCGGCCCGGCCTATGCCGCAACCATGCCGTCGTGCGGTTCGATCATCGCGGCCGCCAAGGCACTGGTGGAGAAGGCAGAATGACCCAGCCCCTTGCACAAACCCGGCGGAAAACGGCAGTTCTGATCTGCCCGGGACGCGGAACCTATACAAAATCAGAGCTTGGCAGCCTGCAGCGCCATTTCCACGATCCAGGCCTCATGGCCGAATTCGACCGGCGCAGGCAGGCGGCCGGGCAGGAAACGCTGACGGCACTGGATGGCGCAGCAACCTATTCCGTCGCGAAGCACACGCGGGGCGACAATGCCTCGGCGCTGATCTATGCCTGCACGCTGGCCGATGCCCGCGCCGTGCAGGGCATTGATATTGTTGCGGTCACCGGCAATTCCATGGGCTGGTATTCCGCGCTGGCCTGCGGGGGCGCGCTTTCTGCCGAGGCAGGGTTCGAGGTGGTCAACACCATGGGCACGCTGATGCAGCAGCATCTGATCGGCGGCCAGCTGATCTACCCTTTCGTGGATGAGGACTGGCGGCCAAATCTGGCGCGCAAGGCCGAAATCCTGCAACTGGTGGCACAGATCGCGGAACGTCCGGGGCATGTGCTTGCGCTGTCCATCGACCTTGGCGGGATGCTCGTGCTTGCGGGCAATGAGCCGGGCCTGAAAGCCTTCGAGGCTGCCGTGCCGCCGGTTCAGGCGCGCTTTCCCATGCGGCTGGCCAATCATGCGGCCTTTCACACGGCGCTGCAGGCGCCAGTGGCCGAAGCCGGGCGGGCGCGGTTGCCGCAGACGCTGTTCGGTGCGCCGCAACTGCCGTTGATCGACGGGCGCGGCGCAATCTGGTGGCCCGGCAGCAGCGACCCTGTCGCGTTGCGCGATTACACGTTGGGTCATCAGGTGGTGGAATCTTACGATTTCACCCGCGCCATCACGACCGCCGCCCGCGAATTCGCGCCGGATCTGTTCATCATCGCAGGGCCGGGCACCACTTTGGGTGGGGCGGTGGCGCAGGCGCTGATTTTGGGGCAGTGGCGGGGGATGCAGTCGAAGGCTGATTTTCAAACCCGGCAAGAGGCCGAGCCGCTTTTGCTGTCCATGGGGCTGGCCAGCCAGCGCGGGCTTGCCACCGGCGGCTGAACAGCCTGATCGCCGAAAGGACAGGGCCGGGCCATCTGCCCGGCCTTTGTCATTTTGACTGGAATCCCGTTATTATGACGAATAAATCATAACTTTCTGGCAGCCTGTCCGGCGAAACTGGCGATGGCGCGCCATAACCTGCACCACAGAACAACTCTGACAGGGCAGGAAAACATATGTCATTCAACAGGATCGCAGTGCTGGGTCTGGGCAAGGTCGGCCATCTGGCGGCCGAACTGCTGGTGGAAAGCGGCTTTACAGTCACCGGCATGGATGCGCGCGACACCACGGCCCCGTTTGCCACCAGAACCGTCGATCTGTCGGATACCGCGGCGCTGAAAGCGGCGCTGGATGGGCAAGAGGCCGTGCTGTCCTGCCTGCCCTATCACCTGAACATCGGTGTCTCTACCGTGGCCCATGGCCTTGGTCTGCACTACTTCGACCTGACGGAAGACGTGCCCACCACGAAACACATCCGCGATCTGGCGCAGACTTCGAAGGGTCTGATGGCGCCGCAATGCGGGCTTGCCCCGGGCTTCGTCGGGATCGTTGCCGCCGATCTGGCGCATCAGTTTGAAACCGTCCGCTCCATCAAGCTCCGCGTCGGTGCCCTGCCGCAGAACCCCACGGGCCTGCTGGGCTATGCCTTCAACTGGTCGCCCGAAGGTGTGGTGAATGAATACCTCAACGATTGCGAGGTGATCGAGGAGGGCGTGCTGAAAACCGTCTCCGCCATGGAATGGACGGAAAGCATCTTCATCGACGGGATGCAGCTGGAGGCCTTCACCACCTCAGGGGGCCTTGGCACCATGTGCGAAACCTATCTGGGCCGGATCGAGAACCTCGATTACAAGACGATGCGCTATCCCGGCCATGTCAAGCTGATGAACTTCTTCTTCCATGAACTGCTGATGCGTGAAAACCGCACCGAGGCGGGCCGCATCCTTACCAATGCCAAGCCGCCGGTGGATGAGGATGTGGTCTATGTCCATGTCGCCGCTGAAGGCCGGGTGGGCGGTCAGCTGCGCCGCAAGGAATTCGTGCGCAGCTATTACCCGCTGGAGATCGGCGGCAAATCCCGCACCGCGATTGCCTGGACGACCAGCGCCTCGGTCGTCGCGGTGATCGAGATGGTGCGGGGCGGCGCCCTTCCTGCCCAGGGTTTCCTGAAACAGGAAGACATTCCGCTGGCCCCCTATCTGGCGACGCGCACCGGAAACTTCTACCAGATCGGCCACCGCGCGCGACACGCCTGATCCTTTATCTTGGCCCAAATATCCTGGGGGTCCGGGGGTGAAACCCCCGGCCTATCCGCCAAAGGCCCCCTCAGGCAGGCGCAGGATCAGGTTCGGGTCGGGGCAGATCTGTTGCCAGATGTCCCACAGGCTTTCATGGCCCACCCCGAAGAAATTGCCGTCGCGCTGTTCCAGCATGTCGGCCATGATCTGGAAATGCAGATGCGGCGCCCAGCCGCCGTTTTCGGGCCAGTCGCCCAGATGGGCGATCACATCGCCCGCCGCCACCCGCGCGCCCGGGGCGCAGAGCCGGGGCAGGCTGCCGCCCAGATGGCCATACAGCGTCCAGAAACGGCCCGCCGGGCTGTCATGCTCCAGGATCAGGGTGTGGCCGTAATCCAGCGGATCGGCGTTATAGGTCACAAAGGCCACGCGGCCAGGCATCGGGGCGTGGACGGGCGTGCCTGCAGGGGCGAAAACGTCGATCCCCATGTGGATCATCCGCCGTTCCGGGCTTGCGGCATCGGCGAATTGCGCGGCCTTGTAGACGCTGCGCTTCTCGCCATAGGGGCCAAGGCCATAATCCATGCCTTGCGTCGCAAACCAGCCGTCAAAGCTTGGGTCGGAATAGGCGGGCATTGCCGGATCGGTGGTCAGCAGCGCCATGTGGCGGCTGGCGGCGATCTCTGGCATGAACAGCGGCGCCACTTCGGCATCGTGCAGCCAGGCAACCAGCGCCGCCGATCCCGGCACCGCAGCTCCGCCCGCCCCCGCGCGCAAAATGGCCCGCAGCAGGCCCTGATCCACGGCCCGCAGCCTTGCAGCCTCGATCCCGCCACCCAGCGCGCCGCGTATGGCGGGCAGCAGCCCCGCGGCCTGATCTGGGTCCAGCCCGGCACTCGCATGGCGTAGCGCGCCATAAAGATCTCCCTGCCCGCGCAGGGCATCGGCGATCCGGGTTGCAGCTTCGGTCATCGGTTCTCTCTCCCGCCACGCGGCCGGGGCGTGGCACATCTTCCAGATTGTCAGACCCGGCGCCGGGCCTTGAGTGCGGCGCCGATGGTGCCATCGTCCAGGTAATCCAGCTCGCCCCCAATCGGCACGCCCTGCGCCAGAGACGACAGCTGCACCCCGGTCGGCTCCAGCACATCCGCAATGTAATGCGCGGTGGTCTGGCCATCGACGGTGGCGTTCAGCGCCAGAATCACTTCGCGCAGGTTTTCCTCGCGCACCCGGCGCAGCAGCAGCGGAATACGCAGCTCCTCTGGCCCGATATTGTCCAATGCGGACAGAGTGCCGCCCAGAACATGATAGCGACCCCGGAAGGCACCGCCCCGTTCAATGGCCCAAAGATCTGCCACATCCTGCACCACGCAGATTTCGCCGGTCTGGCGGCGCGGATCGGCGCAGATCGGGCAGATATCTTCGGTGCCGATATTGCCGCAGATCGTGCAATCCCGTGCAGTCAGCGCCACATGCGCCATGGCCTGCGCCAGCGGCGCCATCAGCGGCCCGCGCTTTTTCAGCAGCACCAGCACCGCCCGGCGGGCCGAGCGCGGGCCAAGACCGGGCAGCCTTGCCATCAGCCCGATCAGATCCTCGATATCTGTGGGTGCAGCCATCAGAAGGGCAGTTTGAAATCGGCAGGCAGGCCAAGCCCTTCGGTCATCCGGCGCATTTCCTGCTCGCCGCGCTGCGCGGCCTTGATCTGCGCATCCTTGATGGCTGCAATGATCAGATCCTCGATCACTTCCTTTTCCGACGGGATCAGGATCGACGGATCAATATCCAGCCCGGTCACATCCCCCTTGGCCGTGCAGCGTGCCTTCACCAGGCCTGCGCCGGATTCACCGATCACAACGGTATTGCCCAGATCCTCTTGCAGGCGCGCCATCTTTTCCTGCATTTCCTGCGCGGCCTTCATCATCTTGGCCATATCGCCAAGACCGCCCAAACCTTTGAACATGTTCCGTTCCTTTCAGTTATCCTCGAAGGGATCCCATTCATCTTCCACCTCGGGCAGGGCCTGGAAGGCGGCTTCCTGCACCATGGCCTCTGGTGTGCGGATATCGGTGATTCTGGCGCCCGGAAAGGCAGAGATGACGGCGCGCACCAGATCGCTTTGCAGAACCTCCGCTTCGGCCTGGATCCGGTCGGCGTCGCGGGTTTCCGCCACGGTCGGCGCCCCACCTGCCGCCACGACAGACACGCCCCAGCGCGAGCCGGTCCAGCTTTGCAGCCGCTGCGCCAAAGTGGCTGCCAGATCGCGCGGCGCATCACTGGTGGGTTCGAATTCGATCCGGCCGGGGGTGTATTTTGCCAGCCGCACATGGCTTTCGACCGAAAGAAGCAGCGCCATATCGCGCTTTTCCTTTATCAGATCAATCACATGGTCGAAGGTGGCATAGACTTTCAGCCGGTCTTCCGCCAGGGCCAGCGCCGCATTGCCGCTCATCGTGGCGCCCATCGCCGGCGCCCGGGCCGGGGCCATCATGCGGGGCGGGGCGTGAACCATGCCACCGCCACCGCCGCCGCCAGCAGGTGCCCCGCCGCCTGGCTGGACCGGAGGCGGGCCTGATTGCAGGCGGCGCACCAATGCCTCGGGGTCGGGCAGATCGGCCACATGGGTCAGCCGGATCACCGCCATCTCGGCGGCCATCATCGCATTGGGGGCCAGGGCCACCTCTTCGATGGCTTTCAGCAGCATCTGCCACATGCGGGTCAGCACCCGCATGGGCACCCGTCCTGCCATATCCATGCCCCGGGCGCGCTCGTCCGGCGGGATCGTCGGGTCTTCGGCAGTTTCAGGGGCGATCTTGATGACGGAAATCCAGTGGGTGATCTCGGCCAGATCGCGCAGCACCGCCATCGGGTCCGCCCCATCGGAATATTGCGCTGCCAGCTCTGCCAGAGCCTCGGCTGCGGCCCCCCGCATCACCATGTCGAACAGATCCAGCGTGCGGCCCCGGTCGGCCAGCCCCAGCATGGCGCGCACCTGATCCGCCGTGGTTTCGCCCGCGCCATGGGCGATGGCCTGATCCAGCAGGCTCATGGCATCGCGCACGGATCCTTCGGCAGCCCGGGTAATCAGCGCCATGGCATCGCGGGCAAGGCTTGCGCCCTCTTTCCCGGCGATCTTCGCCAGGTGTTCCATCATCACCTCGGGTTCGATCCGTTTCAGATCGAACCGCTGGCAGCGCGACAGCACGGTGACGGGCACCTTGCGGATTTCCGTTGTTGCAAAGATGAACTTCACATGGGCGGGCGGTTCTTCCAGCGTCTTCAGCAGCGCGTTGAAGGCGCTGGTCGACAGCATGTGAACTTCGTCGATGATATAGATCTTGTAGCGAGCCGAAGCTGCGCGATAGTGAACGGAATCAATGATTTCGCGGATGTCGCCCACGCCCGTCCGGCTGGCCGCGTCCATTTCCATCACATCGACATGGCGGCCCTCGGCAATCGCCTTGCACTGGTCGCAGACCAGACAGGGTTCGGTCGTCGGGCCGCCCTTGCCATCGGGGCCGATGCAGTTCAGCCCCTTGGCGATGATGCGGGCGGTCGTGGTCTTGCCCACCCCCCGCACCCCGGTCATGACAAAGGCATGGGCGATCCGGTCCGCCGCGAAGGCGTTTTTCAGGGTGCGCACCATCGCCTCTTGCCCGATCAGATCGGCAAAGGTGGCGGGGCGGTATTTGCGGGCAAGAACCTGATAGCCTTGCACTTCGGTTTCAGACATGGCGCCTTCCCGGATTCTTCTGCCCATAACCTAAGGTGCCGGGAGCGCCGCGTCCACCCGCACGGGCGTGGCTTGCAAAACGGATCCGCCGGGCGCAGCATGACGGCAGGAGGATACCATGCTTGAAATCAGTCCTGCCAAGGTCGTTCACATCATCTACCAGTCCCGCGAGGGGGGGATGGGGGAACGCGAATTGCACGCCTTCATCCGCGGTCTGAACGAAGACGAACAGGCCCATCTTGTGGCGCTGGCCTGGGTGGGCCGCGGGGTCTTCGATGCTGCGGATTTTGCGGATGCGGTGCAGACGGCCTTTGCCGAACGTTCGGCGCCGACAGACAAATATCTGATGGGGATGCCGCATCTGGCCGAAAATCTGGAAGCCGGGCTGGAGGCCATGGGCATCGACGTGACCGAAGTGGAGGATGATTTCCTGCGCGACCACTGAATGCAAAAGCCGCAGGCCAGGCCTGCGGCTTGCAACACCCTGAACCTTTTTGGCTCAGACAGCGGCCTTGCGCGTCTCGTCCAGATAGATCTCGCGCATCCGGGTGGCCACGCGGCCCACGGTGCCTGTGCCAACGGCTGCGCCGTCAATCTCCACCACCGGCATCACGAAGGCCGAAGCCGAGGTGATGAAGGCCTCATCCGCCGCCTGCGCTTCGGCGATGGTAAAGTTGCGCTCTTCCACTTCCATCTGCGCCTCGGAAGCAAAGCGCAGCACGGCAGCGCGGGTGATGCCGTGCAGAATGTCATGCGACAGCGCGCGGGTGATGATCTTGTTGCCCTTCACGATATAGGCATTGTTCGAGGTGCCTTCGGTCACGAACCCATCCTCGACCAGCCAGGCATCATCGACGCCCGCCTTCTTGGCGGCCATCTTGGCCATCGACGGATACAGCAGCTGCACCGTCTTGATATCGCGGCGGCCCCAGCGCACATCGGGGATGGAAATCACCTTCCAGCCGGTTTTTGCAGCAGGGCTGTCGGCCAGACCGGGCTTCGACTGGGTGAACAGCACCACCGTCGGTTTCACATCGTCAGACGGATAGGCGAAATCGCGGTCGCCCGGATTGCCGCGCGTGACCTGCAGGTAGACCATGCCATCTTCAACACCATTCCGCGCCACGATCTCGCGGAAGATCGCCAGCCAGTCTTCATCGGAATGGGGGTTCTGCATTTCCAGCTCTGACAGCGAGCGGGCAAGGCGGGTGCAATGGCCCGCGAAATCGATCAGCTTGCCGTCCAGAACAGACGTGACCTCATAGACCCCATCGGCCATCAGAAAACCCCGGTCAAAGACCGAAACCTTCGCCTCTTCCTCGGGCAGATACTCACCATTGACATAGACGGTGCGGCTCATCGCTGTTCCCCTTGCGCAGCCTGAAATTACTGGCGGTTTGCGGCAGGGCAGGGGGCACGTCAAGCGCGAATGACGTGGCGCCGCTTTGCAGCATGGATGCTGCGCCTGCAAATCACGCTTGATTTTTGGCGCGCAAGAATATAACCACATTCACGCAATCAATGAAATTTAGTTACCGAAAGACTGTAGATGAGCTTCCGCATCCAGCCTGCCGCCCCCGCCCGCCCAAACCGCTGCCAACTCTTCGGGCCCGGCTCGCGCCCGGCGCTTNNTCCAAGATGGCCAGTTCCGCAGCGGATGTGATCAACCTTGATCTGGAAGATTCTGTCGCGCCCAGCGACAAGGATCAGGCCCGCGCCAATATCATCGAGGCGGTGAATACGCTCGACTGGGGGACGAAATACCTTTCCGTCCGCATCAACGGGCTGGATACGCCCTTCTGGTATCGCGATGTCGTCGATCTGCTGGAACAGGCGGGTGACCGGCTGGATCAGATCATGATCCCCAAGGTGGGCTGTGCGGCCGATGTCTATGCCGTGGATGCGCTGGTGACGGCGATCGAACGCGCCAAAGGGCGCACAAAGCCGGTCAGTTTCGAGGTCATCATCGAATCGGCCGCAGGCATCGCCCATGTCGAGGAAATCGCGGCCAGCAGCCCGCGCCTGCAGGCGATGAGCCTGGGTGCCGCCGATTTCGCGGCCAGCATGGGGATGCAGACCACCGGCATCGGCGGGACGCAGGAAAATTACTACATGCTGCGCGANNCTGGCACTGGGCGCAGGCGGCCATCGTTGCGGCCTGCCGCACCCATGGGATTCTGCCGGTCGACGGGCCGTTCGGTGATTTCAGCGATGATGAAGGCTATCGCGCGCAGGCCCGCCGGTCGGCCACGCTGGGCATGGTTGGCAAATGGGCCATCCATCCGAAACAGATCGCACTCGCCAATGAAGTCTTCACGCCTTCTGATTCTGCCGTAGCCGAAGCCCGCGAGATTCTGGCCGCGATGGAGGCCGCGAAAGCGCGTGGCGAGGGGGCAACTGTCTACAAAGGCCGTCTGGTGGACATCGCTTCGATCAAACAGGCCGAAGTCATCGTGCGGCAGGCCGAAATGATCGCCGCTGGCGCATAAATTCGCATAAATTCGTTGACAGGCTGCCCTTGTGCCGGGCAGGCTGCCGTCATCAAAGGTTAACAATTAAGCGACCCTTGAACGATATCCGCGCCGTGGAGGAGAGAGGAGGCTCCGCCATGGCAAGTCGGGAGGAGCACGCCCCGTAGTGAAAGCTGCGGGGCGTTGCCGTATTCAGGGCCTGAGTTCTGGGCCCGATCCGGCATCGCCTGCCACTTCCGCCTTGCTTCGGTTGCAAAATGCGCGGCGCAGGGGCATATAGCGCAAGTCAAAGCTGGAGCCCCGCAATGAACTATCTCGAATTCGAAAAGCCGCTTGCCGAGATCGAAGGCAAGGCCGAAGAACTCAGGGCTCTGGCGCGGGCCAACAAGGAAATGGATGTCGAGAAGGAAGCTGCCGCGCTGGACCGCAAGGCAGAGGTGCTTCTGAAGGATCTGTACAAGGATCTGACGCCCTGGCGCAAATGCCAGGTGGCCCGCCATCCGGACCGCCCGCATTGCAAGGATTATATCGACGCCCTGTTTTCCGAATATACCCCGCTGGCCGGTGATCGTAATTTTGCCGATGACCATGCCGTGATGGGCGGGCTGGCGCGGTTCAATGATCAGCCTGTGGTGATAATCGGCCATGAAAAGGGCAATGACACCAAGACCCGGATTGAGNNTGTTTCAACGATCAGCCGGTGATGGTGATCGGGCATGAAAAGGGCAATGATACCAAATCCCGGATCGAGCGGAATTTCGGCATGGCCCGCCCCGAA
Source organism: Gemmobacter sp. (assembly GCA_003509785.1). GTDB lineage: Bacteria > Pseudomonadota > Alphaproteobacteria > Rhodobacterales > Rhodobacteraceae > Gemmobacter. The sequence continues at coordinate 16,861 of DOMY01000091.1, forward strand.
GGCTATCGCAAGGCGATCCGGCTGATGGATATGGCCGATCGGTTCGGCCTTCCGGTGGTCACGTTGGTCGATACGCCCGGCGCCTATCCCGGCAAAGGCGCCGAGGAACGCGGCCAGGCCGAGGCGATTGCCCGGTCAACCGAGAAATGCCTGCAAATCGGCGTGCCGCTGATTTCCGTGGTGATCGGCGAAGGCGGATCGGGCGGGGCGGTGGCCTTTGCCACGGCGAACCGCATCGCCATGCTGGAACACAGCGTTTATTCGGTGATCTCGCCCGAAGGCTGCGCCAGCATCCTGTGGAAGGATGCCGAAAAAATGCGCGAAGCGGCCGAGGCGCTGCGCCTGACGGCGCAAGATCTGCAGAAGCTGGGCGTGATCGACCGCATCATCAAGGAACCTCTGGGGGGCGCTCAGCGCGGCCGCAAGGAAACCATTGATGCCGTGGGCAAAGCGGTCGAAACCATGCTGAAAGAGCTTTCGGGCAAAAAGCCCGAATGGCTGGTGAAGGATCGTCGCCAGAAGTTCCTGGATATGGGGTCCAAGGGGCTGGCGGCATAAGCCCCCCTTCGCCCCGTTCTACATGAATCGCATCAGCAAATGGTCCGCACAGCACGCGCGGGCCATTCTGCATCTTAGGGGGCGCCATTCATGCCACGAGGGATCAGGGCGGGGAAGATTGCAAGCAGACCCCGGCAATGAGGGTCGCAATCACGCAACGAGGCTGCTTTCTCGCCCGGTCAGCCGGCACCCCGGCGCCGCTGCCACGATGTGATCAGTCCTGCGCCTCGGCCATCAACAGGTCCGATGCGCTTTCAACCTCGCGCTCCAGCCTTTCCATGAATTCCGCGCCACGCAGGCCGGGGGCGATGCGCGGCAGGAATTCCACCACCGCTACCCCGGGCCGGCGCAAGATACCATGCTTGGGCCAGAACAGGCCGACATTGGTGGCCGCAGGCACGCAATCCTGTTTCAGCTGGCCATAAAGCAGCGCAGTGCCCACCTTGTAAGGCGCCTTCACGCCCGGGGCCACACGGGTGCCCTGCGGATAGATGATCAGCTGCCCGGGCTGGCTGGCGCCGGATTTCACATCTGCCATCATCCGGCTGATCGCCGCGCCGCGCTTGCCGCGATCCACCGGCACACAGCCGATCCGCGTCGCATACCAGCCCAGGATCGGCGCCCAGAGCAATTCGCGCTTCATGATGAACTTGCCGGNNCGGAATCTCGCCGCGAATCTCGCTCCGCAACCCGCACAGAAGCGCCAGCGTCAGCCGCACCCAAGCACAGAAGCTGCGGCAGGCGGTATGGGCATGGCGGCGGTCGATCATCGCGGGGATCAGGAACAGGATGCCCAGCACCAGCATCGCCAGATACATCTGAAGGATGAACACCAGCGACAGCAGCCATTGCAGCGGCAGGAAACGGCGCATCAGGGCAGATCCTTCAGCTTGCGCACAGCAGCGGTGCGGGTGGCGGCAAAGGCAACGGCAGCGGCCAGCAGCGGCAGCGCCAGCGGCATCAGCCAGCCCCAGCCGGTAAAGCCCAGCCCGGTCAGAAAGCCGCCCGCCGCATCGGCCGAGGGCAGCAGGGCAATGCCCGCCATTCCGGCCAGCGCGCCGATGCCCGAAACGGCCAGCGCCCTTGCGAGAAAACGCCGCACGAAGGCCCGCACGATATAGCTGTCTCGCGCGCCCACCAGCCGCAGCACCTCGATCACCTGGGCATTGGCGGCAAGGGCGGCATTGGCGGCCAGGGTGATCATCGCGGCCATCGCCGTGCCGATCAGCAGGATCGACACGATCCCCATCAGCCGCAGCCGCCCGGCCGCCGTGGCCAGCGGGCGCCGCCAGCGGGTGTGATCGTCCAGCACCGCCCCCGGTGCCTCGGCCGTCAGCCGCTGGCGCAGGCCTTCGGCATCATATCCTTCGCCGGTTTCCTGCAGCTCGATCAGCCGGGGCACCGGCAGCGCCTCTACCGGCAGGTCAGGGCCGAACCAGGGTTCCAGCAGCTTGCGCTGTTCATCATCGCTCAGCGCGCGGGCGCTTTCCACGCCGGGGGTGGTGGCTAGCAGGTCCAGCACCGCGCGGGTCTGGAAATCCACCTGATCGGCAGGGGCCGAGATGCGGATTGTGGCCGTCCGCGCCAGCGCATCCGACCAGCGGTCCGCCATCCGCCCGGCGGCAAGGCTGAGTGCCAGCGCGAAGACGGCCAGAAACGTCATGGCCCCGGCGGTGAAGCTGGTCAGCCAGGCGGTGTGCCCGGTGGGCGGCACCACGCGATCAGCCTGCCGGTCACCGCGCGAGAGAAGGGAAAGCTGCTGCAACAGGCTCACAGATCTGCCCCCGCCAGCTGGATACGGCGCTTCTGGATGCGCAGCACGCGGGCCGCCACCTGCGATTTCGCCTGTCGGATCAGGTTCATGTCATGCGTGGCCATCACGATGGTCTTGCCCATGCGGTTCAATTCGATCAGCAGGCGCAGCAGGCGCACCGACAGATCCCAATCCAGGTTGCCGGTGGGTTCATCGGCCAGNNGCGGCGCGCTGGCGTTCGCCGCCTGACAATTGCGGCGGCAGGGCATCGGCCAGATGGCGCAGCCCCACCCAGCCCAGCAACTCGCCCAGATCCTCGCTGCCGACCTCGCGGTTCGAAACGGTCAGCGGCAGGGTCACATTGGCGGCCAGCGGCAGATGGTCCAGAAAGCGGCAATCCTGATGCACCACGCCGATGCGGCGCCGCATCCGTGCCACCTCGTCCCGTTCCAGCGTCCGCACTTCCCGGTCGAACAGGGTCACATGGCCGGCCGTGGGGCGCAGTTCGGCATAGCACAGCTTCAGGAAGGTCGATTTCCCCGAACCAGATGGCCCGGTCAGGAAATGAAACGATCCGGGCGCCAGCCGAAGCGACACTTCCGACAGCAATTCGCCACCGCCATAGTTGTAGGCCACATTTTCGAAAGATATCACTGCCAGCCTCTTTGCCACGCGCGCCGCACAATCGCCCACCGCCGCTGCGCTTTCAACGGGCTGCGCGGNNTGCGCGGGCCTAGGCGAAAATTCCCGGCTGTGCAACGCTTGGAATACCGGGTTATGGTTGGTAGAAATACAGGAATGACAAGCCGTAAGCGGTGAGGCGGGGTTTGATGCGGCTGATTTGCCCGAATTGCGATGCACAATACGAAGTGCCGGATGACGCGATCCCCGAAGAGGGGCGCGATGTGCAATGTTCCAACTGCGGCCATGCCTGGTTTCAGGGGGAGCTTGACCAGGATGATCTGGATCATGACAGCGCAGATCCTGTCGCGCCCGGGCCTGTGGCCATGGCGGCGCCGGATCTGTCCGACCATGAACCGGAAGAACCAGCTCAGCCTGTAACTCCCGCCTTTGCCCCGCCGCGGCGGCAGCTGGATGAAAGTCTGGTCGCCGTCCTGCGGGAAGAAGCCGAACGCGAGGCCAAAGCCCGGGCGCGTGCAGAACCTCCGGTGCTGGAAGCCCAGGGGGATCTGGGGCTGGAGGCGATGCCGTCGGTGCGTGTCGCCGCCCGGCGTGTTGCCCCGCAGCCAGAGCTGGCGCCCGAACTGGCCGAACCGCCGCGCGCCCCCAAGGGGCGGGAGCTGCTGCCGGATATCGAGGAAATCAACTCCACCCTGCGGCCTGTCGACCGTTCGGATGATCCCTTCGATATGGAGCCTGCGGCCGAATCGCCCAACAGTGGTTTCCGCAGTGGCTTTGCCTTCACGCTGCTGATCGCCATGGCGCTGCTGGCACTGTATGTCACCGCGCCGCAGCTTGCGCAAAAGATGCCGGCTCTGGCCGATGCGTTGCGCAGCTATGTGGCCGGGGTCGATGCCCTGCGGCTGTCGATCGACGCGCTGGTGACCCGCCTGCTGGATCAGGCGCAAGGCTGACGCAGGCTGCCCTGTTCGGCCATTCCCTGCCGCGCCATGGCCCGGCAGGGGCATTTCAGAACAGCTCAAGCAGGCGGCGCAGATAGTCACGTTCGTTTTCGGCGCGCTGCTGTTCACCCGCCCGCCTGCGGATTTCATCCAGAAGATCCTGGGCCCGGCGATAGACATCCTGCCCCTGCAGCAGGTTGCGGTCCGATCCGATCCGGCCGGATTCACCCTGTTCCCGGCCCAAAGGATCCCGCTGATTGCCGGGCTCGCCCCGGCCCTGGCCTTGGCCTTCGCCCCCGGCCTGCTCTTGCCGCTGCTCTTCGGCCTGCGCTTCGCCCAGGGCGCGCATCCCGTCGCGCAGGTTGTTCATCGCTTCGGCCTGCCGGTCCAGCGCGCCGGACAGATCGCCCTCGCGCAGCGCCCGCTCGGCCTCGCGCATCTGGCGTTCCGCCTCGCCAAGGGCCTCGCGGCCTTCCTGGCCCCGCTCCGAACCGGCACCGGGCAACTGATCGCCATTCAGCCGGTCCAGCCGCTGCTGCAACTCACGCTGCCGGTCGGCCAGCGATCCCTCGCCTTCGCCTTCGCCGGGCTGCTGCGGGGTTTCGCCCTGCTGGCCCTGGCCTTGCTGCAACTCGCGGAACGCCTCGTCAGACAGGCCCTGCTGGTCGCGCAGCGTATCCTGCAATTCGCCCATGCCGGGCGATTGCGGCCCGCCCTGACCCCCGGCGCCGCCTTCCGTCATCTGCAGATTTTCCAGCAGCTGCTGCAACATGGCCATGGACTGCGCGGCCTCGTCCATCTTGCCTTCTTCCATCAGGCGCTGGATTTCATCCATCATTTCCTGAATCTGGTCGCCGGTGATCTCCATGCGCTCTTGATTCTGGGCCTGCTGGCTGTCGGGGTTGCGCTGCGCCTGTTCGGCCAGCATCTGCATGTATTCCTTGGTCGCCTCGCGCAGCTCTTCCATCAGTTCCTGGATTTCCGATGGATCGGCCCCATTGCGCATCGCCTCGCTCAGGCGTTCCTGCGCCCGCTGCAACCGCTCCCGGGCCGAGGCCAGATCGCCTTCCTCCACCAGCAGGGCAATTTCCCACAGCTCATCCGCCAGTTCGTCGCGCAGCGCGGGCGTCAGATCGGCCGCGCTGGCATCCAGCCGGGCCATGGCGGCTTTCAGCCGGTCAAAGGTCTTGCCGTCCCGGATCAGATCTTCGGGCAGATGGGTGAAGGCCTTGAAGATCTGGGCCGCACGCGTGGCATTGCTGCGGTTCCACAGCAGATCGCGCCGCATTTCGATGATGGCGGCCGCCAGCGGATCGAAGAACCGCTTGCCCGGCAGCACCCCCTGCAACACCGGCGCTTCGCCCTGCTGTGCCATGGCATCCGTCGCCGTCAGCCGGATTTCGACCGGCAGATTGGCAAAGGGGTGCCTGGATACATCCTCAAGGATCATGTCGCTGAATTTGGCCCTGTTGCCGCTGATCGGCAGCGGCAGGTCGATCACCAGCGCCTCGCGCGGCTCCGGGTCGGTCGCCAGACCAAAACGCCGGTCCACCTGCGCCAGATCCAGGGTGATCTGCGCCGCGCCCCCGGTGATGCCGTAATCATCCTCGGCGGCAAAGGGCAGCTGCATCTTGCCTTCCCGCTCGCGCGTCAGCGCGCCGGTGATCTCGATCTTCGGGGCCAGATCGGGCAGGGCCACAACCTGCCACACGCGCCCGCCCGCACCGTTGATCGCCACGGCACCATCCTGCATCACATCGAAACTCTGCGCCAGATCCGAGGCCGGGGGCGGGGTGACTGCCCCGGAAACCGTCTCGCTCAGCGTCAGGGCCCCAACCTCGCCATAAAGCCGCACCTGCAGCCTTGTGCCTTTCGGCAGCTTCAGCGTGCCTTCCGGAATGTCGTTCAGGTACAGCGCCGGTTTGCCGGTGTGCAGCGGCGGCTGGGCCCAGCCCTCCCAGGTCGGGCCATTCATCATCGCCTCGGCCGCGCCGGGGGCCAGCCCGGTGACAGAGGCCGCGCGCCAGATCGAACCGAACATCAGCGCAATCACCATGGCCGTCAGCGCCAGATAGCGCAGGCCGAACACATCGCGCGCGGCAAGACCCAGATCGGGGCGTACCGGGCGCGCCTGTGCCACACGGGCCGCCATGCGCCGCCGATGCGCCTGCCAGACCGCGACAGAGGCCGGATCATTGCCCCCGATCGCCTGATCGTCGGCCAGCGCCAGAATGGGTTGCCCCGGCAGCGATGCATCCAGCCGCGCCAGCGCCTCTGCCCGTGACGGGCGGCGGAACCGCCGAAAGCCATGCCAAAGCGCCAGAGCAAACCCAAGAAGGCCGCCAACCAGCCCGGCCCAGGCCGCCTCAAGCGGCAGGATATCCTGCAATCCAAAGGAAAGCGCGGCCAGAGCGGCCAGAATCACGGTCCACAGTGGCCAGAAGGCGCGAGACAGACGCTCTGCCCAAAGCCCCGCCCATGTCAGCCGCAAGGGCCAACGGATGCGCCGCATCACTTCGGGTGTGCCGGTTTCTGCCATCCGTCTGCTGCCAAACCCTCCGCCGTGCGGAATGGCACGGCTCTGTTACAACCATTCAGGGATGCTATCCCGCTTCAGAATTTCGTCAAAGCTCGGTCTGCGCCGGATGACGGCGAATTGATCGTCGCGCACCAGCACTTGNNATCGCCATCACGGCGCCATAGGCCCCGGCGGACCGGAACGCCACCAGATCACCCTCCGCCAGCAGCGGCAGGTCGCGCGCCTTGGCAAAGGTATCGCCGGTTTCGCAAACCGGGCCCACCACATCAAAGGGCTGCGTCGGGGCGCCGGGGGCGGGTTCGGCCACGGCGATGATGTCGTGATGGGCATCATACATCGAAGGCCGCACCAGATCATTCATCGCGGCATCAAGGATCAGGAAATCGCGGCCCTCGCCGTTCTTCACATAGATCACCTGGCTGACCAGAACCCCGGAATTGCCGGAAATCAGGCGGCCCGGCTCGATCTCGATCTCGCAGCCCAGATCGCCCAGCGTGCGCTTGATCAGCGCGCCATATTCGGCAGGCAGCGGCGGCGCCTCGTTCGACCGGGTATAGGGGATGCCAAGGCCGCCCCCCAGATCCAGACGGCGGATGTCATGCCCATCGGCGCGCAGCACCGCGGTCAGATCGCGCACCTTCTTGTAGGCCTGCTCGAAAGGTTCCAGCTCGGTCAGCTGGCTGCCGATATGCACGTCGATCCCCACCACCTCGATTCCGGGCAGGCGGGCGGCTTCGGCGTAAACCTCGCGGGCGCGCGAAATCGGGATGCCGAACTTGTTCTCGCTTTTGCCGGTTGCAATCTTGGCATGGGTTTTTGCGTCCACATCCGGGTTCACCCGCACCGTGATCGGCGCCTTCACCCCCAGCGATACCGCCACTTCGGACAGCGCGCGCAGTTCGGGTTCGGATTCCACGTTGAACTGCCGGATGCCGCCCTGCAGCGCGATGCGCATTTCCTCGCGCGTCTTGCCGACGCCGGAAAACACGATCCGCTCTCCCGGAACGCCGGCGGCGCGGGCGCGCATATATTCACCGGCGGATACCACATCCATACCGGCGCCCAGATCGCCAAGCAGCCTCAGCACCGCCACATTGGACAGCGATTTGATGGCGAAACAGACCAGATTTTCCATCGGGTCCAGCGCATCCTTGAACAGCCGGTAATGGCGCGACAGCGTCGCCGCCGAATAGCAGTAAAAGGGCGTGCCCACCGTCGCCGCGATCTCGCTCAGGGGAACATCCTCGGCATGAAGGCTGCCGTTCCGATACAGAAAATGATCCATCATCCGCCCCTTCGCGCTGTCCGGCCCGCGTATAGCAGAACCCGCAGCCCGCGCAACGCCGCGTCAGGTCACCGGCCGGGTGCGCAGGAACAGATACAGCGGCAGACCGCAGCTGACGCCGATGCAGAAGGTGGCCGGGATGGCGATCAGCGCCAGCCAGTTGCGCCGCACGGTGGTTTCCGCAAGGATCCACAGCGTCAGGGTCAGCGCGGCAATCGTCAGATCCCAGGTCAACCCGGTGGTCGAGGCATTGACATACCAGGCGTCGATCAGCCCCGAAAGCCCGCTGCCGGTTTCGCGCATATAGGTCACGAACCAGAACATTGGGTGGACGGCCCCCCATACGGCCAGCCCGACGTAAGCCATACGCAAACCAGACATCAGAATCCGACCCCCAAACGCACCGGCCCCACATTCGTGCCCATATGCCCGCCATAGGGGCTGACGCCAACCCGCACCCCGCCAAGCCCGGTGCTGACGCGCGGCACCACCTGCACGCCGGCTGGCGTGATCGTGGTGGCGAGGGTGGCGCGCGGGTGATGTGGCTGCGCGCACGCGGCCAGCGCAAGCAGGGCAAGGCTGGCCAGCACCTGTTTCATTCCGAATAACCCACGCCCATCTTGACCCCGCCCGAAAGCGTCAGGCCCGGTGCGGCGGTCGTGGGGGCGGTGGGTTCACCATCCGCGCCACAGGCGGCAAGCAGGCCCAGAAGGCAAAGGGCAAGCATCGGTCGGGCAAGGTTCGGGCGCATCGGCGTCTCCTGTTATGGGCCGAAGATGGCTCAGGCCAGCACGGCTTTCCAGCGCGCAATCTGTACCCGAACCTGATCCGGCGAGGTTCCGCCGTAGGACTTGCGCGAGTTCACCGAATTATCCACCCCCAAAACATCGAAGATATCGGCACGGATGCCCGCATAAACCGATTGCATATCTTCCAGCGACAGTTCCGGCAGATCGCAGCCGCGCTTTTCGGCCATGCCGACCAGCGTGCCGGTCACATGATGCGCCTCGCGGAAGGGCAGGCCCAGTTCGCGCACCAGCCAGTCGGCCAGATCGGTGGCGGTGGAAAAGCCCGAAGCCGCCGCCGCGCGCAGATTGCCGGTCACCGCCTGCATGTCGCTGACCATGCCGGTCATCGCGGCCAGACCCAGCATCAGCGTATCGGCGGCGTCGAAGACCTGTTCCTTGTCTTCCTGCATGTCCTTGGAATAGGTCAGCGGCAGGCCCTTCATCACGGTGAACAGCGCGACGGTCGCCCCCAGGATGCGGCCCATCTTGGCGCGCAGCAGTTCGGCCGCATCGGGGTTTTTCTTCTGCGGCATGATCGAACTGCCGGTGGTCCATTTGTCCGACAGCCGCACGAAGCGGAACTGGGCCGATGACCAGATCACCAGCTCTTCGGCGAAGCGCGACAGGTGCATGGCGCAGATGGCCGAGGCCGACAGGAACTCCAGCGCGAAATCGCGGTCGGATACCGAATCAAGGCTGTTGGCGGTGGGCCGGTCGAACCCCAGGGCGGCGGCGGTGGCGTGCCGGTCGATCGGGAAAGAGGTGCCGGCCAGTGCCGCCGCACCCAGCGGACATTCGTTCATCCGGCGGCGCGCGTCTTCGAACCGCGAACGGTCGCGCGCCAGCATTTCCACATAGGCCATCATGTGATGGCCCCAGGTCACCGGCTGCGCCGTCTGCAGATGGGTGAAGCCGGGCATCACCCAATCTGCCCCGGCTTCGGCCTGCGCGACGAAGGCCTGCATCAGCGCCGTCAGCCCGGCAATCGCCGCATCGCATTGCGCCCGCACCCAGAGCCGGAAATCCACCGCCACCTGATCGTTGCGCGAACGCCCGGTGTGCAGCCGCTTGCCTGCCTCGCCGATGATCTCGGTCAGGCGGCTTTCCACGGCCATGTGGATGTCTTCCTGTTCTACCCGGAATTCGAAGTTTCCGGCCTCGATCTCTGACAAGACCGTGAGCAGGCCTTCCCGGATCGCCTCGGCATCTTTACTGGTCAGGATGCCCTGCGCGGCCAACATCGCGGCATGGGCGCGCGAACCGGCAATATCCTGCGCGTAAAGCCGCTGGTCGAACCCGATGGAGGCGTTGATCGCCTGCATGATGGCATCCGGCCCGCGCTCGAAGCGCCCGCCCCACATGGCATTTGCTGCTGCGGGGGCTGCGGTCTGGGTGGTGTCGTCTGCGCTCATGGGCCTGCCTCTGGAGGTGATATGCTGCCTGTCGTCCGTTCCGCCGTTCTTTATACGGCCTTGCTGTTTGGTGCAAATCCGGCTGCCGCCGATATTGCCGCCGCCGATGCGCTGCGCGCGGGCGACATGAAAAAGCTGGGTTTCACAGATCCGCAGCCGCTGCCCGAGATCGGGCTGATCGGCATGGATGATGCGCCGCGCGCGCTGTCCGAATTTCGCGGCAAATGGGTGGTGCTGAACTTCTGGGCGACCTGGTGCCCTTACTGCCGCAAGGAAAAACCGGTGATCGACGCGTTCTGGCAGGACTACCGCAACAAGGGATTCGAAGTCATCTCGATCAGCGTCGACGATCCGCCGGACAAGATCGCCGCCTGGATGCGGGACAAGGACTACGCCTTCATGGCCGCGCCGAACAATGCCTCGGTAGTCGGCGCGTTCGGCAACGTATCGAGCGTGCCGACCTCGTTCATCGTCGACACCGAAGGCCGCATCCGCCACAAGATCGCCGGGCAGGTGCATTATCCTCGCCTGGAAAAACTCGTCGGCCCCCTGCTCCCCGAGGCCCAGAAGCCATGACCGAACTACCCGACAGCCTTGCAGCCTGGGCACAAGGCCGCCTCACCGAACTCGAAACCAAGCTCGCCTTCGCCGAAGACCTGCTCGACACGCTCAATCAGACCGTGGCCCGCCAGCAGGGACAGATCGATTCGCTGCAACAGCAATTGCGGCTGCTGCACCAGCAGATGAAGGAGGCGGCGCCTGACGAGGCGCGCACCCCTCGCGACGACATCCCGCCCCACTACTGAACGCGCGACAGCGCCAGCAGCCCGCTCAACAGGGGCAGCAATTCGCTTTCCGGCATGGGTCGGGCGTAGTAATACCCCTGGGCGAACAGACAGCCATGCTTCATCAGGAAGGCTTCCTGGCCGGCATGCTCGACGCCTTCGGCGATCACCCGCAGTTGGAGGTTGGCCGACAGAGCAAGAATGGCCTGCACGATGGCAGCGTCGTCCGAATCTTCGGCGATGTCGTGGATGAAGCTGCGGTCGATCTTGAGTTCGCTGATCGGCAGCAGCTTGAGACGGCTGAGCGAGGAATGGCCGGTACCGAAATCGTCGATGGCGATGCTGAGGCCAAGCTTGCGCAGCGCCGTCATGATGTCGATGCCGATCGCCTCGCTATCCATGATGCTGCTCTCGGTCAGTTCCAGCACGATGCGCTCAGGTGCCACGCCGATCTCGGCAAACATGGCCGCCAGCCGCTGCGGCAGGTCCTTCTGCAGCAGCTGCTTGCCGGAAAGGTTGACGTGCAGGGCAAAGTCCTCCAGCGGGATGCCCTGGACTGCCCATCGCTTCAACGCCATACAAGCTTCGCGGATGACCCACTCGCCCATGGGAACGATCAGGCCGGTGTCTTCGGCCAGCGGAATGAAATGGTCGGGCGGAATTGCGCCTTCCTGCGGGTCGTGCCAACGCAGCAGCGCCTCGGCACCGCAGATGCGCCGGGTGTCCAGGGAGACCAGCGGCTGGTAGTGCAGTTCCAGCGCACGCTGCTCGAATGCGCTGCGCAGCCGAGATTCCAGCTGAATGCGCCGCATCGCGCGTTCGGTGATGCCCTGCTCGTAGAAGTGGAAGGTGTTGCGGCCGCGTTCCTTGGACTTGTACATGGCGGCATCGGCATGCTTCAGCAGCGTCTCCGCGTCCCGGCCGTCCTCGGGGTAGACGCTGATGCCGATGCTGGCGGAAATGTGCAGCGGGTAATCGCCGATGTGCAGCATTTTTTCCAGTGCCTGGATGATTTTCTCCGCAACGATCGCGGCAGCCTGGCCATCCCGCACGCTTTCGAGCAGCACGACGAACTCGTCTCCGCCCAGGCGCGACAGCGTGTCCTCGTCGCGCACTAGCGACTTGAGCCGACCGGCGGCGGCCTGCAGCACCGCATCGCCGACGGCGTGGCCCAGGCTGTCGTTGATCGTCTTGAAACGGTCGAGGTCGATGAACAGCACCGCCATACGCGTGCCCGAACGGTCGGCGCGGCTGGCGGCATGACGCAACCGGTCCATCAGCAACGCCCTGTTCGGCAAGCCGGTCAGGACATCGTGATACGCGATGTACTCCAGATGCGCATCCTTGTCGCGCAGCGCCTGCTCCGCCTGCCTCCAGGCGGTGACGTCCTGGATGGTGCCGATCATGCGGGCGGGCCTGCCCTGCTCGTCCAGCAGCACTTCGGCGCTTTCGTGCACGACGCGCTCCGCTCCATCTGGACGCACGATACGGTGGTCGAGCGCATAGGGCTCACCGGACTTCAGCGCCTGTGCGACGGCGGCCTCGACCGCCGCCCGATCGTCCGGATGCACATGCTCCAGAAAGGCTTCGTAACTCGCCGCGAATTCCGTAGGACTGAGGCCGAACAGGCGGTAGATGCCCTCCGACCAGAACAGCCGCTTCTCAGCGATCTGCCAATCCCAGTTGCCGATCTGCGCAATGCGCTGGGCACGGTCGAGACTGTCCTTGGTTTCGGACAGTTGCTCCGAGGCGCGCGCGATCTGCCGGTTCTTCCTGACGAACAGCAGCAGCGACGAGGCCAGGCTGACGAACAGCAGCGCGACCAGCCCATACAACGCACCGAGGATGATCGGGCGGTTGGTCTCGTAGAACGAGGGAATCCTGTTGACGAGCGTCACCTGGCTGGCGATGTCGCCGGGCAGGACGAGGCCCGCCTTCAGCAGCTCCCCCTCGTCGACGATGTGCTCGTTGGGACTGCGCTCGACCGGCGACAGGTCGCGGACGGGAGTGCCGTCCAGATAGCGTGAGAGCAACTGCCCCGCGGCCCGCCCCTGGCCCTCGCCGCTGGTGACGTAGCCGCCGAGAACGCCCGGGTAGAGATAGGCGTCCTCCATGCTGAACACGACGAAACGGCCGGCCCCCACGATGGCCGCGATGGTCTCGGGCAGGGTGAGTGTGCGGCCGTCGCGATCGGCCACGGCGCCCAGGGTGGTGAGGAACACGAAGCGTTCCTTGCGCGCGCGCAGCCGCGCAACCAGATCGTCGATCCGGCTGGCGGAAATGAAGGTGGCATGGATGTCGGGGTGGCGCTGCAGGGCCTGCGTGATTTCGCTTTCGATCGAGCGATAGGTTTCGCTCGCATCGCCGACGATGACGATTTCGCGGATGTCCGGGTCGATCTGACGCAGCAGACGCAGGTTGGGGCCGATCTCCTTCTTTTCGAACACGCCGGTCATGCGATCAGGATCGAGATGCGCGCGCACGCCGACGTCATTGACCCCGGAAAAGAACACCGGCACGCCGGGGAACACCGACGCCAGATGCGAGCGGGCGAACGAAAGCGCGTTGTCGTCGGTGACGTAGATCGCGGCCGGGCGGTAGCCGCGGTATTTCTGGCGCAGATGGTCGCCGATCAGATCGGCATACGCGAGACCGTAGCCGGCACGCTTGGTATCGAGGTATTCGACGCTGAGGTCGTATGCGCGCGACGCATCCCGCTTCAGCGCCTCGACGAAGCCTTGGTGCTGACCGCGGGTCCAGGGGTACTCCTGGCTGTAGGCATGGAGAACGAAAACCGGGATAGGGGAAGCTGCCTGCGCATGAGCACAACACAAGTTCAACAGGAACAGCAGGGCGAGGCGCATGGGGAAAATTATAGTCAGTGCGCAAGCGGGCAAGGTCTGCGAGAGGATGCGCAGGACGCCATCCGCCGGGCAAGCGGCATCAGGCCGCGCCCGCCAGCGCGATTTTCACGACCACCTTGCGGATTCTGCCTGCGCTTACCAGCGGGGCGTGCGCATCGTCCGGAAAAAAAAGACAGAACGATCCGGACGGCGTGGCGACCCAGCTGGCGGGTGCATCGTTTAAGAAGCGGATGTCGCGTGCGGCATCGTAATCCGTCGCCGGGTCCACGCACGCAGCCAGCGGCTTCCAGCCCATTTCGTCGACGCCTTCCAGAACCAGCTGGATGTCGATGTAGCGGCGATGGCATTCCAGCTTCGCCTCGGTGCGCGTTCGCCCGCTACAGTCCTCGACGATGGCGAACAGCTGTTCGTCCTGGATCGCGTGCACGCCCGGTTCCAGCGCACCCAGGTCGGTTCCGTGCAGAAATTCGAAGGCGCGCGCGAACAGCGGATGCAGCGCAAGATAACGGTCAGCCTGGGCAAGGGTGTCGAGAATCATCTGCAGTCGGGAACGGATTTACGTTGATCGGTGGTCAGCCGCCTGCGGCTGGCCGTTGTCCTTGGCGCGATACATCGCCTCGTCCGCTTCGTGCATCAGGGCATCCAGCGTGGGCGTGGCGTCGCTGCACGTCGCCGCGCCGATGCTGATGTGCAGCCTGATGGGGACATCAGATCCGGGCAGCATGACATCGATCGCCGCGTGCAGGCGGCCGAGCAGCGCATCCAGCGACGGCCCCATCGGCGTATCCGGCAACAGCACGACAAACTCGTCGCCGCCCACCCGTGCCTGCAGGTCGGACTCGCGGCAGCAGGCGCGAAGCGTGTTCGCGACATAGACCAGCACGGCATCGCCAGCGGCATGGCCGTAGGTGTCGTTGATGGACTTGAAGTCGTCGATATCGATGTTGAGCAGGGTGAGACGGCATCCGCTGCGTCGGGCCAGCGCGAACATGTCCTGCCCGCGCAGCTTGAATTGATGGCGGTTGGCCAGGCCGGTAAGGTGATNNAGCCAGCAACACCAGCAAAGCCTGCACCCACACGCCAGCCCCACCCGCCGGAACTCGCGTGCGCGCCGCCAGCTGCCAGCGCCCGCCCGGAATGACGACATCCATCAACACCGCAGCGGGATCGTCGAACAGGGCGGCATCGCCCAGGAACACGTCGCCCCTTTCCCCCATGCCGTCCCTTCCGCGCAGGGCGTATTGGACGTCGCTGCTTGCGTCGGGACGCACCCCGGCCCGTTCGAAGATGGGATGCGGGTTGATCGCCACCGAGGCCAGACCCCAGTAGTGGGGCGAGCCGTCCGGGCGAGTGAAGATGATGGGGATGCGGTTGATGATGCCGGTGCCGCCCTGGGCCAGTTCGATCGGCCCGGCCGTCACCGGACGCTGCTCCCGCATCAGCCGCAGCACCGCATCGCGCTGGGCCGGCGTTTCCATATAGCGCAGGCCCAACGCCTTCCGATTGCCGGCCAGCGGATAGATGTGACGAATCACATTGTCGGGTGCCAGCGCCACGCTGCGAATCGCCGGCTGAAGGCGAATCAGCGAAGCCGCGACCTGCGCCAGATCGTCCTGGGTAAAAACCGGTTTGGCCAGCACGAAGGTCGACAAGCCCAGGCTCAGCGAGAGCGTGGCATTCAGCTCCGATTCCAGCCGCGCCCGCGCCGTCCCGGCTTCGGCCTGCAGCATCGCGCGTTCAGCCTGCCCGCGCCGCGCCTGATCCAGCCAGACAAAGGTCTGCAGCAGCAGCCAGACCGCGCAGGCCACCAGGATCCCCGCCGCCAAAGGCAGACTGCGCAGACGATCGGGCGGGCTGGGGCGTTGCACGCGTAGGCTTAGCGGCTGATGGGTTTGTAGCGGATACGCTTGGGTTTGGCACCTTCCTCACCCAGGCGTTTCTTCTTGTCGGCTTCGTATTCCTGATAGTTGCCGGGGAAGAATACCACCTGCGAGTCGCCCTCGAAGGCAAGGATGTGCGTGGCGATGCGGTCGAGAAACCAGCGGTCGTGCGAGATCACCATCACGCAGCCGGCGAATTCCAGCAGCGCGTCTTCCAGTGCGCGCAGGGTCTCCACGTCGAGGTCGTTCGACGGTTCGTCGAGCAGCAGCACGTTGCCGCCTGAAATCAGCGTCTTCGCCAGATGCAGGCGCCCACGCTCGCCGCCCGACAGGTTGCCGACGATCTTCTGCTGGTCGCCGCCCTTGAAGTTGAAGCGGCCGAGATAGGCGCGCGACGGAATTTCGTAGCGGCCGACGGTGAGAATGTCGCGGCCTTCGGCCACCTCGTCGAACACGGTCTTGCCGGCCGCCAGCGCGTCGCGGCTCTGGTCGACGTAGGCGAGCTTCACCGTCTGCCCGATCTCGACCTCGCCGCTGTCCGGTTTTTCTTGGCCGGTAATCATCTTGAAGAAGGTCGATTTGCCGGCGCCGTTGGGGCCGATGATGCCGACGATGGCGCCCGGCGGCACGCTGAAGCTCAAATTGTCGATCAGCAGGCGGTCGCCGAAGGACTTGCTCACGTTGTGGAAGTCGATGACCTTGTCGCCGAGGCGCTCGCCGACCGGGATGAAGATTTCCTGCGTCTCGTTGCGCTTCTGGTATTCGGCCGAGTTCAGTTCCTCGAAGCGCGCCAGACGCGCCTTCGACTTGGCCTGGCGCGCCTTGGGATTCTGCCGCACCCATTCGAGCTCGTGCTTCATGGTCTTGATGCGCGCGGCCTCCTGCTTGGACTCGGTCTCCAGCCGTGCCTCCTTCTGCTCGAGCCAACTGGTGTAGTTGCCCTTCCACGGAATGCCGTGGCCACGGTCGAGTTCGAGAATCCACTCGGCGGCGTTGTCGAGGAAGTAGCGATCGTGCGTCACCGCGACGACCGTTCCCGGGTAGCGCACCAGGAACTGCTCGAGCCAGTCGACCGACTCGGCGTCAAGGTGGTTGGTCGGCTCGTCGAGCAGCAGCATGTCGGGATTGGACAGCAGCAACTGACACAGCGCGACGCGGCGCTTCTCGCCGCCCGACAGGTTGCCGATGATGGCGTCCCACGGCGGCAGGCGCAGCGCATCGGCGGCGATTTCCATCTGCGTGTCGAGGTCGGCGCCGGCGGTGGCGAGAATGGCCTCGCACTTGGCCTGTTCCTCGGCCAGCTTGTCAAAGTCGGCGTCGGGCTCGGCGTAGGCCGCGTAGATTTCATCCAGCCGCGCCTTGGCGGAAACGATCTCGCCCAGCCCCGCCTCGACCGCCTGGCGCACCGTGTGCGCGGGATCGAGCTGCGGCTCCTGCGGCAGGTAGCCGATGCGGATGCC
>DOMY01000166.1 GCA_003509785.1 Gemmobacter sp.
CTTCGTCTCTGCCCGCAAGTCGGGCCCCCTGAGCGGCACCGCCGCCGTGCCCGGCGACAAGTCGATCAGCCACCGCGCGCTGATCTTCGGCGCCATGGCGGTGGGCGAGACGAAGATCACCGGCCTTCTGGAAGGTCAGGACGTGCTGGATACGGCAAAGGCCATGCGCGCCTTCGGGGCCGAGGTCACGCAGCATGGGCCGGGCGCCTGGTCGGTGCATGGTGTGGGCGTGGGCGGCTTTCGCGAACCGGCTGATGTGATCGACTGCGGCAATTCGGGCACCGGGGTGCGGCTGATCATGGGTTGCATGGCCACAACGGCGATGACGGCGACCTTCACCGGCGATGCCTCTTTGCGCAAGCGCCCCATGGGCCGGGTGACCGATCCGCTGGCGCTGTTTGGCGCGCGGGCTTATGGCCGTCAGGGCGGGCGGCTGCCGATGACCATCGTGGGTGCGGCCAATCCTGTGCCGGTGCGCTATGCGCTGCCTGTGGCGAGCGCGCAGGTGAAATCGGCGGTGCTGCTGGCCGGGCTGAATGCACCTGGCGAAACCGTGGTGATCGAGCGTGAACCGACGCGCGACCATTCGGAACGGATGCTGCTGGGCTTTGGCGCCAATCTGACGGTGGAGCAGGGGCCGGAGGGTCATATCATCACCCTGACCGGCCAGCCGGAGCTGCGGCCGCAGACCGTGGCGGTGCCGCGCGATCCGTCTTCGGCGGCGANNCCAGTCTGTGCGGCGCTGATCGTCGAAGGCTCTGACATTCTGGTGCCGGGCGTCAGCCAGAACCTGACGCGCAACGGGCTGTATCTGACGCTGGTCGAGATGGGCGCCGAGATCGAATTCCAGAACCCCCGCGAAGAGGGGGGCGAGCCTACTACCGATCTGCGCGTGAAGTTCAGCGACAACATGCGAGGCATCGAGGTGCCGCCGGAACGCGCGCCCAGCATGATCGACGAATATCCCATCCTGTCGGTTGTCGCGGCGTTTTCGGAGGGTGTTACCGTGATGCGCGGCGTCAAGGAGCTGCGGGTGAAGGAATCCGACCGGATCGACGCCATGGCGCGCGGGCTTGAGGCCTGCGGCGTGCGGATCGAGGAAGATGAAGATACGCTGATCGTGCATGGCATGGGGCCGGGCGGGATGCCGGGTGGCGCCACCGCGAAGACCCATCTGGATCACCGAATCGCCATGAGCTTTCTGGTGGCGGGCATGGCGGCCAAGGCGCCGGTTTCGGTCGATGATGCCTCGCCCATCGTGACCTCTTTCCCGATCTTCGAAGGGCTGATGACCGGGCTGGGCGCCACGCTGGAGCGCGGCTGATCCTTCGGACCTGAAGGCGGAATGATAAGGCGCAGCCCGTAACCCGGGTTGCGCCTTTTGCTTGGGATCATGGGGCGCCTGCCGTCCGGCTGGCGCCGTCAGGCCGACAGCGGAAAGCCCAGCTTCTGCAGCGCCCGCCCTGCGGCCTCGGCGCCCTTGCTGCCGGGGGTCAGCAGAAGCCGGTTGATTTCGGCCATCACCAGCGAAAGCCGTTTTTCCACCACCAGCCGGGTGAAGGCCTGCCCGGCTTCGGGTGGGGACAGGTTTGCCAGATCGGTGATCGTATCTGCGATATCGTGCTGTGTCGTCATGGTGCTTTCCCATCTTGCCGACGGTTGTGGCGCTTGCCCTGCCCGGCAGGGCTGGCCCGCAGCTGCAGACATGTCCTGCAGATGCAGCGCGATCCTACGCCCGTCGCGCGGCGCCAAATCTGTGGCATCGCGCCGCAGTGCGGCGTAACCTTTCGTCACATCTGTGTGTGAGAGGGCGCGCAGAGTGGCCTCGACCAGAATCGGAGGCTGAAGATGACCATGTTTTCGCTGCAGGGGCGAAAGGCGCTGATCGTCGGGATCGCAAACGAGCATTCGATTGCCTGGGGATGCGCCCGCGCGCTGAAAGAGCAGGGGGCCGATGTGGCGGTGACCTGGCTGAACGCCAAGGCCGAGCCGCATGTGCGCCCGCTGGCCGAACAGCTGGGGGCGGGGATCATGGGGCCGCTGGATGTATCTGTGCCCGGCGAAACCGAGGCGTTCTTTGCCCAGATCGCGGATCGCTGGGGGCGTCTGGATACGCTGGTGCATTCCATCGCCTTTGCGCCCAAGGCCGATCTGCATGGCCGGGTGGTGGATTGTTCCGCCGAAGGCTTTGCCACGGCGATGGATATTTCGGTTCATTCCTTCCTGCGGATGATCCGGCTGGCCGAACCGCTGATGCCTGCGGGGGGCAGCTGTCTTTCGGTATCCTTCTTCGGATCGTCGCGCGTGGTGCGGCATTACAACATGATGGGCCCGGTAAAGGCGGCGTTGGAAAGCGCCGTGCGCTATGCCGCGGCCGAGCTGGGCGAAAAGGGTATCCGCGTGCATGCGCTGTCGCCCGGGCCGCTGGCCACCCGTGCCGCCAGCGGCATCGACCATTTCGATACATTGCTGGCCGAAGCCGCCACACGGGCGCCGACGCATCAGCTTGCGACCATCGAGGATGTGGGGGCGATGGCCGCCTTTCTCGCCTCGGACGAAGCCCGGAACCTGACCGGCGGTGTTCATGACATCGACGGCGGCTATTCCATCACCGCATGAGGGTCTGCCATGGTAAGTGTCTTTGATCTGTTCGACCCTGCCGCAGCGCCGACCATCGGGCGCCCGGCGGCGGATCTGCGTGATCTGATGGATCGCGCCAAGGGGAGTGCCGAAGCCGAGGCCGAGGCTGGGGCGGAAACGGCGAAGATCATTGCCACCGCTGCCGCAACCCATGGTCGGCGCATGGCTGACAGCCATGCCCAGCGGGCGCAGGACGGAACGCAGCGGGCAGCAGCCTTGCTGGAATCGCTGCGCCAGGCACAGCAGGGCGGGCTGCTGGCCGGGTTCTGGGCGGAATATCTGCGCGATGCGGGCGAACGCGCGGTTCTGGCGACCGATACCCTGCGCAAGCGGGGCGACATCTTTCTGGAACACGAGGCCGCAGGCTGCCCGCCGGTTCTGGTTTATGACTATGATCTGGTGATGGACGGGCAGGATCAGCCCTTTCCGTCAAACTACATGCTGCTGCGCATCCAGCCGCCCGAAGGGGTGGTGATCGACGAAACCCGCCGCCCCTATATCATCATCGACCCACGGGCGGGCCATGGCCCCGGCATCGGCGGGTTCAAGACCGACAGCCAGGTGGGTGTGGCGCTGCGCGAAGGCCATGCGGTTTATTTCGTGGCCTTCCGGCGCGAACCCGAAGCCGGGCAGTTCCTCTCCTATGTCACCCGCACCGAGGCGGCCTTTGTGCGCGAGGTGATGCGGCGGCATCCGCAAGCATCGAAACCGGTGGTGATCGGCAATTGCCAGGGCGGCTGGGCCACGCTGCTGCTGGCCGCCGCCAACCCGGATCTGACCGGGCCCATCGTCATCAACGGCGCGCCGGTGGCGTCCTGGTCGGGCCGGGTGGGCGAAAACCCGATGCGCTACAATGCGGGCGTGCTGGGGGGCACCTGGATTCCCATGCTGCTGTCGGATCTGGGGGGCGGCATCTTCGACNNCAGGGGCGCATCTGGTGCAGAACTTCGAACTGCTGAACCCCGGCCGCACGCTGTTTCGCAAATACACCGATCTGTTCCGCGACATCGACAAGGGCGATGCGGCCTTTCTGGAATTCGAACGCTGGTGGGGCGGGTTCTTCCTGCTGAACGAGGCCGAAATCCGCTGGATCGTGGAACAGCTGTTCGTCGGCAACCGTCTGGTGAAGAACGAGGCCCGGATCGAACCGGGTCGCCCTCTGGATCTGAAGGCGATCCGCGCGCCGATCATCGTCTTTGCCAGCCATGGAGACAACATCACCCCGCCGCAGCAGGCGCTGAACTGGATCGCGGAAACCTATGCCGATGTGCAGGAAATCCGCATCCGCGGCCAGCGCATCGTCTATATGGTGCATGATCAGGTGGGGCATCTGGGCATCTTCGTGTCGTCGCAGATCGCCAACAAGGAACATTCCGAAGTCGCCTCGACCCTGAAAACCATCGAGGCACTGGCGCCGGGCCTTTACGAGATGCACATCGAAGATGTGCAGGAGCGTGACGGGCGCAAGCATTTCACCGTGGGTTTTGCCGAACGCACGCTGGAAGATATCGCCACGCTGGACGATGGCCATGCCGATGAACGCCCCTTTGCGGCCGTGGCCCGCGCCTCGGAAGTGCAGGCGCAGATCTATGATGCGGTGCTGCGCCCCTTTGTGAAGGCGGCGGTTACCGGCACCATGGCCGAAATGAGCCGGTCGCTGCATCCGCAGCGGTTGATGCGGGCGCTGGCTTCCTCGCGCAACCCGGCGATGGCGGTGGTGGAAGATGCGGCGGCGCGGGTGGCGGCAGGCCGGGCCAAGGCTGCGCCGGAAAATCCGTTCCTCGCGGCCGAGGCGCTGTGGGTGCAGGCGACCGAGCAGATGATCGACTTCTGCCGCGACAGCAGCGACATGGGGCACGAACTGGTCTTTCACATGATGTGGGGCACGCCCTGGGCGCGGGCCTTCGGCCGCACTCACGAGGCGCGCCGCACCCGCAAGACTGGCGATGAACTGCGCGGCCTGCCCGAAGTGGCGGCAGCGCTTTATGCCATCGAAACCGGCGGTTTTGCCGAGGCGGTGATCCGCATGCTGGTGCTGCTGGCGGAAAACCGGGGCGGTGTGCGGCGCGCCCGGCTGGAACGGTCCAGCCGGGTGCTGACGCAGGATGAACCTTTCCGCAGCCTTGGGGCCGAACGCCGGGCGCTGATGATCCATCAGCAGACGCTGATTGCCACCTATGAACCCGATCGCGCCATCGACACGCTGCCACTGCTGCTGCCCGATCCGGCGGAACGCGCGCTGGCCTTGAAGGTGGTGCAATTCGTCCCCGGGCTGCAGGCGGAAATGTCGCCGCGCACGCTGTCCTTGCTGCAACGGTTCGGTGCGGTTCTGGGCCTGCCGCCCTTGGAGGGGGATGTGCTGGACGACCCGCTGCAGACGGTGCCTGAGACGGGGGCAGAGACGGTGGCTCCGCAGGCGGAAAGCCCGGCAGAAATGCCGCAGGCCGGTGCCGCATTGCCGGTGGACAGCGCCCTGCCGTCAGGGATGCTGGCCATCGACGCGGCTTTGGCGGATGGTCAAGGCGCCGAGGGCGAGCCTGAACTGCCGCCCGCGCCCGGCAAGGAGGCCTGAGACATGCATCTGGTGAACCACACCTATGACGAGCTTGCGGTGGGCGATACCGCCGAAATCCGGCGGCTGGTGACGCCCGATGATCTGTATGTGTTTGCCGCCTCTTCGGGCAATTACAATCCCATGCACCTGCCGGATGGCGATCTGGATGGGGATGGCACACCAGAACGGGTGGCGCCCGGCATGTTCGTGGCCTCACTGATTTCGGGGGTTCTGGGCACCCAGCTGCCGGGGGCGGGCACGTTGTACCGCCATCAGACGCTGGAATTTCATGACCGGGCCCATGCGGGCGAAGAGCTGGTCTGCCGGGTGGTGGTGCGCGAAAAACTGGCCGGGGGGGCCGTGCGCCTGTCAACCGAGGTGCGGCGCAGCGCGGATGATCGCCTGATCCTGTCGGGTGAGGCGCATGTTCAGGCGCCAAGGGTGAAATTCGACCGCGACGATGTGGAGGTGCCGGGCCTGATCGTGCAGCGGCACCGCCATTTCGCGGCGCTGCTGGACCGGGCGCGCCCCTTGCCTGCGCTGCCCACGGCTGTGGTCTGCCCGGATGAGGCGAATTCACTGGGTGGCGCGCTGCTGGCGGCGCGCGAAAGCATCATCACCCCGATCCTGATCGGCGATGCGGCGGCGATCCGGGCGGCGGCGGCGGCCATGGATGCCGATATTTCGGGGTTCGAGCTGATCGACGTGCCGGGGGGTGATGCCGCTGCGGCGGCCATGGCCTGCGCCCTGGTGCACGAAGGCCGGGCGGCGGCGGTGATGAAGGGGCATCTGCACACCGATGACCTGCTGAAGCCGATGCTGGACAAGGTGCTGGGCCTGCGCACCGGGCGCCGCTTCACCCATGTCTTTGTCATGGATGTGCCGGGCCAGCCCGAACCCGTGATGGTGACCGATGCGGCGATCAACATCGCGCCCGATCTGCTGACCAAGGTGGATATCGTGCAGAATGCCATCGACCTGGCGCTGTCACTGGGGATCGACCCCCGGGTGGGCGTGCTGTCGGCGGTGGAAACGGTGAACCCGGCGATGCGCTCCACGCTGGACGCCGCCGCCTTGTGCAAGATGGCGGATCGCGGGCAGATCAGCGGCGGCATTCTCGATGGACCCCTCGCCTTCGACAATGCGGTCAGCGAGGCCGCGGCCAGGGAAAAGGGTATCGTTTCCGAAGTTGCGGGCCATGCGGAAATTCTGGTCGTGCCCAACCTCGAAGCCGGGAACATGCTGGCCAAGCAGCTCACATTCCTGGGCGGCGCCGACGCGGCCGGTATCGTGCTTGGCGCGCGCGTGCCGATNNCAGCCGGGAGGCAGCCTCCAACTCGCGGCCGGCGGAAAGATCGAGAAAATCGGGATAGTGCCAGCGCTGAAGGCCCGAGGGACGGACGGTACGATCCTGCTCGATCGCACCTGGCCGGATGGCGCAGGCCTTACCCACGCCGACTTGCTGGCCGATCTTTTTTCCTGGGCGATGCAGCATCCACTTGAAGGCTATGAGATCGCCGCCATCGGACACCGCATCGTCCATGGCGGCACAGAATTTTCCGTCCCGCGGCGCATCGATTCTGAATTGATCGACAAGCTGGAAGCACTTTGTCCGCTGG
>DOMY01000169.1 GCA_003509785.1 Gemmobacter sp.
CAATAGGCATCGCGGCGTTGATGCGCCGCCCAGCGGGGGGCCAGAAACGGCTCTGCCTCCAGCCGGTTCATCCAATCCGCGCGCCAGTCCGGGCGCAGCACGGGATCGGCAGGGCGTGACGAGAACGACAGCATCACCGCGCCCCAGCCGATGTTTTCGCCCAGCAGGCAGCCGCCCTTGAAATGCACGTCATCGGCAAAACGGTCGGCGGTGGAACAGACCGAAATCACCGCCTTCAGCGCGGGTGGCTGGTTGAAGGCAGCCTGCAGACAGTTGAAGCCCCCCCAGCTTTTGCCCATCATCCCCACCGCACCGCGGCACCAGCGTTGCGCGGCCAGCCAGGCGATCACCGCAACAGCATCGTCCATTTCCTGCTGGCTGTATTCGTCCAGCATCAGCCCTTCGCTGTCGCCATTGCCGCGCATGTCGACCCGGATGCAGGCATAGCCATGTCCCGCCACATAGGGGTGCATCAGCTCGTCCCGCGGCAGGGTGCCATCGGATTTGCGATAGGGAATGTATTCCAGCACGGCGGGAACCGGGTTTTCCGTGGCATCTTCGGGCATCCACAACCGGGCCGAAAGCTGCACCCCGTCGGGCATGGGAATGCGGATGTCGCGCTGATCGGTGATCTTGCGCGGGAAACTGTCAACGATACGGGTCATACCTTCTCCGGGATGCAGCTGTGCTTCCACCGGGGTAGAACGACCGCCACAACCATCTTGCCGAAAAGCGACCTATCATGTCGCTTTCGATCATTCAACCCGCCGATGCCACTTCATCGCGCAACCAGTGTGCAAGTGCCTTATGCCCGGGCGTTTGCGGGCCGGGGCTTTCCACCCAATAGCCGGTATCCTGTCGTCGCAGCTCTGGTCCCACCGGCACCAGCGCGCCGCTGTCCAGATGCGGCGCAATCAGTGGCAGCCAGCCCAGGGCCACCCCCTGCCCCGCCAGCACGGCCTGCACCACGAAATCATAGGTGTTCAGCCCCAGCTCTCCGCTGCGGCGGCTGCGCGCAACAGCATGTTCGGCAAACCAGCCCGTCCAGGTGAACCAGCGCGCCTCGGGCGGTGCATCCAGATGCAGCAGGGTGGCAGAGGCCAGCGCCGCGGGTGTATCCAGCGGCCCCTGCGCCGCCAGATAGGCCGGTGCCGCGACTGGCAGAACCCGTTCAGGCAGCAGCAGCCAGGCGCTTGCATCCAGATCGCCCGCCCGGGCAAAGCGGATCGCCACCTCGCCCGGGCGGGCGGCGCGGTTTTCCTGGGCGGCAGTGATCTGCACCTCGATCTCCGGGTGCTGGCTGCGGAACCGCGCCAGCCGCGGCATCAGCCACAGGCCCGCAAAACCGAAATCCGTGAGAATGCGCAAGGCAGGCTGGCGCGACAGGGCCACCACCTCGGCCAGCGCCACGTCGATCTGCGCCAGCGCGGGCAACAGCGCGCGCAGCAGCACCTCGCCCGCCGGGGTCGGCCGACAGCCGGCTTGTGACCGCAGGAACAGCGCCACCCCCAGATGATCTTCGGCCCGGCGCAGCTGATAGCTGACGGCGGGCTGCGTCATCCCCAGCGCGGCCCCGGCCCGCGTCAGTGTGCCATGCCGCGCCACCGCCTCGATCACGCGCAGTGCCGCCGGATCAAGCTGCATAAACCACCTTTATGCCATACATCGAAAATCCCCGTCTTTCCTGCATCCAGCATATGCAGTTTGAATGGCAGGGAAAGCAGAAGGCGTGTCATGACGGAAAAACAGCCCAATATCCTTATCCTGATGGTGGACCAGCTGACGGGAACCCTGTTCCCAGATGGCCCGGCAGACTGGCTTCATGCGCCCAATCTGAAGCGGCTGGCGGAACGATCCGTCCGCTTTGCCAATGCCTATACCGCCTCGCCGCTTTGCGCGCCCGCCCGGGCCAGCTTCATGTCGGGCCAGCTGCCACGCCGCACGCGGGTTTATGACAATGCGGCCGAATTCACCTCGGATATCCCCACCTTTGCGCATCACCTGCGCCGCGCCGGATACCAGACCGCGCTGTCGGGCAAGATGCACTTCGTGGGCCCCGATCAGCTGCACGGCTTTGAACAGCGGCTGACCACAGATATTTACCCCGCCGATTTCGGCTGGACCCCGGATTACCGCAAACCCGGCGAGCGGATCGACTGGTGGTATCACAACCTTGGGTCGGTGACGGGCGCAGGCGTGGCCGAGATCACCAACCAGCTGGAATATGACGACGACGTTTGCTTTCAGGCGGTGCAGAAGATCTATGATCTGTCGCGCGGCGGTGATCCGCGGCCCTGGGCTTTGTGCGCCAGCTTTACCCATCCGCATGATCCCTTCGTGGCGCGGCGCAAATACTGGGATCTCTATGAGGGCAACCCGCATCTCGATCCGCCTGAGGCGATCCCCTACGAAGAAATGGACCCGCATTCGCAGCGCCTGCTGGATGCCTGCGACTGGCGCGGGCTGGAGGTAACGCCCGAGCATATCCGCCGCGCCCGCCAGGGCTATTTCGCCAATATCTCTTACGTCGATGACAAGATCGGCGAGATTCTGGCGGCAATGGCGGCAGTGCAGCAGGAAGCGATCATCTTCTTCGTGTCCGATCACGGCGAGATGCTGGGGCGACGCGGGCTGTGGTTCAAGATGAACTTCTTCGAAGGTTCGGCGCGGGTGCCGCTGATGGTTTCGGCCCCCGGTCTGGAACCCGGTCTGGTGGAAACCCCGGTCTGCACCATCGACGTGACACCGACGCTCTGCGAACTGGCGGGCATCTCGATGGCAGAGGTCATGCCCTGGACCGATGGCGAAAGCCTGGTGCCACTCGCCAAAGGCTTTGACCGCACCAGCCCGGTGGCGATGGAATATGCCGCCGAGGGCAGCATCACCCCACTGGTGGCGCTGCGGCAAGGCCGGTGGAAATACACCCGCTGCCTGGCAGATCCGGAACAGCTGTTCGATCTGGAATCCGACCCCGAGGAGCGCAGCAACCTTGCCACAGATCCCGCCCATGCCGAAACACTCGCCCGCTTCCGGGCCGAGGCCGAGGCGCGCTGGAACCTTGCCGCCTATGATGCCGAAGTGCGTGAAAGCCAGGCGCGGCGCTGGGTGGTCTATGACGCGCTGCGCAACGGCAATTATTACCCTTGGGACTACCAGCCGCTGCGGGCCGCATCTGAACGCTACATGCGCAACCACATGGATCTGAACGTGCTGGAAGACTTCAAACGCTTCCCACGCGGCGAATGATACACTCCTTATATATGTAGTCAGATAGCGCGCCTTCGGCGCAAACCTTCTGTCTCGGTGCCGTGCTGTGTCCGGCGCCTCGGCCATGCCTCCGGCGGGCGTATTTTCAAAGGAGCAAGGGCCAGAGCTTTGCCGCTGCCTTTCATTGCTCCTTTCCAAATACTCCCCGGGGTCCGGGGGCAGGCAGCCCCCGGGGCCACAGCATGGAAAAGGCCCGGCACAATCCTGCACCGGGCCCCGCATTCCATGGCAATGCCTTTGACGGGGGCTCGATGCCCCCGGCGAAGGCGCCCCCGATCTGGTCAGACCGCGGCTTTCAGCGCCTCGATCAGATCGGTACGTTCCCAGCTGAAACCACCATCCGCTTCGGGCGCCCGGCCAAAATGACCATAGGCGGCGGTGCGGGCATAGATCGGGCGGTTCAGCCCCAAATGTTCGCGGATGCCACGCGGTGTCAGGTCCATCACCTTTGCCACCGCGCGTTCGATCTGCGCCGCATCCACTTCGCCGGTGCCATGCGTGTCGACATAGATCGACAGCGGCTTGGCCACACCGATGGCATAGCTGACCTGCAGGGTGCAGCGGTCAGCCAGACCGGCGGCCACCACGTTCTTGGCCAGATAACGCGCGGCATAAGCTGCCGAACGATCCACCTTGGTCGGATCCTTGCCCGAAAACGCGCCGCCGCCATGCGGGGCCGCGCCACCATAGGTGTCGACGATGATCTTGCGCCCGGTCAGGCCCGCGTCACCATCCGGACCGCCGATCACGAAGGTGCCGGTCGGGTTCACCCACCATTCGGTGCGATCCGAAATCCAGCCCGAAGGCAGCACTTCGCGGATATAAGGCTCCACGATGGCGCGGATGTCGTCCGAGCTTTGATCCTTGCTTTCATGCTGGGTCGACAGCACGATAGACGTCACCTCGACCGGCTTGCCATCTTCATAGCGCAGCGAAATCTGCGATTTCGCATCGGGGCGCAGCGTCGGTTCCTGGCCGGATTTGCGGACCTCAGCCAGACGGCGCAGAATGGCATGGGCATATTGGACCGGTGCCGGCATCAGCTCCGGCGTTTCGCGGCAGGCGTAGCCGAACATGATGCCCTGATCGCCCGCACCATCCCGGTCAACGCCCTGGGCGATATGTGCCGATTGCTTGTGCAGGTAGTTTTTTACCTTGAGCGTGTTCCAGTGGAACTTGTCCTGCTCGTATCCGATATCCTTGACGCAGCCGCGCACCAGATCTTCAACCCGGTCCAGCATGGCCTTCAGCGCCTTGCGGTCTGAAAGGCCGACTTCGCCCCCCACGATCACCCGGTTTGTGGTGGCGAAGGTCTCGCAGGCGACGCGCGCATTGGGTTCCTCGGTCAGGAACGCATCCAGAACCGCGTCGGAAATGCGGTCGCATACCTTGTCAGGGTGCCCCTCGGAAACGGATTCCGAAGTGAAAACGTAGTTCAGTCTGCTCATGGGGAAGTGCTCCATTGTCAATCCCCGTCACGCCAGGAAGCCGTTGTGACGGTTCGATGACCCCCGGTTACGCCCCGCCCCGCCCGGCGTCAAGCAGTGCTTTGCGCCGGATTACGGCCAAAAGCGCCAGCAGACAGCCGAAAGTCAGCAGAAACGGTCCTTCGCCCCAGCGGGCAAAAGGCGTCGGCGGCAGGGCACCGGGCAGCACCGCATCCAGCTTGCCCGCCGTGCCAAAGGGCAGCTCTGCCTGCACCCGCCCGACGGCATCAGTGATCTGGGTGACGCCGGTATTGCCCACCCGCACCAGTGGCAGCCCCATTTCCACCGCCCGCAGCCGCGCCTGTGCGGCATGTTGGAAGGGGCCGGTCAGCGTGCCAAACCAGGCATCATTGGTGATCTGCAAGATCCAGTCGGCCCGCTCTGGCGCGGCGCGCAGATCGCGGGAAAACACCGCCTCATAACAGATCAGCGGCAGCGCCTTGCCCAGCACGCCCAGATCCAGCACCGCAGCCCCAGGGCCCGCAGCATAGCCATGGCCCTGCTGCGCGGCGAAAGCGCGGATGCCGAACAGCTGCCACAGCCACTCGCCCAGCGGCATATATTCGCCAAAGGGCACCAGATGATGCTTGTCGTAAAGCGCATCAACCTGTCCCCCTGCCCCGATCACGGCAAGGCTGTTATAGGCCGCATCCCCCAGCAGACGCTGCGCCCCCAGGGCCACCGGCACACCATTGGCGGCCTGCGCCACCGCGACAGCAGCCCCCCGCCCCTCTTGCAACAGATAGGGCAGCGCGGTTTCCGGCCAGATGACCAGATCGGGGCGCGGATCGGCAGCCGTCAGATCCAGTTGCAGCTGAAACAGCCGCTCGGCATGTTCGGGGCTCCATTTCAGGCTCTGATCGGCATTGGGCTGCACCAGACGCAGCATCCTGCCCGTAGGTTCCGGCATCGGCAGGTCCAGCCGCCACAGNNCCGCCACAGGCCAAAAGCCATGACCGCGGCAATCCCCGCCAAAGCGACAGCACAGCCCCGCAGTGCGAAGGCTGCAGGCAGCGCCGCCAACAAAAGTGTCAGCAGGGTCAGCCCGTTCGCCCCGGCCAAGGAAGCGAATTGCGCCACCGGCGTGTCGATCCAGATATGCCCCGGCAAAGCCCAGGGAAAGCCGGTGAACAGAAAGCCCCGCAGGGCCTCGGCCCCGGTCAATGCCAGAGCAAAGCCCAAAGCCCGTCCGGCCCGTGATCTGCCACCAAGGGCAGTGACTGCAGCAGCGGCAGCCCAGAACAGTGCCAGCCCCGCTGCCATCAGCACCAGCGCAAAAGGGGCCATCCAGCCATATCTCTCGGGCTCAACCAGAAAGGGTTGCACGATCCAGTTCAGTGTCCCGGCAAAATATCCGATCCCTGCCAGCCAACCGCGCCAGACGGCAATACGCAATCCCGATGCCTTGGCCACGAACCAGCAAATGCCGGTGAAAGCGGGCAGCGCCAACCACCAGGCACCCAGCGGCGCCTGCCCGGTGGCAGCCAGAAGGCCAAGCACAATGCTCAGCCCCAGCGCCCGCAGATCGGCTGGCTGTTTCAGGATGCGGCCTCTGCCACCTTGGCCGCGGCATTTGCCTGGGCCGCCACTGCCGCGGCTTCGGCGACCTGCCCGGGCAGGCGCAGGCGCAGCCGCTTGATGCGGCGTGGATCGGCATCCACCACTTCGAATTCGATCCCGCTTTCATGCGCCACGATCTCGCCCCGCGCAGGCACCCGGCCTGTGCGCAGGAAAACCAGCCCGCCCAGTGTGTCGATATCTTCGTCATCCTCGTCGGTGCGCAGCTTCAGCCCGATCTCGGCCTCCACTTCGTCCAACGGTGCGGTGGCCTGAATGACCCAGATCCCCGGCTGTTCCAGCTTCCACAATGTGCCTTCGGCCTCATCATGTTCGTCTTCGATCTCGCCGATCACTGTCTCGATCAGATCCTCGATCGTCACCAGGCCGTCAACGCCACCGTATTCGTCGATCACCAGCGCCATATGGACACGCTCTTTCTGCATCTTCTGCAAAAGCACGTTCAGCGGCATCGACGGCGGTGCGTAAAGGATGGGCCGCAGCATCCGCTTCAGGCTGAAGCGCCCGCCCGTGCCAAACCCGTGCTGCAGCGCCAGATCCTTCAGCAGCACCAGCCCCTGAGGGTGATCCAGCGTGCCTTTGTAGACCGGCAACCGCGAAAAGCCCTGCTGGCGGAACACCTCCACCAGTTCGTCACGGGTGATATCCAGCGGCACCGCAACCATATCGACCTTGGGAATAGCCACATCATCGACACGCAGCCTGCGCAGGCTGGCCAGACCGGGCATGGCAGGCCCAGAGGCAGAAACTGCCTCGGCAGTAGGCGATTCGCTGCTCTGCCCGTCAGAGCCGGGCGTCAGTACCGAAAGCAGCCTGCCGAAAAACCCCTTCGGCGCGGGATCAGACAGAGGGTCTTCCGTCTCTGACGAACCGAAACTTTCAGGCGCCGCCTGCGGCGTCTGGCTCGAACCTTCGTAACTACTGCCCATCTGTCCTTCTTCCAGTTGCGCGCGCGACCCGGACGCGCCTCAATAAGGGTCAGCTATGCCCATGTCGGCAAGTATGCGTGTCTCGATGGCTTCCATCAACTCCGCATCTTCTTCATCCATATGATCATAGCCCAGCAGATGTAAAATCCCATGAACAAGCAAATGCGACACATGGTCTGCCAGGGGCTTGCCCTGCTCCTGCGCCTCACGCACGCAGGTTTCCCAGGCGATGGCGATATCCCCCAGCGGTTCCGGCTCCTCCGCANNTTCCGGTGCCTCACCGGAATATTCGCTGGCCCGCTCATCAGAAGGCCAGCTCAGCACATTTGTCGGCTGCGCCTTGTCGCGGAAATTGCCGTTCAATACGGCGATCCGGGCATCATCGCAGCCCATCACCACAATCTCGAAGACGGCAGGCTCAAGACCCAGATGGCGCAGCACGGCATCCGCCGCACGCTCTGACGCCGCGGCCAGGCCAAAGGCCTCCCAGCGTGCATCCTCGATCACGATATCCACATTGGCATCCATGCGCGCTTCCTTATCCGCCCCACGCTTTCCGCACAAATCCTCTTTTAGCTTGGCCCAAATATCCTGGGGGGGGGGCGCGCAAGGCGCGACGGGGGCAAAGCCCCCAATGCCGAGGCGANNACAAGGGATGGCGGACGACATCCTTAGAGGTGAAATAGTTGAAGCTGACGCCCTTCACCCCGTTCAGAATACGCTCCGCGTCCTGCAAACCGCTCGGCACGCCGCGCGGCAGGTCCACCTGGGTGCGGTCGCCGGTGATGACCATGCGGGATCCTTCACCCAGACGGGTCAGGAACATCTTCATCTGNNCCGCGCATGAAGGCCAGCGGCGCAATCTCGATCCGCTTCTCTTCCAGCAATTTCTGCACCTGCTTGGCGGGCAGGAAATCGTTCAGCGCATCATAGAGCGGCTGCATATAGGGGTCGACCTTCTCTTTCATGTCGCCCGGCAGGAAGCCAAGCCGTTCGCCCGCCTCCACGGCCGGACGGCTGAGAATGATCTTGTCCACCATGCCGCCAATGAACATGGTCACGCCCACGGCCACGGCCAGATAGGTCTTGCCAGTCCCCGCAGGCCCGATGCCAAAGCCCAGTTCATTGGCAAACAAATTCGCCACATAGGCCTTCTGCGCCTCGGTCCGCGGCTCGATCGGCTTCTTGCGGGTGCGCAGTTCCACAGCGCCCTGGCTGAACATCTCGATCTGTTCGGCGCCGGTGCGCAGCACATCCGGCATCGGGGTGCCCAGACGGATCGCGCCTTCGATATCGCCTGCCGCCACACTGCGCCCGGCTTCAAGGCGGGCATAGAGCGATTGCAGAACGGCCGCTGCCAGATCCCGGGTGCCCTTTTCGCCAATCACCGCCAGCCGGTTGCCCCGCCGCAGGATATGGACCCCCATCTGATGTTCGATCTGCGCAAGATTCCGGTCGTATTCTCCGCAGAGGTCGATCAGCAGGCGGTTGTCCGGAAACTCCAGAAGCGTTTCCACAACATCGTCTGAACGGGTCGGGGGAGTCAGCGCGCTGATGCCCAAGTGCTGTTCCTTTACGGCTAGAGGGCTACGAGGTGGCATAGGCAAATTCTGCTCTGGGTTCGTTACGGAAACAAGACAAAGCTGGGTGATCTGGTTCCAACTTTGGGCATTTGCCTGCAAAATGCGCAAATCCGCCACAGTGCCCTTACCACAGATAGTGCCCACCCCGGAAACTGCCACATTCCTTGGCAGAAATGAAAAAGGCCGCAGCGAACTGCGGCCTTTTTGACGCTTTGTGACCTGGCAGTGATGCCGCAGATCAGTTCTTGCCCGCGTAAGGCACCCAGTCGTTGATGCCGGCATCACGGGTCTGATAGTTCCGCACCACAGTGCCCGGCGGATAGTGGCTGTTGCAGACCGGCAGGCCACTGACCGGGTCGAACCGACGGCCAGAATAGCCTTCGACACCATCATCAATGATCCAGCCCTGGCAGCCATCCGGATCATAGGCGATGGCACCGCCACCGGGCGCCAGCGGAACGCTGTCGCGCCCACGGTCCTGTGCGGTGGCAATGACGGTATCGGGGCTTTGCGTGTAAGGCGTCAGCCCGTCAGAACAGGCGCTCAGCGCAGAGACAGCGATCAGGGCGAAGCCTGGAAGGAAACGGTTGGTCATCGGATCACCACCTGTAGCAAACGACTTCGACACGACGGTTCTGCTGCATGTTCGCGGCAGAATTGTTCGGCGCAACCGGCTGGCGTTCGCCAAACCCGATCTCACGCTCGACCATCGCGCCAACGGAACGGGCCACATCGGCCACCGATTTGGCGCGGCGCTGCGACAGCGCCATGTTGTATTCATCCGACGCGCGGCTGTCGGTATGGCCGTAAACGGCATAGCCAAAAGCCCCGGCCTGCTGGAAGAACTGCGTCAGATACGACCGGCCATAGGATGTCAGCGTATGGCTGTCGGTGGCAAACAGCGTATCGGTGTTCTGCACCAGGCAGGTGTTCCGCTTCAGGCAGACCGGCTTGCCGGTCTTCGGGTTGACGCGGTCCAGCATATAGCCTTCCAGCCCGCCATCGGCCCACCAGTGCATGCAGCCGTCATCATCGACCCATACACCCCAGTCAATCTTTCCGGCGATTTCAGGGGCACCCTGCGCGCTGACCGCGCCCGCAAGCCCGACAGCAACAGCGAGCCCCCCGATCATCAACCGTACTGCTTTGGAAAAATGCTCCACGCCGCAGCCCCCTTCATGCACCCAAGTGACTTGAATTTATCCTATCAGATGTGCCGTCAGGTTCTTATTAAGTAAAGCAAAATCTATGCGTTTCGGTATGGTTAAACGACCAATTGTTGCGAAGGCCTGAAAATTGCCACAATTCACCGTGGATTGGATGCCAAGTCGAAACGCCGCGATTCTCCTCAGCCCAGAAGCGGTTCGGCGGCCAGCGAATTGGTCGAAGCGGCGGTGACGCGCACCCGCACCAGCTGACCCACCTGCCCTGCCGGATCGGCCACATGGACTGCGTGCAGGTGATCGGATTTTCCCACCATCTGCCCCGGCAGGCGCCCGGCCTTTTCGTACAGAACACCGACTTCGCGCCCCACCATCGCATCTTGCGCGGCGCGCTGCTGCTGGGTGACCAGCGCCTGCAGAGTCTGCAACCGGGCATCCGCAACTTCGGCGGGCAGTTCCGGCTTTTCGGCGGCAGGCGTGCCGGGCCGGGCGGAATATTTGAAGCTGAAGGCCTGACCAAAGCCCACGGTGCGGATCAGATCCATCGTGTCTTCGAAATCGCGGTCGGTCTCGCCTGGGAAGCCCACGATGAAATCGCTGCTCAGCAGGATGTCGGGGCGCGCGGCGCGGATACGCTCGATCAGGCGCAGATATTGTTCCGCCGTGTGCTTGCGGTTCATCGCCTTCAGGATGCGGTCGCTGCCCGATTGCACCGGCAGATGCAGATAGGGCATCAGCTGCGGCACATCGCCATGGGCGGCGATCAGGTCATCCTCCATGTCGTTCGGATGGCTGGTGGTATAGCGGATACGCTCCAACCCATCGACCTGCGCCAGTTCGCGCACCAGCCGCGCCAGCGTCCAGTCGCCGCCCTCACCCGCACCGTGATAGGCGTTGACGTTCTGGCCCAGCAGGGTGATCTCGCGCACCCCACGGCTGACCAGATCGCGCGCCTCGGCCAGCAGCCGCGCCGCTGGGCGGCTGACCTCGGCGCCGCGGGTATAAGGCACCACGCAGAAGGCACAGAATTTGTCGCAACCCTCCTGCACGGTCAGAAAGGCGGTGGGGCCGCGCAGCGCCTTGCGGGCAGGCAGGTGATCGAACTTGTCTTCAGTCGGGAAATCGGTGTCCACCACCTTGCCCCCGGCCTCGACCATTTCGGGCAGGCGGTGATAGCTTTGCGGCCCCACCACCAGATCGACCAGCGGCATACGCCGCAGGATCTCGGCCCCTTCGGCCTGTGCCACACAGCCCGCAACGCCAATCTTCAGATCGGGGTTCGCAGCCTTCAGCGGCCGCAGCCGCCCCAGATCGGAATACAGCTTTTCAGATGCCTTTTCGCGGATGTGGCAGGTGTTCAGCAACACCATATCCGCCTCTTCCTGCACCTCGGTCGTCACATAGCCCTTGGCCCCCATCGCTTCGGCCATACGCTCGCTGTCATAGACGTTCATCTGACAGCCATAGGTCTTGATGAACAGTTTCTTCGGCATGGCGGTGCTGTCGGTCATCGGGGGGCCCTGACTTCGGGAATGGAGCGCGGACTGCGTGCTCGAACGGGCCTTCTACCGGAAAACTGCCACAGGCGCAACGCGGGCCGGGCCGGGCTTGCAAAGCCCTCCCCGATCAGGAAATCTGCAGCCGGATCAGGAAAGACCAGCCCATGCATCACCGCACGCTCCAGACCTTTGTTGCCGATCATGCGGGGCTGCTGGCCAAGGGCCCGGTGGCGCTGATCTTCGCCGAAGATCCGGTCGAGGTTGACAGCACCTTGCAGCATCATCTGCAAACCGGCTTCCGGCAGGTGCTGCTGCTGGCCGATGATGCGATCCCTGTTGCGCCAGAACTGGAGGCCCGGATTCACCGCATCAGCCACGATGTTCATGCCGATGATGCCGTGACAGAGGCGGTGAATACGATCAGCGCCGCAGCCCCTGCCGGAAGCTGGATCTATTACTGCTATAATGCCGAATACCTGTTCTTCCCGTTCTGCGAAACCCGCACCGTCCGGGATCTGCTGGCCTTCCACACGGAGGAACGGCGCGACGCGATGCTGACCTATGTGATCGACCTCTATGCAGGCGATCTGACCGCGCAGCCCAATGCCGTCAGCCGCACCGATGCCCATCTGGACCGCACAGGGTATTATGCGCTTGGCCGCAAGGATCCGGATCGCAACTGGCAGCCCAAGGACCGGCAGCTGGATTTCTTTGGCGGCTTGCGCTGGCGGTTCGAAGAGCATGTCAGCTGGAACCGCCGAAAGATCGACCGGATCGGGCTGTTCCGCTGCAAGCCGGGCCTGAAACTGCGGGGCGATTTCACCTTTTCAGACGAGGAATATAACACCTATTCCTGCCCCTGGCACCACAACCTCACGGCCTGCATCTGTTCGTTCCGGGCTGCCAAGGCCCTGCGCAGCAACCCCGGGTCGCGCCATGCGATCACGGATTTCCGCTGGCACAGCTCTACCCCGTTCAGCTGGAACAGCCGACAGCTGATGGATCTGGGGCTGATGGAACCGGGCCAGTGGTTCTGATTTCGGTGACGTGCGAACCTGCGGCTGAACCCATGGCAGATCAGCCGACGATCCGCCCCTGATCCAGCCGGATCACCCGATCCATCCGGCCCGCCAGCTCCATGTTATGCGTGGCAATCAGCGCCGAAAGCCCGGTTTCGCGCACCAGTTCGATCAGCGCCGAAAACACCTGTTCTGATGTGGCCGGATCCAGATTGCCGGTCGGCTCATCGGCCAGCAGCAGCTTGGGCGCATTGGCCAGCGCGCGGCAGAAGGCCACCCGCTGCTGTTCGCCCCCCGACAGCGCGGCCGGTCGGTGGCCTGCCCGCGGCGACAGCCCGACACGGCCCAGCAATTCCATCGCCCGCGCCTCGGCTACGGCGCGGCTGCGACCATTGGCCAGCTGCGGCAGTACCACATTCTCCAACGCGGTGAATTCGGGCAGCAGATGGTGGAACTGATAGATGAACCCCACCTCGCCCCGCCGCGCCTCGGTGCGGGCCCGATCCGACAGGCCGCCCATATCGCGCCCGGCCAGCTGCACCCGGCCCGCATCCGGCGTATCCAGCAAACCGGCGATATGCAGCAGCGTGGATTTGCCTGCCCCCGATGGGGCCACAAGCGCCACGACCTCGCCCCGCGCGACACGGACAGAGGCCCCGCGCAACACCGTCACCGCCGAGACCTTGCCGCGGTTATAAGTCTTTTCGATCCCTTCCAGCGCCAGAACATCACTCATAGCGCAGGGCCTCCACCGGGTTCATCCGGGCCGCGCGCCGCGCCGGAAAGATCGTGACAACGCAGGAAAGCCCAAGGCTCAGCCCCACCGCCGACAACACATCCTGCACCTGCAGCTTGGCGGGAAGGTTGTAGATGCCGCGCACAGAGGGATCCCAGACCCCGCCCCCTGCCACATAGTTCACAAAGGAAAAGATCGGGTCGATATACAGGGCAAACAGGCAGCCCAGCCCCACACCCAAAGCGGTGCCCAGCAGCCCGGTCGAGGCCCCGCAGATGAAGAACATCCGCAGGATGCTGCCCTCGGTCAGGCCCATGGTGCGCAGAATGCCGATATCGCGGCCCTTGTTCTTCACCAGCATGATAAGGCCGGACACGATGTTCATCGCCGCAATCAGCACCAGGATCGACAGGATGATGAACATCACATTATCCTCGATATCCAGCGCCCGCAGAAAGGCCCCGGCACTGTCCTGCCACGTCCACAGCATCGCTGTACTGCCCGCGGCCTGCAGGATTGGCAGCTCATATCCTGCAATGGCATCCGGGTTCTGCACCAGCACCTCGATCTCGTCGGCGCGGCCCTCGCGGTTGAAATTGGCCTGCGCCTCGGCAAAGGGCAGATAGGCGCGCGTGCGGTCGATGTCATAGCGCCCGGCGGTGAAGATATAGACCACCTCATAGGCATTTACCCGCGGGCTGGTGCCGAAGGCTGTCTTCACCCCGTCGGGCGAGATCAGGCGGATGCGGTCACCGATGCCGATGTTCATCTCGCGTGCAAGGCCCGAACCGATGGCGATGCCCTGATCGAACCGCGCCAGATCCCCGATGGCCTCGGCCCCTGCCCCCACGCGGGGAATGGTGGCCAGATCTTCGGCGCGGATGCCAAACACCTCGGCCCCCATGTTCACGCCATTGGCGGTGGCCATCACCTGCCCCTTTATCAGCGGCGCCGCCCGTGTGACCCCCGGCACTTCGGCCAGGCGCGCGGCCACGGCATCGTAATCGGCAAACCCCCGCTGCAGCCGTCCTGCATCATCCAGCCCCCCCGTCGAATAGACGGTGACATGGGCATTGGCCCCCAGCACGGTATCGACGAATTCCGCCCGGAATCCGGCCCGCACCGACAGGGTGGCAATCAGTGCAAACACGGCCAGCGTGATGCCGATCAGGCTGATCCAGGTCATGACGGATACCCCGCCCTCCGCCCGTTTGGCGCGAAGATAACGCCAGGCGATCATCCATTCGAAGGCGGCGAAGGGGGGGGTGCTGTTGCTCATGATCCTGCCTGAAAACTGCGCGCAACTTGGCGCCCGGCGCCGCAAAGGTCAAGGAAGCCCGCCGGGATCGGCGGTATCCCCCCAGCCTTTGAAGCGCACATGAAAACGGGGGCCGGATACGGCCCCCGCGTCACGCAAATTCCTTCGAAGGAATTTGCAAATCTTTTCGAAAAGATTTGCGGCGCTCACGGATGGGCGGCGTAAATCTCCACGATCCGGTCGACGGCGGCCTCGGCGCTCATCTCCACGCTTTCGCCGCTGCGGCGGCTGGTCAGTTCCACCACGCCATTGGCCAGCCCGCGCGGGCCGACGGTGATGCGCCAGGGCAGGCCGATCAGATCCATCGTGGCGAATTTCGCCCCCGCGCGTTCGTCCCGGTCATCATAAAGCGGGTCGAGCCCCTTGGCCTTCAGCGCCTTGTACAGCCCTTCACAGGCCGCATCAGTGCCGGCATCGCCCTGCTTCAGGTTCNNCCGGGCCAGATGATGCCCTTGTCGTCATGGTTCGCCTCGATCAGCGCGCCCAGCAGACGGCTGACGCCGATGCCATGGCTGCCCATTTCCACCGGCACGCGGCTGCCATCGGCGGTCACCACGGTGGCGCCCATGCTTTCGGAATATTTGGTGCCGAAATAGAAGATCTGCCCCACTTCGATGCCGCGGCCCACCTTGCGGCGCTCTTCCGGGATGTCGTTGAACAGCGCTTCGTCATGGGTTTCATCGGTGCGGGCATAGAGCGTGGTGAATTCTTCGCAAATAGCCGCCACTTCGGCGCGATTGTCGAAATCCACTGCGCGATCGCCCAGTTTCAGATCCGGCACCTGCGCATCATAGAAGACCTCGCTTTCGCCGGTGGAGGCAAGCACAAGGAATTCATGCGTATTGTCCCCGCCAATCGGGCCAGACGCCGCGCGCATCGGAATGGCCGTCAGCCCCATGCGCTCATAGGTCCGCAGATAGCTGACCATGTGGCGGTTATAGGCGTGCAGCGCGTCTTCTTTGGTCAGATCGAAGTTATAGCCGTCCTTCATCAGGAACTCGCGGNNTCGTCGCGGAACTTCCACTGGATATGATACAGCGTCAGCGGCAGATCCTTGTAGCTGTTCACATGGCTGCGGAAGATGTCGGTGATCATCTCTTCGTTCGTGGGCCCGTAAAGCATGTCACGGTCATGCCGGTCCTTGATGCGCAGCATCTCCTGCCCGTAATCGTCATAGCGGCCGCTTTCGCGCCACAGGTCGGCCGGTTGCAATGTGGGCATCAGCAGCGGGATATGCCCGGCGCGCACCTGTTCTTCATGCACGATCTGTTCGATGCGTTTCAGCACCTTGAAGCCCAGCGGCAGCCAGCTGTAGATCCCCGCCGCCTGCTGCTTGATCATGCCCGCCCGCAGCATGTAGCGATGCGAGACGATCTGCGCCTCGGCAGGGTTTTCCTTGAGCACGGGAAGGAAGTAGCGCGACAGACGCATGAATGGCCCTCTTTGGCAGAAGCGTTTGGCCCGTACCTAACGGGTTGCGCCGACCCGGGCAAGCATCACAGTCGCCCCGCACAGCCCGTCACCTCAGCAGGGATACGCCCGGGTGAACCCGCGTGCAGCCCCGCCCCTCCCGCTTGGCGACATAAAGCGCGTGATCGGCATCATTCAGCAGTTCTTCGGCGCTTGGGCGGGCATAGGCACTGGAGACCGTCAGCCCGATGGATACGGTCACGCGGCAGGATTGCCCGCCACAATCCAGCGGCAGCGACAGACGGCTATTGATCCGCTGGGCGATCTGCAAAAGATCCGCAGGTCCGCCCAGGTCGGGCAGCAGGATGACAAATTCGTCACCGCCGGTCCGCGCCACAGTATCACCAGCCCGGGTTTCAGATCGCAGAACCTTTGCGACCTCGCGCAGCAGCCGGTCCCCGATGGCGTGCCCATAGGTATCATTCACCGTCTTGAAATGGTCGAGATCAAGGTGCATCAGGCCAAAATCCTGCCTGAGCTGCAAGGCCCGCTCCAGCTCTGCAGCCAGGGCCCGGCGGTTTCTGAGCCCGGTCAGCGTATCGGTCAGCGCCTGTTCCTCTGCCACTGTCTTGGCGCCCTGCAGCCGCAGATTCAGGTCTTTCAGTTCTTGCATGACAGCAGATTTCGCCTCCACCACATAGAGCAGTTCCATGGCAAGATCAGTCGGGGCGAAATCGGCATCT
Source organism: Gemmobacter sp. (assembly GCA_003509785.1). GTDB lineage: Bacteria > Pseudomonadota > Alphaproteobacteria > Rhodobacterales > Rhodobacteraceae > Gemmobacter. Next base: position 16,733 of record DOMY01000169.1, read on the forward strand.
GTCAGCGCGTGATCCTGCACAGCCTCGATCAACCCGATCCCGAACGACAGATTCAGCAGCAGCCGTCGCCCGTCGCCCACCGGCACCGCCAGGCCGCGCAGCACCGCCGTCGGCCGATCCAGCGGCGACAGATGCAGCCTCTGCCCGGCGCGCGCGCGCAACGCCGACATGTTGGTCAGGCCAGAGGGGCGGCGCAGGCTGAACAGGTCAAAGAAGCTGTGCCCGGTCAGCCCTGCCCCGCCCAGAATCCGCCCCACCGTGGCGCCATGCGCCTCGATCCGGCCATCGGGGGCAAGCAGCAGGTGCATCGGCATCAAAGCCCCGAGTGCTGCGGCATCCAGGCCGAATGTCCGATCTTTCGGCATGAGGTCAGGCATGGCCCTGCCCGTCCCGCGCCAGCGCAAAGCGGCGCCCCTTGGCAAAGGCGGTTTCGGCCAGCGTCACGGCAATGATCTCACCTCCCGGGCAGCTGCCCTGATGTTCTACCACGCTCAGCACGCCATAATCATCGGCCATCGCCCGCAACAGCCCGACGACCACATGCCCGACCCCGGCCAGCGGTGACCGGCAGACCAGCGTGAAATCCCGCGGTGAATGATCCTGCAGATCCAGCAGCGGCAATTCGATATCCGGCAGGGCCAGCCGCGCCCGTCCTGGCAAATCCTCCAGCGAATGCAGGAAATCGGCAAAGCTGACACCGCCAAACCGCAGAAGCCTGCGCACCGCCTGCGTGTTTTCGTGGGTCACCAGATAGGTTCCCAGATCCTCCAGCACATAATCGCGCGGCTTGCCCAGCACATGCGCCGCAGCCTGCAGCACGGCATCGGTCAGGGCGGCGTCATAGGTCAGCATGGTTTCGAAACTGTCGAACCCAAGGCCCGCCTCACGCACGATACGGGCCCAGACCGGCGCCCCATAGGTATCGCGCAGAAAGCACTGGATCGACCTGTTGATGAGACCGTGCATGGCGTAAGCCCCCTGATTCCCGCAAAGATTAGCCTGCGGGGGCTTAACAATTCCCTATCGCGCCTCAGGGCTGCGGCATCATCCGCAGGCCCTGCACATCCTGNNACCCCGGCCAGATAGGCCAGCGCCGCCTCGCCCTGCGGCACCGACGCCCCCAGGGTCGAGACCGAAAGCCGCGTCAGCCCACCCTCCAGCGCCCCGAAACCCGACAGCCGCAGATAGCCCTCGGCATCCGCCAGGATCACCAGCGCCTCGTCCCCCGGGGTTTGGGGCCAGAAATCACCCGCCACCAGCACGCAGCGCGGGCGACCATCCGGCAGCGCCATGCTGCACAGATCGTTCCATTCGTGCAATTCGTCGGTCCAAAGCTGCGCCAGAACCGCATCGCGCAGCGCGGTCGCCCCGGCAGGCCGCAGCGGCATCCGTGCCACCAGATTGGCCCGCAGCCGTTCATCCGTCAGATCAGGATCAGCGGCGGGAGCCTCCNNCCTCCAGCGCCTGCCGCACGCTGTCACCGGCGCGGCCCCATTCCTCCAGCGCGGCCAGATCCAGCCGCTCGACCGTCAGCCGCCCGTCATCGAACCGGGCAAGCTGGCTGCGCGCGGCAATCGCCTGCGGGTTCAGCACCGGGGTCAGCAGCAGCGCCGCAGCCGCCAGCAGCGCCAGCGCCATGACGATATTCCCCTGCCGGATGCGTGCCTCCCACCCCCGGCCCAGCAGAACAGCGCCGGGATAGATCAGCCCAGAGCCCAGCCCTAGCACAGCCACCACGGCGGCAAAGACCCNNGCAGCCATATTGCGCCACCCGTTCCCATACCGCCCAGACCGCCAGCCCCGAGGGCACGATCAACATCAGCGCCAGCACCCGTGCGGGCTGCAGGATCAGCGGGCTGCGGCTTTGCTCGGCACCCGATTGATCCAGCGCCGCCGTCACCAGCGTCGCCACCAGCGCCGAAATCGTCAGCAGCGTTGCCGCGGCCGAAATGCTGCTGAACACCGTTTCGATCCCTGCCACCGGCAGCACGATCAGAAACAGCCCCAGCACGATACAGACCGGCAGCACCAAAAGCCGCAGCAGCCGCAGCACCAGATCCGGCGACACCACATCCGCCAGCTCATCCACCACCGCAATCGCCAGACCCAGCGCCAGACCCGTCACCACCAGCGCCACGGGCTGCAGCATCAACAGATCGCCCAAAGCCTCGATGCCCACCAGCGACAGCAGCAGATCCGACAGGAAGATGACCAGCCAGACCACCCCCACAAACAGCCAGGCCGCCGCATAGCGGATCACGATGGTCCAGGCGGCGGAAAACAGCAGCGCATAATCGCGCCAATGGCCCTGCACGGCCGCGACGACAAAGGGCAGCGGCACGAAACACAGCACCAGATAGGACAGGAACGGGATGGGGCTTTCAAACAGCTCTTCCGCCGTGTCAAAGCGCAGGCTGGCCAATGCCAGCAGCCCCGCAACCACCAGCGCCAGACCAAAGGCCCCCAGCGCCGCACGGCCCGGCCGCAGGGGCCCGGTCATCGCCAGCAGCGCGGTAAAGAACACCGAAAGCAAGGCCGCCAGTGCCAGCCCCGCCCGCGCGCCCAGCAGATCGCCGTCGAAGACCAGCGCCAGCAGATGGCAGGCTAGACCCGCCGCCGCGCCGATGGCGCCCATTTCCAGCCTGTGCTGCATCTGCGGGGTCATGTCTGTCTCCGATCCGGCTTTCGGATCAGATTAGCCGCTTGGCCGGGCGGGGGCCAGTGCGGCCCCAGCAGGCCTGTCAGAAATCGGGGCCGTTAGAAATCGGGCATATCAGAAATCGGTGGGCGCCCCGCCCTCCTGCTTGCGGCGGGCCACAAAGCGGGTCAGCTCTTCCAGGTGGTCGCCGTTCATCGCGGGCGGTTCGAAATCCGCAAGGATCTGTTTGTAAAGCCGGTGCGCGCGTTCGCTCGTCCAGACGGCACCATCCTGATGCCAGGCCTCGTAATTGCGCCAGTCGCTGACAAAGGGCGCATAGAAGGCGGTCTGATAGCGGTCCTGCGTATGCTGACAGCCAAAGTAGTGCCCGCCCGCCCCCACTTCGCGGATAGCATCGAAGGCCAGATCATCATCACTGGTGGCAAAGGTCGCCGCTTCGCAATAGCGCTGGATCATCTGCAGCACTTCGCAATCCATCACGAATTTCTCGGGGCTGGCGATCAGCCCGCCCTCCAGCCAGCCCGCCGCGTGATACACCATATTGGTGCCCGATTGCACCGCCGCCCACAGGCTGTTCGAGGTTTCCCACATGCTCTGCCCGTCCGGCACATTGGCCGCGCAGACACCGGAAGACCGCAGCGGCACCCCGTAGAACCGCACCAGCTGCCCGGTCATCTGCGTGGCGCGCATGTATTCCGGCGTGCCAAAGGCCGGCGCGCCCGATTTCATGTCGACATTCGAGGTGAAGGTGCCGATGGCCACCGGGCAGCCCGGCTTGATCCATTGCAACAGCGCGATGGCCGAAAGCGCCTCGGCCAGGCTCAGCGCCACGGCGCCCGCCATGGTCACCGGCGCCATGGCGCCCGCCAGGGTGAAGGGCGTCACAACCACCGGCTGCCCGCGCCGCGCATGGCGCATGGCACCATCCAGCATCGGGTAATCATGCTTCAGCGGCGAAACCGAGTTGATGTTGGTATACATCCGCGGCTTTTCTTCAAATTCCGCATCCGACAGGCCGCCCGCGATGCGCACCATCTCCATCACATCCTCGACCCGTTCGGACCCGAGGCTGTAGGCGTGGCAGACCTTGTCGGTCAGCGTCAGCTTTTCGAACAGGCAATCCAGATGCCGCACGCTGGGGTGAATATCCACCGGCTCCACCGGATAGCCGCCCGCGATATGGATGCAGTTGAAATACTGCGTCAGCTTCATGAATTCCTTGAACGTCTCGAAATCGCCGGACCGCTTGCCGCGCTCCAGATCCCAGGCGTTCGGCGGGCTGGAGACATTGACGAAGACCATGTGCTTGCCGCCGATGATGACCTCGCGCTCGGGGTTGCGCGGGGTGATGGTGAATTGCGATGGCGCACGGCGCACCATCTCCATCACGAAATCCTCGTCGAATTTCACATTGGTGCCCGAAACCTTGCACCCCGCCTGCCGCAGATGCTCGCAGGCCTCGGGGTTCAGCATCTCGATGCCGATCTCTTTCAGGATGCGCATCGCGGTGGCATGAACGCGCTGCACGCCTTCGGCATCCAGCGGTTCCACCGGGCGGTCGGGGTTGACCGGGATGCGCCAGGGCATCTGGTCGATCACCGCCGCGCGGGATCGCGCCCGGTTGCCCGCATGACCACCGGACCGCGTGCCCGCCTTGCGCTTGCGGGATTGATCGTCGCTCATGCTCATCCTCCGGGCCGCATCTCACTGCGATCAGGATGACGGAAAGCCGATTGTCACGCAGACAATGCCTGCGACAAACTTTGGTCGTTTTCGTGCGATGGCCCGATCAGGCCGCCACGAAAGCATCCAGCCAGCCCGGCAAGGCGCCAATATCGCGCAGCACCACATCGGCATGGGGGCTCAGTTCGGCCTCTTCCGCAATGCCGGTCAGCACCGCCACGCAGACCATGCCCGCCGCCCGACCCGCCGCCATGTCATGCAGGCTGTCCCCGATCATCGCGATCCGGCCCGGTTCAATCCCGGTCTGGCGGGCAAAGGCGAACAGCTGGCCGGGGGCGGGTTTACCTCCGTAACCGGAATCGTAACCAGAAATGAAATCGAAAGAGGCCAGCAGCCCATGCCCCTTCAGATGTGCCCGCGCCGGGGCTTCGGTGTCATTGGTGGCCAGCCCGATCTTCAACCCGCGCGCCCGCAGCGTGGTGAACAAGGGCAGCAGCGGCACGGCCTCTGCCATGGCGGCACTGGCCGCCAACGCGTTCATCCGGGCTACCAGCGCATCAGCCTCTGTCCCGGGCAGATAGGGCAGCAGGTCTTCCGCAATTTCGGGCGCGGTGCAGCCGATCACCGGGCTATCCGGCGCGAAATCGCCGGTCACCGGGTCAAACCCGATGGCCTGAGCCAGAATCGCCTTGTGCGACTCGGTCTCGGCAATATCGGCCAGCAGGCGCTGCACCCAGGCGCCCCAGCTGCGACGGAAATCGAACAGCGTGCCGTCCTTGTCGAAAATCAAACCCTGGATCATGCCGCAATCTCCTGCTCCGCGCGGCGGCAGGATAGGGATTCGCCCCGCCTTGGCAAGGGGGCGCCGCCTCAGGTCCAGTGCGGCCCCGGCCCGCCGGGCAGAAAGGCCCGGGCCTGCATCGGCGCCTCGTAACGCAGGCCCGCCGCATCGCAGAATGCGATCACCATCTCGTCATCCTGCAACAGGAAATCCAGCACCGCCCCCATGAATTCAGGGTCGCGCGCCAGCCCTGCCAGATCACCCGGCGCTGCCCCGCTGGCGGCCAGGAAGCCCGGCAACAGCTCTTCCTGCCCCAGCAGCCAGCCCAGCGCCTGCAAGGCCAGCGTCTCGGCCGAATCCCGCGTCGTCATCCTGAAAACCCCCTGTGGAAACGGCCGCTGAATTAACACTTGGAAAGCAAATCTTAACCAAATGGCCGGATGCTGTCTGTCACAGGGTCATACTGCGCGAACAGGAGCAATGCCATGGTCGGAAAGATCCTCATCGTCGATGATGTGGCGACCAACCGCATCGTGCTGAAGGCCAGGCTCGCCGAGGCCTGTTATGCACCGCTTCTGGCCAAGGACGGCGAAAGCTGCCTTGCCGCCGCCCTGCAGAACCGCCCCGATCTGGTGGTGCTGGATCTTGCCCTGCCCGATCAGCCCGGCACCGCGGTGATCGAGGCGTTGCGCAGCAATCCCCGCACCGCCGATATCCCGGTGATCGCGCTTTGCGGCCCGCGCCACGCGGCCCAGCGCCTGCCCGCCCTGCAGGCCGGGGCGGATGATGTTCTGGCAAAGCCCGTATCCGAACCGCTGCTGATGGCGCGCATCCGCAACCTGCTGCGCAGCCGCGCCATGCTCACGGATCTGACGGAACGGGGCGCTGCCCTGCGCGACCTCGGGCTGGCCGAACCCGCCGCCACCTTCGACATGCCGGGCACGGCCGCCCTTGTTACCGAACGGCGCGACACGGCGCTGCGCTGGCGCAAGCTGCTGGACCGGCGGCTGGCCGATCATGTCCTTGTGCTCTCCCGGGCCGAGGCGCTGGCCGATCCCGGGGCCACCGCCGATGCTTTCGTGATCGACAGCGATCTGGGCGGGGCGGGGGGCGGGTTGCGCCTGCTGTCGGAACTGCGCTCGCGCAGTGCCAGCCGCCATGCCACCACGCTGCTGATGATGCCCGACACCGATCTGCCCGAAGCGGCCATGGCCTATGACATGGGCGCGAACGATATCTGCACCGAATCCGGCGGCGGCGCCGAACTGGCGCTGCGCCTGCAGCGGCTTCTGGCGCAGAAACGCATGGCAGACCGGCTGCGCGCCTCGTTGCGCGATGGTCTGCGGCTGGCGGCGATTGATCCGCTGACCGGCCTCTACAACCGCCGCTACGCCCTGCCCCGGCTGGCCGCCATCGCGGAACGGGCACTGTTGCGCAACGGTGCTTTCGCCGTGATGGTGATCGACATCGACCGTTTCAAAAGCGTGAATGACCGCTGGGGCCATGCGGCGGGCGATTCGGTTCTGGTGGCCGTCGCCCAGCGCCTGTCAGACAATCTGCGCGGTTCCGATCTGATCGCCCGCATCGGCGGCGAGGAATTTCTGGTTGCCCTGCCTGATACCGCCATGCCCGAAGCCCGCGCCACCGCCGAACGCATTCGCGCCGTGGTGCAGAACCGCCCGATCCCTCTGCCGGGGGGCGAAACCCTGCATGTCACCGTCTCCATCGGCCTCGCCGGCGGCACCGGGGCCGAGGTCTTGCAACAGGGCAGTCTGGCCGATCTGGTCAACAAGGCCGATCACGCCCTGCTGGCCGCCAAGGCGGGCGGGCGCAATCAGGTGATGCTGGGGCGCAGCGCCGCCTGATCCGCCTCAGCGTCGCTTGCCATCTCAGTGTCGCTTGCCGTGCCGCGTCAGCGACTTTTCCAGCCGGTCCGCAAAGGCCCCACGCTCTGCGGGGGTCATCGCGGTGAACCGCTCGCGCAGCAGGGTCTGGCCCAGCTGCACCCGCTCCAACACCCGCTCACGCTGCCCGGCCAATACGGCATCCAGCGCCGCCGGATCAAAGGGCTCGGATCGCAGCACCACCAGCACGGCATCCAGATCGGCCCGCATGACGGATTTGGCCTTGCCAATATCCGGCATCTTCTGGCGGAACCCAGCACGCAGCGCCTCGCGGTCGCTGTCATCCAGCGCCTCGTTGAAGGCGCCAAATCCCAGATCGCGCACCATGTCGCCCCGCGGCTGCGGCGGCCCCTTGATGGCCAGCGCCACCACAGCCCCCGCCACCGCAAGGTTCAACCCCAGCGACAGGATCAGCACCAGCCGCAGCCCGCGCGACAGGCGCGGCGGTTCGGATGGCGTCACTTCGGTCTTCATCGCTCAACCCTCCGGCAACAGTGCCCCGAAATTCGGGATGAGTTCTATGGTATCCAGCGCGGCCTCTTCGGGCCACAGCAGTGTCGTCATGGCAGAAACCGGCGCGGGCTGCACCAGCCCGATGGCCACCCCCGCCACCATGGCCGTGGCAAGCCCGGCAATGCCCGCCGTGCCCCCGAACAGGCCCGCGCACAGGCGCAGCAGCCCGAACCCCCGGCGCGCCACAGGGGCAGGCCCGGCCTGCGCATCCTGCAGATCCTGCACAGCATAGGCATCGGTCAACACCCGCGCCAAAAGGTCCGGCGGGGCCGCAGACGAATGCGCCGCCCGTGCTTCGGCAAACAGCTCTTCCAGATCCTGCGGCGTCATGGCGACACCCCCTCATCCTCATATCCCAGTTCGGCCCGCTGCCCGGCAAGGGCGGCGGCAAGGGCGCGCTTGCCGCGCGCCGTCAGACTTTCCACCGCTTCCACGCCGATCTCCATGATCGTCGCAATATCGGGATTGGAAAGCCCCTCCAGATGCCGCAGCACCACAGCCTGACGCTGCCGGTCGGGCAAAAGGGCCAGCGCCGCATCCAGCGCCGCCATCCTGTCGCGTTCCAGCAGCGTGGCATAGGCGCCCAGGCTTTCATCCACCGGCTCCGCCGCATCCTCCAGCGAATCCGCCCGCCTCCTTGTCCGGGCGCGCTGGCGATCCGTCACCAGATTGCTGACCACGCGGTACAGCCAGGTTGTCACCTGCGCCTCGCCCGGTCGCCAGTCCGGCGCGATGCGCCACAGCCGCAGCATCGCCTCTTGCGCCACATCCTCGGCCTCGGCTCGGTCGCCCAGCAGGCGCGCGGCAAATCCCAGGATACGCGGGGTCAGCCGCAGGGTCAGCACCCGCGCAGCCGAACGGTCACCCGCAGCATAAAGCGCAAGCAGCGTTTCCTCGGGCAGATGGGCAAGATCATCAAGCGGCATGGACATCGCAGACAGCAGTATTCCCCGGTGCCCCCCTCCACAAGCCGCGCGGAAGGGGATGGGGGCGCAGCCTGCCTTCCGGCAGACCTGCCCCCGCGATCAGGCCTCAGTCATCATTGCCATGTTTCGGGCCTTTGCCCTTTTCGCCACGCGGCCCGCCACGCTCGCCCATCCGCGCCATTACGGCATCGAATTCGGCCTTGCTGATCGCCCCGTCGCCGTCGGTATCCAGCCGTTCGATCATCCTGGCACCGGGCATCGGCATGGCCAGCAGTTCTGCCGCCCCCAGGGCACCATCCCCGTCGGCATCCATCATGGCGATCATGCGGTCGGCCCGCTCTTTCGCGCGGGTTTCAGCCTCGCGCATCTGCATGGCCACCAGCTCGGCGGCGTCGATCTTGCCATCGGCATTGACATCCAGCCCGTCGATCCGGGCCTTGCGATGCGCCGCAAGCTCTTCCTGGGTCACCTTGCCATCCTTGTCGGCATCCAGCGCGTCGAAATCCATCATCGCGCCATGGCCCATCATCGGATGCCCGTCATGGCGCATCCGGTCCGCCATGGCCGCCGTGCCCAGCGCACCGAAGGTCACAGCCGCAAGGGTCAGCGTGTATACGAGGGTTCTTTTCTGCATGGTCAGTCTCCTGATTGTGTCACGGCCCGCCTCTGCATGGCACCGTTATTCCTGAAACGCCTCGATCCGGGCATTCCGTCGCCGAATTGCCAAATTCTGCAGCCCCCGCTATCACGGTCCGGTGAATTGCGACTTTCCGGCGCATGTTATCTGCGGCCCTTTCCGGGGCGGGGGCGGCCGGCATAAGATGCAGCACAGGCGCATGAGGAAAACCCGATGACCGACCCGGCACAGAGCATTGACGAAAGGCCGATCGGCCCGGCCCTGCTGCGCGGCTGGCGCAGGCGCTGCCCCAATTGCGGCACCGGCCCGCTGCTGCGCAGCTATCTCAAGGTGCATGATACCTGCGCGGTCTGCGGCGAGGAAATGCACCACCAGCGCGCCGATGACGGCCCGGCCTATATCACCATCCTCGTGGTCGGCCATATCGTGGGTCCGGCCGTGCTCTGGGCCTTCGTGAAATGGCGCCCCGATCCTCTGGTGCTGACGGCCGTCTTTTCGGTGGCCACCGTCGCCTTGTCGCTGTGGCTGCTGCAACGCATCAAGGGGGCCTTCGTCGCCCTGCAATGGTCGCGCCGGATGCACGGGTTCGGGGGCCGCGCGTGACGGATCAACCGATCCGCCCGGCCGCGACCGTCATCCTGGCCCGGCAGACACCCGCCGGGCCGCAGATCCTGATGGGAATGCGCGGCGCCAGCGCGGTGTTCATGCCGTCAAAATATGTCTTTCCCGGCGGCGCCGTCGATGCCGCCGATGC
>DOMY01000046.1 GCA_003509785.1 Gemmobacter sp.
TGCCGCTGCAGCTGAGCGACGCGGACCCCCGGGTCCACCTGGACAGCGACCGGGACCCACCCAAGGGAGGTCCGGGGCTCTGGCTGTGGCGGATGCCCATCGTCGGCGGCATCGCCGGGCGGGGCGGCGAGCTGAGCGAGGAGCTGCAAGAGACCTTCCGCGGCTGGGGCTACGTCAAGTAGCCTGACCCGATCAGGTCCTTGCTTTGCGCTCCCGGCCCGCCTGGCGGGCGATGATCCGGGCCACCTCCCCCAGCTCCACGGCGAAGACCTCGATCAGGTCGTCCACGGTGAGGATGCCCACCAGCCCACCGAGGTTGTCGACCACGGGCATGCGGCGCACCCCGGCCTCCCGCATGCGCAGGATCGTCGTGAACACCCCGTCCCCCTCCCGGGCGGTGATCGGGTGCGGCGTCGCCACATCCATGGCCAGCGTCGCCTGCATGAAGCGATCCACATCGCCATCCAGCACGCCCTGCGTATCCGAGGTTTCCACCCCGGTGCGCAGATCCTTCACCATCTGATAGGGCTGCAGCACATAAGACCGGATCTGGTTGCCCCAGCCCGCATCGCCCTTGGCTTCATGCGCGGCGTTGACGGCGGCGTTGCGCTTGTCCAGCTCCAGCTGATACAGCCGCGATTTCAGCGCGTTCATCGCAATCTCGCGGTTCTGGTGCTGCGATTTCATCGAGCTGGTCACCACGATATTCGTGGGCAAGTGGGTGATCCGCACCGCCGAGTCGGTGGTGTTGACGTGCTGCCCGCCCGCACCCGAAGACCGATAGGTATCAATGCGGATCTCGTTCTGCGGGATGACGATTTCGATATTGTCATCGACCACCGGGTAAACCCAGACAGAGCTGAACGAGGTATGCCGCCGCGCCGCGCTGTCATAGGGCGAAATCCGCACCAGACGGTGCACACCCGATTCCGATTTCAGCCAGCCATAGGCATTCGGCCCGCTGATCTTGTAGGCCACCGATTTGATGCCCGCCTCTTCCCCTTCGGAAATCGACTGCAGTTCAACCTTGTAGCCCTTCTTTTCGGCCCAGCGGGTATACATCCGCGCCAACATGCTGGCCCAGTCGCAGCTTTCGGTGCCACCGGCGCCCGCGTTCACCTCCAGGAAGGTGTCATTGCCATCGGCCTCGCCATCCAGCAGCGCCTCCAGCTCTTTTTCGCGGGCGGTCTGCACCAGCGCCTTGATCGCGGCCTCGGCCTCGGCCACCACCTCGGCGTCATCTTCCATTTCGCCCAGTTCGATCAGCTCAAGATTGTCGCGCAGCCCGCTGTCGATCAGCTTGTAGGTGCCAAGCGCATCCATCAGCATCTGCCGTTCGCGCATCAGCTTCTGCGCCTTGGCCGGATCGTTCCACAGGTTCGGGTCTTCGATCATGGCGTTGAATTCTTCAAGCCGGTGCGGCGCCATTTCGTAATCCATGCGCTGCGCCAGCAGGGCCAGCGACTTGCGGATGGCTTCGGCGTTGTTCTGGGTTTCGGCGCGCATGGATCGGTCTTTCAGCTACGGTCGCAAACAGGTGTGGCGCGGGTGATACCCGCTTGCGCGCCGCCGGGCAAGGGACAGGCGGCGTGAGAAAGCTCAGTAAAGCCCGCCAGAGGACAGGGTGCCGAAATCGGCCTTCTTCGGAATGACCTTGGTCTTGCCGCTGGCCGTGGTGACAGAGGCCCCGCCCATATCGGCCTCGCCCGCCGCAAACAGCGGCAGGTTCGATCCCATGGCGAAACCGCCATCCACCATCACCCCGATGCCATAGCTGGGATCGGTGCCTTCGCGGAAATATTCCGAAATCACATTATCGCCCGTGGCATCATCCGACAGTTTCGCGCCAGAAAAACGGTCGATCTTCATGAAGAAACCGCCCGGCGGCACTTCAAACGCGCTGCCACCATATTTCTTGATCGCGGTCCGCATGAAGCTTTCAAACACCGGCCCGCACAGCCCCCCACCCGAGGCGCTGCCGCCCAGAGTTCGCGGATTGTCATAACCGATATAGCAGCCCGCCGCGATATTCGACGTATAGCCAACGAACCACACATCCTTGGCATCATTGGTGGTGCCTGTCTTGCCCGCCACCGGCACCGGCAGGTTGATGCCGCGCGCCGTGCCGCGTTTCACCACACCTTCCATCATCGAGGTCAGCTGATAGGCGGTGATCGGATCCATCACCCGCTCGCGCGAGGATTTCAGGCTGGGCGCTTCGCCTTGCGGCAGCATCGGTGCAGCGCAATCCACGCAGGTCCGTTGATCCTGCTTGTAGATCGTCTTGCCGTAACGGTCCTGCACGCGGTCGACCAGTGTGGGGTCCACGCGCTCGCCGCCATTGGCAAACATCGCATAGGCCGCCACCATCTTCAGCAGCGTGGTTTCCTGCGACCCCAGCGAATTCGACAGGAAACTTTGCATCCGGTCATACACGCCAAAGCGTTCGGCATAGCCCGCCACGGTATCCATCCCGATTTCCTGTGCGATCCGCACGGTCATCAGGTTGCGGCTCTGTTCGATCCCGGTGCGCAGGGGCGTCGGGCCATAGAATTTGTTCGACGCATTCTTGGGCCGCCACAGGCCCTGCGGCGTATTCACCTCGATCGGCGCATCGACCACGATGGTGGCGGGGGTAAAGCCGCTGTCCAGCGCGGCGGCATAGACAAAGGGCTTGAAGCTCGATCCCGGCTGGCGTGTTGCCTGGGTCGCGCGGTTGAACACCGAATCCTGATAGGAAAAGCCGCCCTGCATTGCCAGAACACGGCCCGAAAACACATCCATCGCCATGAAGGCGCCCTGCACTTCCGGCACCTGACGCAGGGACCAGCGGATAAAGCTGCCATCGGCATCGGCCGTCACCGCCCGCACCAGCACCACATCGCCTACATCCAGCAGATCGGCGGCCACCCGGGCCTTGCGGCCCAGCCCGCCATCGGCCAGCCGCTTGCGCGCCCAGGTCACATCTTCGGCGGGGATGAAATGGCCATCGGCATCTTCGTCCACGCCTTCGATGCCGATCCGGGCCGAACTGTCGCCCAGGCTCAGCACCACGGCCGGATACCAGCCTTCGATATCGCGGGCCACTTCCGTTTCGGCCAGCGCCGCGCGCCAGTCGGCCTCGCTGCCCAGCCGGTCTGCCGCGATGGTCTTGCGGGTGCCGCGCCAGATGCCCATGCCCCGGTCGTATTTTTCCAGCCCGGCGCGCATCGCCTTGGCGGCGGCCTCCTGCAGCTCCGGGTCCACCGTGGCGCGGATCGCAAGCCCCCCACCGAAGAACTGCTCCTTGCCGAAATTCCCCGAAAGCTGGCGCCGGATTTCATCGGTGAAATAGTCGCGCGGCGGCAGGCTGTTGCGGAAGGCCGGATAATCGCCGTTCTGCACCGATTTCAGCGGCAGCACCCGTTCGGCATCATAAGTCGCCTGGTCGATATAGCCATTGTCCAGCATCTCGCGCAGCACATAGTTGCGGCGCTGCGTCACCCGCTCCTTGGCCCGCACGGGGTGATATTCGCCCGGCGCCTGCGGCATGGAGGCCAGCATGGCCGCCTCATGCGGGGCAAGCTCGGCCAAGGATTTGTTGAAATAGGTCTGCGCCGCAGCGGCCACACCATAGGAATTCTGGCCCAGAAAGATCTCGTTCAGATACAGCTCAAGGATCTTGTCCTTGCTCAGCGTTTCTTCCAGCCGCGTGGCAAGGATGATTTCCTTCACCTTGCGCTCGATCCGCCGCTCGCCCCCCAGCAGGAAGTTCTTCATCACCTGCTGCGTGATGGTGGATGCGCCGCGCACATTCTGCCCGCGCGACACCACGGCCTCATAACCCGCCGCCAGAATCCCGCGCGCGTCATAGCCGTGGTGCTGATAGAAATTCTTGTCCTCCGCCGAAACGAAGGCATGTTTCACCAGATCGGGCACATCCTCGATCGGCACGAACAGGCGGNNGGCGGCTGATCGTCGGCGGGGTGTAATTCGCCAGGCTTTCATGGCTGGGCAGATCGCGCGAATAGAACCACAGCACTGCGCCCACGGAAACCGCAGCCGCCATCAGCCCCAGCGTTACCAGAGTGCAAATGGCCCCGAAAAAAGACCCGATGAACCTGAGCACGCAATTTCCCCTTGCCAGCCGTGCCCCCATATAGGCGCATCGGGGCCGCAGGTCAAAACCTCCGGCCCTTGTTCCCGGCGCTTTCCCGCCATCGTTACTGGCGCCACAGCGGCGCCAGAACCGCATCCTCCGCGCCCCACAGCTTCAACGCATCGCGCAATGCCACGGCCATCTGCGCCCGCCAGGCCGGATCGCGCAGCCGCGCCAGATCCCGCTCCGAAGACATGAAGCCCAGTTCCAGCAGCACCGAGGGGATATCGGGCGATTTCAGCACCGAAAACCCGGCGCGCTGATGCGGATGGCGGTGCATCTTCAGCCCCGCCCCCTTGATCGTGGTTTCCAGTGCCCCGACCAGCCGCGCAATGCGCGGCTCGGTCTCGGTGCGGGCGATATCCATCAGCACCCGCGCCACCATGTCATCCTGTTCGGTCAGATCAACCCCGGCCAGCAGATCGGCCCGGTCATGCCGCTCGGCCAAAGTGGCCGCCGCCGCATCCGAGGCCTCATCCGACAGGGTATAGACGGTGGCGCCCACCGCCTCCCCCTCTGCCAGCGCATCGGCATGCAGCGACAGGAAGACATGCGCGCCCGCCGCCCGCGCGATGGAGATCCGCCCCTCCAGCGGCACGAATGTATCTTCCTCGCGCGTCATCACCACTTCAAACCCGCCATCGCGCAGCAACAGCTCTTTCAGCTCGCGCGCAAAGCCCAGCATCAGCCCGGCCTCGTTCACCCCGTCACGCTCGGCCCCCGGGTCGATGCCGCCATGCCCCGGGTCCAGCACCACCACCATCGGGCCTTCGCCCTGCGCCACGGGCTGCGGCAGATCGGCCGGTTCGGGCAGCGCCCAGCCCGGCGGTTCGGGGGCGGCCGCCCGCGCCGCAAATTCCTCGGCGCTGGCGGGGCGCAGCACCACCTCCACGGTGGCCGCGCCATCGGTCTGCATCCCGGCGCTGTCCACCACCATCGGCCCCGGCAGTTCCGCCACCAGCCGCGACCAGCCGGGCCGGAACAACCCCGCGTGCAGCGCAGGCAGGCCGTCATGCGCCAGCGCGTCAATCCCGGTCCAGTCCACCTCGCGGAAATCCATCACCAGCCGCGGCGGATCGGCCAGCAGACGCACCCGCCATGGCACAGGCTGGCTCAGCCCCAAAGACAGGCGCACCGCAGTCTCCGTCACCCGGATCTCCGATCGTTCCGGCTGAAACCGTGCCAGCGCCGTCAGATCCTGCGCCGGGGCCGATGCACAGCCCGCCCAGATCATCACCAGCGCCCAAAGAACTGCCCGCATCCCGCCCTCTTCCTCTTGGCCCAAATCCCCCCGCTCCGGAGGCGTCTGCCCGTCACGCCCGCTTGCGGCCCGCCATGAAGACCTGCAACCGCCGCAGCCCTTCGGCAATATCCGCCGTGGCCCGCGCATAGGAAAACCGCAAGGTCCGCGCCCCGCGCTGCGGATCGAAATCCAGCCCCGGCGTCACCGCCACCCCAGCAGCGTCCAGAATCTCGGCCGCGAAGGCCAGCGAATTGTCGGTAAACTCGCTCACATCGGCGTAAACGTAAAAGGCCCCGTCCGGCGGCGCGATCTTCGTGAACCCTGCCGCGCGCAGGCCCTCCAGCATCAGCCGCCGGTTTTCGGCATAGACGGTCCGGTTGGCCTCCAGCTCTTCCACACAATCCAGCGCAGCAAGGGCCGCGATCTGGCTGGCATGGGGCGGGCAGATGAACATGTTCTGCGCCAGCCGTTCCACCATGCGCACATGATCTTCGGGCACCACCATCCAGCCGATGCGCCAGCCCGTCATGCTGAAATACTTGGAAAAACTGTTGATCACATAGACATCGTCGCTGATTTCCAGCGCGCTCACGCAGCGGTCGCCGTAATGCAGCCCGTGATAGATCTCGTCCGACACGAAACTGATGCCGCGATCCCGGCAATGGCCGATCAGCGCCGCCAGCGCCTCGCGCGACAGCATGGTGCCCGAGGGGTTGCCGGGGCTGGCCACGATCATGCCCTGCATGTCGACCCCCGCCAGATCGGCGGGCACCGGCTGCAGCCGGTTTTCCAGCGCCGCTGGAATACCCACCGGCGTCAGGCTCAGCGCGCGCAGGATCTGGCGATAGCTCGGATAGCCCGGCTCGCCCAGGCCCACCCGGTCGCCCGCATCGAAGAGCGCGGTAAAGGCCAGCAGAAAGGCCCCCGACGATCCGGCAGTGACCACCACGCGCTCGGGGTTCAGATCCACCCCATACCAGCGCTTGTAAAGCCCGGCGATGCCCGCCCGCAGCTCCGGCAGACCCAGCGCCACGGTATAGCCCAGGGCCCCGGCCTCCATCGCCTGCGCCAGCGCGCCCCGCGCTCCGGCAGGTGCGGGCGTGCCCGGCTGGCCCACTTCCATATGCACGATATGGCGGANNGCCTGCTGGCGCCGGGGTGCTGGGCTGGCCCACCTCCATATGGATGATGTGCCGCCCTGCCGCCTCGGCCGCCCGGGCCGCCTCCATCACATCCATCACGATGAAGGGATCGACAATTCCCCGACTTGAAACCCGCATCACAGCCCCCTTAAACTCGGCGCGACACTGGCCCGGCGGGGCGCGCGCGTCAAGGCGGGGCCCCGCCCTTGCGCACGGGCAGCAAACCGCCCGCCGCATGACGGAGACTTGCATGATCGCCCGCCTTTTTGCCCCTGCCGCCCTGACGCTTGCGGCAGCCCTGCCCGCTGCCGCTTTCGATCTGTCCGCCATGACCGATGCCGAACGCAGCAGCTTCCGCGCCGAAATCCGCAGCTATCTGATGGAAAACCCCGAAGTCCTGATGGAGGCGATCGGCGTGCTGGAACAGCGCCAGCAGGATGATGCCATGCAGGCCGATCTGCAGATGCTGGCCGATAATGCCGATGCGATCTACAACGATCCCGCCAGCTGGGTGGGCGGCAATCCCGAGGGCGATATCACCCTTGTCGAATTTCTCGATTACCGCTGCGGCTATTGCCGCAAGGCCTATGAAGACACCGAAGAGCTGGTGAAATCGGATGGCAACATCCGCTTCGTGGTGAAGGAATTCCCGATCCTGGGCGAACAGTCGCTGCTGTCGTCGCAATTCGCCATCGCCACCCGCATGGTGGCCGGGGATGACGCCTACAAGAAGGCCCATGATGCGCTGATGACCCTGCGGGGCGATGCCACACCCGAGGCGCTGGCCGGGCTGGCCACCGATCTGGGGCTGGATGCGGCGGCCATCACCGCCAAGATGGCCTCGTCCGAGGTGCAGGCGGTGATCGCGGCAAACCATGCCCTCGGCACCACCCTGCAGATCAACGGCACGCCCAGCTTTGTCATCGACCAGACGATGGTGCGCGGCTATGTGCCGCTGGACGGGATGCGCCAGATCGTCGAAGGCCAGCGCAAGGACGGCTGAACCGTCTTCAGACCCACCGGGGTGCGCCTCAGCGCGCCTCGGCCGTGGCGGCTGCCACACGGGTTTCCGCCAGACCCTCGCTGCCCCGCAGCGCGCGGAAGCCAAAGATCCCCAGACCCAGCACCAGAAGCCCGATCCCCATCGCATCGAACCCGCCGCGCAGACCGAAGGCCGCCACCAGCGGTGCCGAAATCAGCGGCGAGGCGAACTGCCCGGCAAAGAAGGCCGTGGTCAGCAGGCCAGAGGCCCGGCCCCGCTGCGATGCCGGAACAAAGCTCATGAAATAGGTGGTGTAATTCGGCATGGAGGGCCCCATGCCCAGCCCGGCGATCATCAGCCCCAGCACCACCAGCCCCGGCCCCTGCGCCTGCCCCACCAGCACGACCCCCAGCCCCATCAGCAGATAGGAGGCCGCAAAGATCGCCATGGGCGACAGAAAGCGCCGGATGCGGCCATAAAGCAGCGCGCCCGGCATCGAAACCAGCGTCATCGAGGCCATCACCGCGCCGGTCACGGCGGCATTGGTCACGCCCACCTCGGCCAGCAGGAATGGCAGCCGCGTCGGCATCACGTAAAAGCTCGCCATGAACAGAAAGGCCAGCGGCGCGATCATAGCATAGGCCTTCCACGGAAACGGCTCTGCCGGGGCATGGCGCACCGTTTCGGCCGCCGTGCGGCGCGCCGTGATCCGCTTGGCATGGGGGGCCAGCATCACCAGCGCAAACCCGGCAATCGGCAGCACCAGCGCATAAACCGCAAAGGCCCCGCGCCAGTGCAGCGTTGCCAGCGCGCCGCCCAGCAGCATCACCACGATGCCACCGCCCGACATGGCTGCGCCCTGCAGGCCCATGAACTTCGCCCGCGCCTCGCCCTGCCACAGGTCTGCGGCCCAGGCCATGCCCAGCGTCATGGTGCCCGCCACGCCAAAGCCCAAGAGCAGCCGCCCGGCCAGCAGCTGGCCCAGGCTATCGGCCCAAAGCCCGGTGGTGCCGCCAATGGCATAGGCCAGCGCCGACAGCGCCAGCATCACCTGCCGGTTGTATCGGTCTGACATCCATCCCACCAGCCCGGCGGTCAGCATGATCGCCAGCGACGGCAGCGTAACGATCAGCCCCGCCAGGGTGTCGATCCCTTCGACATCGGCGAAATGGGCCTTCAGACCCGGCAGCGATGGTGCGATGGTGGCATTGGCCATGATCGTCATGGCGGCAAGCAGCAATACCGAAACGGTCAGCCGCCGCCCCGGTTGAGGAACGTCGGTCATTTATATATCTTTCGTGCATGTTCTTCCGGGAATCTGGGGCATATCCTATTCATGGACAAGACAGCCATTCTGGGAAGTATCATCCACAATCATGGATAAAGACCTCGATCTTGCCGCCCTGCGCGCCTTTCGGGCGGTGTGCCGCGAAGGCTCTTTCGCGGCGGCGGCCCTGCAATTGCGGGTGCCCAAATCCACCCTGTCAAAACGCATCGCCGATCTTGAAGCGTTGCTGGGGGTGCGGCTGATCGAACGCAGCACCCGCTCGCTGCACATCACGCAAGAGGGCGAGGTGCTGCTGTCACGCACCGAACGCCTGCTGGGCGAGGCGGATGACATCCGCCGCGCGCTTGGCGAAAGCGGCGGCCAGCCCAAGGGGCATCTGCGCATTTCGGTGCCGCCGGTGCTGGGCGTGGTGCTGATGGGCCGGATCAGCGCCGAATTCCGCGCGCTTTATCCCGACGTCACGCTGGAAATCCATTTCGTCGACCGCACGCCCGATCTGCTGGAAGAAGGCTTTGATGGCGCCATCAGCTTTGGCCCGATGGAAGACTCGGCCCAGATCGCCCGGTTGCTGACCCATGGCCATGCCGTTCTGGCTGCCGCCCCCACTCTGCAAGGGATCGACGCGATCCGCAGCCCCGAAGATCTGGCGCATTATCCGCAAGTCACCATTGCCGCAGGCTGGTTGGGCCCCTGGCCACTGCATCGCGGCAATGAAGAGGTCAGCGTGCCCCTGCGCCCCGGTCTGGCGCTGGGGTCTTTCGTCGCCGTCCGCGATGCGGCCATTGCCGGCGCGGGCGTCGCGCTGCTGCCCTGGCTGCTGGCTCAGCCCTGCCTGACCGAAGGCACGCTGGTGCAGGTGCTGCCAGACTGGACAAGCCCGCGCCGCGGCCTCTATTTCGTCTACCCCTCGGCGCATAGCCTGACCGCCCGGCTGCGCGCCTTCATCGACCATATGGTGGATTCGCTGCGCGCGATGGAGCGCGCAGGCTAGGCCTCACTCGGCCGCGTCTTTGGCCGCTTCCAGCGTGGCGGCCTTCTGCTCCACCAGTTCCACGATGTGATCCACCATCTGGTCATTGGTCATCTTGTGGCTTTGCTTGCCCGCCAGATACACCATGCCCGATCCCGCCCCACCGCCGGTAAAGCCGATATCCGTCATCAGCGCCTCGCCCGGGCCGTTCACCACACAGCCGATGATCGACAGGCTCATCGAGGTGGTGATATGGGCCAGCCGGTCTTCCAGCGCCGAAACCGTCTTGATCACGTCAAATCCCTGCCGCGCACAGCTGGGGCAGGAAATGATCGTGACACCGCGATGCCGCAGGCCCAGCGATTTCAGGATCTCGAACCCGACCTTCACCTCTTCCACCGGATCGGCCGACAGCGAAACCCGGATCGTATCGCCGATCCCCGCCCACAGCAGATTGCCCAAGCCCACCGCAGATTTCACCGTACCCGACATAAGACCACCAGCCTCGGTGATGCCCAGATGGATCGGCGCATCCGTGGCTTCGGCCAGCTGCTGATAGGCGNNAAAAACACATCGCTGGCCTTCACGCTGATCTTGTATTCGTGAAAATCGTTGTCCTGCAGCAGCTTGATATGATCGAGCCCGCTTTCCACCATGGCATCCGGGCAAGGCTCGCCATATTTCTCCAGCAGATGCCGCTCCAGGCTGCCCGCATTCACCCCGATGCGGATCGAACAGCCGTGATCCTTGGCCGCCCGCACCACCTCGGCCACGCGCTTGGCATCACCGATATTGCCGGGGTTGATGCGCAGACAGGCCGCGCCCGCCTCTGCCGCCTCGATCGCGCGTTTATAGTGGAAATGGATATCCGCCACGATCGGCACCGGGCTTTCCGCCACAATGGCCTTCAGCGCGCGGGTGCTGTCTTCATCGGGGGTGGAAATCCGCACGATATCAGCCCCCGCCACCGCGCAGCGCTGCACCTGTTCCAGCGTGGCCGCCACATCCGAGGTGATGGTATTGGTCATGGTCTGCACCGAGATCGGCGCATCGCCCCCCACGGCCACCTTGCCCACCATGATCTGCCGCGACTTGCGCCGCTCGATGTTCCGCCAGGGGCGAATGGGGTTATGCGACATGATCTGCCTCTCGCTGCTTGCAGCCCGATACATAAAAGCCCGAAGGCCCCGGGGCAACTGCCACCGGGGCCTTCGATATCCATACCACCGTCACATCACGCAGCGGTGAAATCACTCAGCCACGGGCGGGGCGATGGCGGCATCGGCCTGCGCCACATTCACGATCCGCGCCAGATCGGCATCATCCCCGATATTGGCCACGGTATATTTCGCCGTCAGCGCCTCTTCCGAAAGCGCCACGTTCTTCACAACCTGCGGGCCGGGGGCAGCCGGGCCGAAGGTCTGGCCATTGACCACGAAATACACGGAACCCGAATTGCCAGACCGCAGCAGCGCGGCCTGTTCCATCGGGGGCACCGGATAGCGTTCGCCGGAATCCAGGATCTTTTCAAACAGAACCGTGCCATCCGCCGCCGATACCCGCACCCACGAGGGGCGCACGGCCAGGATCTCCACGCCTTTCGGCGCCTCGGCCACAACCTGCACTGTGCCCTCGGCCGCGGCTTCCGGTGTCACCGGGCTGCCAGCCACCTGTGCAACCTCCGTCACCGCCGCCTCGCCGGGGGCCAGCGTGCCGGTCTGCCGCGGGTCGATGGCCGCAATCGGCCCATCCCGCGACACCAGCACCGGCACATCCAGCGCCTCGGGGCGGTACAGCCGGTTCAGCAGATCGCCGCCCTGCCCGGCATCGGCCAGCACGGTGCTGCCGGTTTCGGGTTCGGTCCGCACCACGGGCGGCATCGCGTCGATATTGCCCAACGGATCAATCTCGGCCACCACTTCGGGCGCCTGATCCACCGGCGCCAGCTGCACGCGCTGCACCTCTTGCAGAACCGACCAGCCACCATAGCCCAGCGCCCCGATCAGGGCGACCAGCACCATCAGCGATCCCACGGCGCCCGGTTCGATCCGGCTCAGCACGCTCTGGCTGCGGGGCACGAACAGGGCATTGGGGTTGGCCAGCGGATCACGAAATTCCGAAGGCGCGGTATTGCGGGCACGGGCCGCGGTGATCGTGGCCGGGGCGGCAGCGGCAGACATGCCATGCGCCACCTCGAACTTCGCCTCGTCACAGAACCGCTTGAAAGCCCAATCGGGATCAAGATTCAGATATCGCGCATAAGACCGCACATATCCGGCCACGAAACCCTGGGTTTCAAAGGCCGAAATATCGCAGTTTTCAATGGCGGCGATATAGGTCGCCTTGATCTTCAGTTCGCGCTGCACATCCAGCAGCGATTTACCCAGCGTGGCCCGTTCGCCGCGCATCACATCGCCAAGGCGAAGCTCGAAATCGTCAAATCCCTTTGGCTTGTCGATCTCTGTCGCCGAAGGTTGCGTCCTCCGCCAGATCATGCGCCCTGCCCCACAGCTTTCCCGAAGTCCCCGAGTCGGGTTGGTCCTCGACTCGTTTCTGTCTATTGCGACTAAAGCTAACACGGGCAAGTGACATTTGCACCCGCAGAAGAAATCAGGCCGAAGCCTCGGCACGATTCAGCGCACAATGCCCCCAAAGCGTGTCCATTGCCTTAACAAGTGACTCGATCTGTTTCAGGTCATGCACCGGCGACGGCGTGAAACGCAGCCGTTCGGTGCCGCGCGGCACGGTGGGAAAATTGATCGGCTGCACATAGACGCCGCAATGCTCCAGCAGCATGTCCGACAGCATCTTGCAGTGAACCGGGTCACCGATCACCACCGGCACGATATGGCTTCCGTAATCAATGATCGGCAGGCCCATGCCCTTCAGCCGCATCTTCAGCACTTTGGCGTGCAGCTGCTGCGCATCGCGCAGCTTCTGCCCTTCTGCCGTCTTCAGAAAGGCGATCGACGCTGCCGCCCCGGCCGCCACCACCGGCGGCAAAGAGGTGGTGAAGATGAAGCCCGGCGCATAAGACCGGATGGCATCCACCATCTTCGCACTTGCAGCAATATAGCCGCCGAACACACCGAAAGCCTTGCCCAAGGTGGCGTTGATGATATCCACCCGTGCCATCTGGCCATCCCGTTCGGCCACACCACCGCCACGTGGGCCATACATGCCCACGGCATGCACCTCGTCCAGATAGGTCAGCGCGCCCACCTCATCGGCCAGATCGCAGATTTCCTGGATCGGGCCGAAATCGCCATCCATCGAATAGATCGATTCAAAGGCGATCAGCTTGGGCGCCGCCGGATCATCCGCCGCGATCAGGGCCCGCAGATGCGCCACATCATTATGCCGGAAGATCCGCTTGGCCCCGCCACTGCGCTTGATCCCCTCGATCATCGAGGCATGGTTCAGCGCATCGGAATAGATGATAAGCCCGGGGAACAGCTTGTGCAGCGTGCTCAGCGTGGCATCATTGGCGATATAGGCGCTGGAAAACACCAAGGCCGCTTCCTTGCCATGCAGATCGGCAATCTCGGCTTCCAGCCGGTTGTGATACACCGTGGTGCCCGAAATGTTGCGCGTGCCGCCCGATCCGGCGCCGGTGGCATCCAGCGCCTCATGCATGGCTTCCAGAACCGCCGGATGCTGGCCCATCCCCAGATAATCGTTGCCACACCAGACGGTTATGTCTTTTTCGGTGCCATCCGCCCGGCGCCAGGTGGCATGGGGAAAATGGCCCTTGCGACGCTCGATATCAATGAAGGTGCGATAGCGCCCTTCGTCATGCAGCCGCTGGATCGCGCTGTCGAGTGTCCTGTCATAGTCCATTTCCGTCTCCCTGGCTCTGCGGCGAGGTGCCGTGCTGGGCTTGAATTAAGCGGCCCCGGCAGTGGGCGCCTTGATATTGGTCAAATCCTGAATCGGAAAGTGGGCATTTTGTCCCGCTCCCCCGATACGCCAGATCCATGCCGCAGGATACGGCAGGGAGGGATATATTCAAGCCTTACAATATGGATATATCCCCCAACCTTCGTCGCATCAGTCCAGGATCACCACGGCACAATCCCCGGCCTTGGCCTTTTCCTCACAGGCTGCCACCGCCGCATCCCCGGCGCCCTCACCCTTGGCGATCCCGAAATTGCCAGTGCCGGGCGATACGGCCAGTGCCCCCGGCGCGGCATAATGTTCGGCAAAGGCCGCCGTCANNCGCCGTCGCATCGGCAGACAGCTGCAGATCCCGCGCGCTCCAGCCATCCGGCGTAATCACCGCCACAACGGCACAGGCCTTGGCGCCCTTGCGCTTTTCCTCGCAGCCCTTCAAGGCCGCCGCCTTGGCCGCATCGGCATTGTGGTGATTGACCGCCGCAACCGTCGCCTCGACCATCAGCTATTCCGAGGGCGAAATGGCAATGGCCCCGTAATAGGGCTGCCCGCCCCCCACCATTTTCAGCGCCGCCACATCGGTACCGCTCAGCGCATCCTGCGGCAGCATCTCGACCGCCGCCGCCTTGGGCGGAAACAGCAGCTTGCCCGCAGCGGCCCCCGTCACCGGCTCTGCCGATGCGGCAGTGCCGCCACAAATCATGGCCATGAACAAAAGGCTGAACCTGCGTGTCATCCTGATCCTCCGCTGTGCTGGCCGCCCTTTTATCGCGCCCCGGCAGCTCTGGACAGGGGGGAACAGCCTGCTAGGCTCGCCGCCATCCCCGATCCGGGTCACGAAAAGGAGAAGACAATGTCGCAAGAGGCCGTGCTGGCACAGATCGACGCCACCCTGCCCGACGCGCTGGACCGCCTGATGGCCCTGCTGCGCATCCCCTCGATTTCCACCGATCCCGCCTTCAAGGCCGATTGCGCCCGCGCCGCCGACTGGCTGGNNCCCGGCCATCCGATGGTTGTCGCCCATGGCGGGACAGGCGGGCCGCATCTGCTGTTCTACGGACATTACGATGTGCAGCCGGTCGATCCGCTGGCCCTGTGGGATCGCGATCCCTTCGATCCCGAACTGCAGGACACGCCGAAGGGAAAGGTGATCCGCGCGCGCGGCGCCTCGGATGACAAGGGCCAGCTGATGACCTTTCTGGAAGCGCTGCGCGCCTGGAAAGCGGTGCATGGCACCCTGCCCTGCCGCCTGACGATCTTTCTGGAAGGCGAAGAGGAATCAGGCTCGCCCTCGCTCATCCCCTTCCTGAAGGAAAACGCGGCGGAACTGCAGGCCGACATCGCACTGATTTGCGATACCGGCCTGTTCCAGGATACCGCGGNNCGTCACCATGCTGCGCGGGCTGCTGGGCGAGGAAATCACCATCCACGCCGCCAACAAGGATCTTCATTCTGGCATGTTCGGCGGCCTGGCGCGCAATCCGGTGCATGTGCTGGCGCGAATCCTCGCCAATCTGCACGATGATACCGGCCGCGTGCAGGTGCCGGGCTTCTATGATGGCGTCACCGAACTGCCCGATGACATCCGGGCGCAATGGCAGAACCTCGCCTTCGACCATGCCAAATTCCTGGGCGATGTGGGGCTTTCCGTCCCGGCAGGCGAACAGGACCGCACGCCGCTGGAAATGATCTGGTCGCGCCCCACGGCCGAGGTGAACGGCATCTCTGGCGGTTACACCGGCGACGGGTTCAAGACCGTCCTGCCGGCCGAGGCCCGCGCCAAGGTGTCCTTCCGTCTGGTCGGCCAGCAAGACCCGGAAAAGCTGCGCGAAAACTTCCGGCAATGGGTGCGCGATCAACTGCCCGCCGATTGCACCGCCAGCTTTGCCGATCATGGCGCCAGCCCGGCCGGCGTGATGCAGATCACCCACCCCGCCTTCGAGGCCGCCCGCGCCGCCCTGGGCGCGGAATGGGGCCGCGCCGCCGCCTATGTCGGCTGTGGCGGTTCGATCCCGATCGCGGGCTATTTCAAGACCCATCTGGGCATGGATGCCATGCTGCTGGGCTTTGGCCGCGACGATGACCAGATCCACAGCCCGAACGAGAAATACGATCTGGAATGTTTCCACAAAGGCATCCGCAGCTGGGCCCGCCTGCTGGAGAGCCTGGCATGACCCTGCAGATCCGCGACGCAAGCCCCGCCGATGAAACCGCCTGGCGGGCGCTCTGGGGCGGCTATCTGGCCTTCTACAAAGTCGATCTCGATCCGGCGGTGACAGACCGCACCTGGGCCCGGCTGATGGATCCGGCGGCGCCTCTGTCGGGTCGGCTGGCGTTCGAGGGCGACCGGATGCTGGGCTTCGCCCTGCACCACCATCACTGCTCCACCTGGGTGATGGGGGATGACTGCTATCTGGAAGATCTGTTCGTCAGCGATGCCGCCCGGGGCAAAGGTGTCGGGCGGGCGCTGCTGGATGATCTGGTGGCCCTGTCAAAAGCACGCGGCTGGCATCGGCTGTACTGGCACACGGATGAAACCAACAGCCGCGCCCGCGCGCTTTATGACAGCTATGCGCCCTATGACGGCCATGTACGCTATCGCCTGAAACTATGATCCCGCATCCGGCGCTGGCGGGGGGCTGTCTGCCCCCCGTCGCCCGTGCCGGGCGCCTCCCCCCGAGGATATTTTCCGCCAAGATAAAGGCAGATCGGGCCCGCCCCTCCTTTATCTTGGTTCAAATATCCCCAGGGGGTGAATTGCCGCAGGCAAGAGGGGGCGCGGGCGCCCCCTGCGGCGGCAGGTTCGGAGAGGGGCGGGTTTGGATGGGCGGCGGAATGGCGCGGGCGGAATGGCAAAAGCCGGACCCGAAGGCCCGGCTTTTATGCAGGTATGATGTGGCGCGGTTGACGGGGCTCGAACCCGCGACCCTCGGCGTGACAGGCCGATACTCTAACCAACTGAGCTACAACCGCTTGTGCCGCCCGAGCCAGCGCCCGGATGTGAGGCGTGTATTACGGTTCGGCGCAGGCGGCGTCAAGCGCCCGGAATACGATTTTTTCAGAAACTCGCAAATTATTGGCCTGCCTTCATTTTTCTGGTGCCGGGATGAATTCGGCATCATCGGCCGGCGGCAGACGAAAGCGGCCATGCGCCCAGTCTCCGGCGCGCCAGGCTTCTTTGGCCGCGTCGATCCGATCCTTGCTGGAGGCCACGAAGTTCCACCAGATATGGCGCGGCCCATCCATGGTGGCCCCGCCCAGAACCATCAGCCGCGCCCCGGATTCGCCTGCTTTCACAGAGATCCGGTCGCCCGGACGGAACACCAGCATCTGCCCCGGGCCGAAGGTCTGGCCGCCGACGCTCACCTCGCCCGAGAGGACATAGACGCCGCGATCTTCGTGATCGTCGGGCAAGGGCAATGAGGCACCGGCGGAAAGAATCGCATCGGCATAAAGGGTTTCGCTGGAGGTGGGCACCGGCGCGCGTGCGCCCCAGCCATGACCCATGATGAGCCGCACTTCTTTGCCCTCGCCTTCCAGCACCGGCAGATCGGCCTTGGGGGAATGGTGGAAGGCGGCGGGGTCATCCTCGTGGTCCTTGGGCAGCGCCAGCCAGGNNCGTCATCAGATTGACCGCGCCCGGCTCGATCCAGGCATCTGTGCCGAGGCTGTCGCGGTGGTGCATCTTTCCACGATATAGATATGTCACGGTCGACAGACCGATATGTGGATGCGGGCGCACGTCGATGCCCTTGCCGGTCACGAATTCGGCGGGGCCCATCTGATCGAAGAAGATGAAGGGGCCGACCATCTGCCGCTGGGTGGAGGGCAGCGCCCGGCGCACCTCGAATCCGCCCAGATCGCGGGCCCGCGCCACGATGACGGTTTCGATGGCATCCACGGCATCCCCGATCGGGATTTCGGGGTCGAGTGCGGGGTTCCAGCTCATATCGGCCTCCTTGTTGGTGCTGAAACCAACATAGGGGGCCGGGCGGCTTTGGTCATCTGCTGCAATCGGCAAAGACCTGTGCAGCACGGCAGGGCAGTGAAAGGCCGGTCTGGCCTGCGTCTGATCCGCGTCGGGTTTGCGTCTGGCCTGTGTCGGGACAGGCAGGCGGGACAGGAGCGCCGCAGAAATGAGTCCGCGCCGCGGCTGATGGCGGCGCGGCAGGGGCGATCAAGAGGTCGCCCGTCCCCGGCGGGATCAGAAATCCAGACCCAGATCCAGCACCGGGGCAGAATGGGTCAGCGCACCGACCGAGATGTAATCCACCCCGGTGGCCGCCACTTCGGCAATGCGGGGCAGCGCCATATTGCCCGAAGCCTCCAGCACCAGACGGCCCGCCACCATCTGCACGGCCTGCGCCAGATCGGCAGTGGCCATATTGTCCAGCAGCACGACATCGGCGCCGCCGATCTCTGTACCCTCGGCCAGCTGATCCAGCCGGTCGACCTCGATTTCCACGCGCATCATATGCGAGCGGGCGCGGCTGGAGGCCTCCAGCACCNNAACCGGGCGGATGCCCCCGGCGGCGGCAATGTGATTGTCCTTGATGAGGATGGCATCCGACAGGCCATAGCGGTGGTTCGATCCGCCGCCGTGGCGCACCGCCTCTTTTTCCACCGCGCGCAGGCCGGGGGTAGTTTTGCGGGTGCAGGTGATGCGCGCTTTGGTGCCCTGGGTTTCGGCCACGAAGCGCGCGGTCAGGCTGGCAATGCCGCACATCCGGCCCGCGAAATTCAGCGCCACCCGTTCCGCCATCAGGATCGAGGCGGCAGCGCCTTCGATCACCATCAGGGTTTCCCCCCGGCCAATCGCCGCACCGTCCTGCACGATCTGGTCAATCCGCAGCGCCGGATCGACCAGCCGGAAGGCCATGGCGGCGATGCGCAGGCCAGAGGACACGCCCGCGCCCCGGGCGTTCAGCCGGGCTGCATAGGTCAGCCCCGGCGGAATCACGGCGCGGCAGGTGGCATCGCCCATCGGCCCCAGATCCTCGATCAGCGCGGCACGGACAAGCGGTTCCAGCAGAAGGTCGGGCAACATTCAGGCAATCTCCGTCAGGGGAATCTGGTCAAGCGTCAGGCGCGATCTTTGCGCCAGCGCGGGATTCGCGGCGGGAAAATCGAGGCGGAAATGGCCGCCCCGGCTTTCTTGCCGCAGCAGCGCCGCGCCCGCGATCAGGCGGGCGGCGGCCAGCATATTGGCCAGCGGTTCTGTCATCGGCGCGGATTGGGCGATATCGGCCAGATCGGCCAGCGCCCGGGTCAGGCCTGCGGCGCTGCGCACCACGCCGACATGATCGTTCATGATCCGGCGCAGGCGGGCCACGGCGGGCGCATCTGCGCCCTGTGCGCCGGGCGGGAACGACAGGGCTACGGGGGGCGCGTCCGCCGCAGGGATGCTGGCGGCAAGGGAATCGGCGGCGCGGCGGGCGAAGACCAGCGCCTCCAGCAGGCCATTTGAAGCGAGACGGTTGGCACCATGCAGCCCGGTGCTGGCCGCCTCGCCACAGACCCAGAGGCCGGGGAGGGAAGAGCGGCCATCGGCATCGGTGGCCACGCCGCCCATGTGGTAATGCGCGGCGGCGGCCACCGGGATGGG
>DOMY01000095.1 GCA_003509785.1 Gemmobacter sp.
TTTCCATCAGCGCCGCATAATCGGTGACGCTGTCGACCACATCCACCGCCATGCCATCAACCTCGGTGCGGCCGATGGCCGACAGGTCGATATCCGGGGCATCCGAAATGCGGTATTCGGTGAGTTCGGTGGTGCGCTGATACATCGCCTCGGTCACGGCCTCGGGCGCGGGGCCGCCGTTCGGCATGTTGAACTTCACGCCGAAATCCTCTTCCGGCCCGCCGGGGTTGTGGCTGGCCGACATGATGAGCCCGCCATCCGTCTGATTCAGCCGGATCAGGTGGCTGGCCGCCGGGGTCGACAGCACCGCATTCTGCCCCACGATCACCCGCGCCGCGCCATTGGCCGCCGCCATCTTCAGGATGATCTGCGCCGCGCTGTCGTTGAAATAGCGCCCGTCGCCGCCCAGAACGAAGGTCTTGCCCGCCGCCCCGCCGATGGCATCAAAGGTGGCCTGCACGAAATTCTGCAGGTAATGCGGCCCCATGAACACCGGGGTCTTCTTGCGAAGCCCCGAAGTGCCGGGTTTTTGCCCGGCAATCGGCTGGGTGGCAATGGTCAAGGCGGTCATATCGGCCCTCAGGTTTGAATTGCTTCGAAAACAAGCACGGAATGTGCCGGAACCTCAAGCCCCGGCTTGGCATCCATCGGCGGCGCCTCGGGCTGCGCGCTATTCAGCAACAGCCGCCAACCCGGCGCCGTATCCGGCAGGGTCAGCGCCCGCGCCTCGCCTGCGTTGAACACCATGAACACGGCCTCCTGGCTGTCGGTGCCCGCCTCTGCCGCCATCCGCAGCTCCAGACACAGGCAACGCAGCGCATGGTCATGCCAGTCTTCGGGGCCCGGCTGCCCGCCATCCGCCCGGCGCCAGATCACATCGGGCAGACCATCCGCCGCCCGTGTCTTGCCATGCAGGAACCGCTTCTGCCGCAGCACCGGATGCGCCCGGCGCAAGGCGATCAGCCGCGCCACGAAAGCCGTGAACCCCGCATCCTCCTGCCCCCAGTCCACCCAGCCAATCTCGTTATCCTGCGCATAGGCATTGTTGTTGCCCTGCTGGCTGTTGCCCAGCTCGTCGCCCGCCAGCATCATCGGCGTGCCCTGGCTCAGCAGCAGGGTCGCCAGCAGGTTGCGCCTGCGCAGATCACGGGCCGCCCGCACCGTGGGTAGCTTGCTGGTGCCCTCTACCCCGAAATTGTCGGAATGATTGTCGGAATGGCCGTCGCGGTTATCCTCGCCATTGGCCAGATTGTGCTTCGTCGTATAGCTGACCAGATCCTGCAGGGTGAACCCGTCATGCGCGGTAATGAAATTGACCGAGGATGTCGCCGCCCGCCCGGCATGATCGAACCGTTCCGAACTGCCCAGAATCCGCTTCGCCAGATCCGGCGCCAGCCCGGCATCCCCACGCCAGAACCGCCGCACGCCATCGCGGAACCTGTCGTTCCATTCCAGAAACGGATGCGGATAGGCGCCCAGCTGATAGCCGCCCGGCCCGATATCCCAGGGTTCCGCGATCAGCTTCACCCGGCTCAGCACCGGATCCTGCCGGATCGCATCGAAGAAACCGCCATTCGGATCAAAGCCATAGGCCTCGCGCCCCAGCACCGATGCCAGATCGAAGCGGAAGCCATCGACATGCATCTCCTCCACCCAGTAGCGCAAGCTGTCCATAACCATGCGCAGCACCATGGGCTGCGTCAGGTTCAGCGTGTTGCCGGTGCCGGTGTCGTTGATGTAATAGCGTCCGCCCTCGCGCAGGCGGTAATAGCTGCGGTTGTCGAAGCCCCGAAAGGCCAGCGTCGGCCCCAGCTCGTCGCCCTCGCCGGAATGGTTGTAGACCACATCCAGGATCACCTCGATCCCCGCCGCATGGAAGCGGCGCACCATGGTCTGAAACTCCCAGATCTCGCCCCGGCTCATATAGCGGGGTTCGGGGGCGAAAAAGGCGATGGTCTGATAGCCCCAGTAGTTGCGCAGCCCCTTCTGGATCAGAAAACGGTCATCGACAAAGGCCTGCACTGGCAGCAGCTCCACCGCCGTGACGCCCAGCTTCACCAGATGTTCCAGCACCGCATCCGAGGCCAGCCCCAGATAGCTGCCGCGCTGGCCCTTTTCCACCTGAGGATGCAACGCTGTCAGCCCCTTCACATGGGCCTCGTAGATCACCGTTTCATTCAGCGGATGGCGCGGCGGCCGGTCCGGCCCCCAGTGAAAACTGGAATCCACCACCACCGATTTCGGCACGGCAAAGGCACTGTCGCGCGGATCGAAACTCATATCCGCGCGGGGCGACCCCACCTTGTAGCCCATCAGCGCATCCGACCATTTCAGCCGACCAGACAGCTGGCGCGCATAGGGGTCGATCAGCAGCTTGTTGGGGTTGAAGCGATGCCCCTCCTCCGGCACATAAGGCCCATGCACGCGGTAGCCATACAAGGTGCCGGGCGGCAGGCCGCCGACATGGATATGCCAGATATCGCCATCTCGCTCGCGCAGTTCCAGCCTGCACAATTCGCGCCGCCCGTCCTGCGAAAACAGGCACAGCTCCACCCTTTGGGCATGGGCGGAAAACACCGCGAAATTCACCCCTTCGCCATCGAAGGTGGCGCCCATCGGCCAGGGAGNNGGGCAGCCGCCGCACTCATGCCGCACCGCGCAGGATGCTGTCATACAGCCGGGCATATTCGGCGGCCGAGGCCTCCCATCCCACCGGCTGTGCCATGGCGCGCTTCTGCACCCTGGCCCATTGCGCCGGATCGCCATGCAGCGCCACCAGCTGGCGCAACGCCTGGGCAAAGGCGGTGGCATCGGTGGGATGGAAGGTGATGCCGGTCGCCACCCCGCTGGCCAGCGCCGCCGGGTTGGCATGGATCACCGTATCGGCCAGCCCGCCCACCGCCGCCACCACCGGCACGGTGCCATAGCGCAGCCCATACATCTGCGTCAGCCCGCAAGGCTCGAACCGCGAGGGCACCAGCACCGCATCCCCCCCCGCAAACAGCCGGTGGCTCAGCCCTTCGTCATAGCCGATCCGCACCCCCACCCGGCCCGGAAAACGCGCCACCATGGTAAGCATCGCCGCCTCCAGCGCCGGATAACCTGATCCCAGCATGGCCAGCCCGCCGCCCGCCGCGATGAATTCCGGCAGCACCTGTGGCAGCAGGTCGATGCCCTTCTGATCGGTCATCCGGCTGACCACGATGGCCAGCGGCCCCGGCACGTCCAGCCCGAATTCCGCGCACAGCGCCGCGCGGTTTTCCGCCTTGCCCTTCATCCGCCGCGCATCATAGGGCACCGGCTCCGCCTCGGGCGCCCAGACACCGGCATCCACCCCGTTCAGGATGCCCGCCACATCCGCCGCACGCGCCGCAATCACCCCCTGCAGCCCCATGCCGAATTCCGGCCGCATCAGCTCGGCCGCATAGCTGGGCGGAACGGTGGTGATGCGGTCCGCCGTCACGAGGCCCGCCTTCAGGCTCGACAACCCACCATAATACTCCAGCGAGGCCGGATGAAACTCGTGCCCCGGCAGCCGCAAAGCTGCCAGCTGCCCGGCATCGGCCCAGCCCTGAAAGGCGATGTTGTGGATAGTCATCACACTGGCCACATCGCGCGGCCCGCCGAAGGCCAGATAGGCCGGGGNNAAGCCCGCCTGCCAGTCATGCGCATGAAGCACCTGCGGCCGCCAGCCATCGCCCAGCCCTTCCCGCGCGATCCGCGCCGCGATCCAGCTCAGCGCGGCAAAGCGGCGCGGATTGTCGGGCCAGTCGCTGCCGCCCACATTATAGGGGCCGCCATCACGGTCATAAAGATGCGGCGCATCCACCAGCAGCATCTGCACCCCTGCCACTTCGCCCGCCTTCACCACCGCAGACCCGCCGAACAGATCGGCCTCGGCAAACACCTCCGGCCAACCGGCGATCTGCGCCCGCAGCGCGCGATAGGCGGGCATCAACACCCGCATCTGCCAGCCCGCCCCGGCCAGCGCGCCCGGCAGCGCGCCCACCACATCGGCCAGCCCGCCCGTCTTCACCAGCGGCACGCATTCCGAAGCCACCGAAAGAACCCGCTTCATCTCCATGCCTGCCACCACCTTGCCCTTCATCTTGGCCCAAATATCCTCGGGNNGGGGGCAGACAGCCCCCCGGCCTATCCGCAAATCAGCCGGTCACAGCTTGGCGCGCGACCAGCGGTCGATCATGTCCTGCGTGATGAGCACCACCCCGCCTTCCGACCGGCGGAACCATTTCGCATCTTCGTCAGGGTCTTGCCCCACCACCAGCTTGTTGGGGATCTTGACCCCGCGGTCGATCACGCAATTGCTCAGCTCTGCATTGCGCCCCACATCGACATGCGGCNNCAGCGCCACCACATGGTCGAGGCTGGCATAGCTGTGCGTCCGGCAGCCGGTGAACAGCAGCGAATTGCGCACCTCCGACCCCGAAACGATGCAATCCCCAGACACCAGCGACGAAATCGCCGAACCGCGCCGCCCGTCCTCGTCATGGATGAACTTCGCAGGCGGCACCAGTTCGGCATAGGTCCAGATCGGCCAGCTGTTGTCGTAAAGATCCAGCTTGGGCACGAATTCCGTCAGGTCGATATTGGCCTGCCAGAAGGCATCAATGGTGCCCACATCGCGCCAGTAAGGCTCATCCTCCAGCCCCGTGGTCACGCAGCTTTCGCTGAACTTGTGCGCCATCGCCTTGCCGCCCGCCACGATCTGCGGGATGATGTCATTGCCGAAATCATGGCTGGAATTCGGGTCTTCGGCATCCTGGATCAGCAATTCCCGCAGGAAGGCCCAATCGAAGACATAGATCCCCATCGAGGCCAGCGAATTGGCCGGATCGCCCGGAATGGTCGGCGGATTGGCGGGTTTTTCCAGGCANNGCCAAAGGCTGTGGCCTCTTCCTTCGGCACGGTCAGACAGCCGATGGTCACATCGGCGCCGGTGGCGACGTGCTGTTGCAGCATCACCTCGTAATCCATCTTGTAGATGTGATCGCCCGCCAGGATGATGATGTATTTCACATCGTAATCATCCACGATGTCGATGTTCTGCGTCACCGCATCGGCGGTGCCCATATACCATTTGTTCTCGTTCACCCGCTGGCTGGCGGGCAGGATGTCCAGATATTCGTTCCGCTCCGCCCGAAAGAAGCTCCAGCCGCGCTGCATGTGGCGGATCAGGCTGTGCGCCTTGTATTGCGTGGCGATGGCCATCTTGCGGATGCCGGAATTCACCGCATTCGACAGCGCAAAGTCGATGATCCGGGTCTTGCCACCAAAATAGACGGCCGGTTTCGCGCGCCGGTCTGTCNNCCTCCCTCGGGCTTATCCGCCCTCAAACCTTTGACTGGCGCAGGAACACGGCCGCCAGCGGCGGCACGGTGATCATGGCCGAAAATTCCTGTCCGTGCCAAGCGGTTGGCTCCGCCTGCACGCCTCCCATATTGCCGCGGTTGCCACCGCCATAAACGGCGGCATCCGTGTTCAAAACTTCCTCCCAAAGCCCGGTCTCTGGCAGACCGACGCGCAGCCGCCGCTCTACCGGGGTCATGTTCACGACCACCGCCACCATGGCATCCCCCGCCGCCCCCTTGCGCAGCCAGGCATAGGTCGATCCTTCGGCATCATTCGATTCCAGCCATTCAAAGCCTTCGGGCCGGGTATCGTTCACATGCAGCGCGGGCGTGCCACGATAAAGCGTGTTCAGATCGCGGATCAGCCGCTGCATTCCGCTGTGGTCTGCGCCGTGCTGCGGATCTTCCAGCAGGTGCCAGTCCAGGCTCTGGCTGTAGTTCCATTCGCGCGCCTGGGCGAATTCGCAGCCCATGAACAGCAGCTTCTTGC
>DOMY01000001.1 GCA_003509785.1 Gemmobacter sp.
GTGAGCAATGCAAGCACCGCCAGCGTCTCTACCCGGCCCAGAACCATGGCCACCCCGAGAATCAGTTTTGCATCATGGCCCAGCTCGGCATAACGCACCGGAACCTCGCCAGCCAGCGTGGCCAGAGGCCCGGTGGTCGACAGCGCCGCAATCGCCAGAATAAGCGCCGAGTCGAAGGTAATGCCCACCAGCGTGAGTGCCGCAACCACCGCTGCGATGGATGTGGCAAACAGCATGAAGAACACCCAGGCCACATGCGACCCGCCGCTGCGCAACTGCCGTGCCCGCCGCCCGGCCCCACCCACGGAATGGGGGTGGATCAGTTTTTCCATGNNCTGCCGTTGTCGCCACGCCCCCGCCGATCATCGCAAGGCCAAGCAGGATCATCCCATGGGTTTCCAGCCCCGACCAGATCCGCGCGCTGACCCATTGTTCGGCGGCAAAGCCCGTCGTCGTTAGAAAGGACAAGGCGGTAAAGGCGGTGCCCCACAGTACATTGGCAATCGCCCACAGATCCTGGCCTTCGTCATTGTCGATGGCCCCCACCCAATGCCGCAGGAACAGCAGCAGCGTCACGCTGCCCACGATGGCAATCGCCCGGCNNCGCCGGGTCAGGCCAAGGGTCATGAAGGCAGCAATGCAGAACTCCCCCAGAAAACCCGACAGAAACGGGCCATCGCCGCCTTCTGGCAGAATGCCGCTGGTGGATACGGTCGCCATGGCCAGACACAGCGCCTGAAACCCGGCCTCACCGGCCAGGGTCAGCATGATCCACAGCAACAGGGTAAAGCCCGCATAGGCCGGCAAAAGCGTCAACGTGAACCGCACAAGCCGCTGCGACGGATCGGCCGAGGCCATCTGCGGGGCATGGGTATGGCCGGGGCTGCGGCCCTCGATCACTTCCATTCCGCCGAGGTTCAGCGGCATCAGAACCGCCACGCCCATGACCAGAATGTAGAACCCACCCAGCCAGCCCACCATGGCCCGCCACAGATGCAGGCTGGGGGGCAGCCGCCCGGGCGTATCATACAGCGTGGCGCCCGTGGTGGTGAAGCTTGACACCATCTCGAACCAGGCATTGCGGAACGAGGTATCGGGCACCGCCTCGTTGAACGGCACCGCCAGCAGCAGCGGCAAAACCAGATAGCCCCCGACAAACGCCTTCAGATGCGTGGGCCGACGCACCGGAATTGCGCGGTTCGACGTGGCAATGCCGATCATCGCCGTCAACATCAGAAAGACGATGGCAGAATAGAAGAACGGCCGCCCCACATCATGCGCGCTCAGCGCATAGGCATGGGCGGAGGGCACCAGCATGATCGCCGCCGAAAGCGCCATCAGAATGACGATCAGCGGCAGATCCAGAACATGGCGCAGCCAGAGCGGCATCAGAAGAAATCGACCGAGACCTGCAGCAGGCGCTCCACCTCCGGCACGTCTTTTGTCATGGCGAACATGGCGATGGCATCGCCCNNCCTCGGGCACGTCCTTGGCCATGGCGAAGATGGCGATGGCGTCGCCCTCGTCGATCCGCAGATCGCCGGTGGGTTTCATCACCTTGCCACCTTTCATCACCGCCCCGACCAGCACCCCTTCCGGGAAATCAATATCACGCACCAGCTTGCCCGCCAAAGGCGAGGTGCCCAGAACCTGCGCCTCGATCACCTCGGCCTCGGCATCGCCAATGGAATAGATCGCCCGCACCCGGCCATGCCGGATATGGCGCAGGATCGACGAAACGGTGGTGGCGCGCGGATTGATATAGGCGTCGATGTCCAGTTCGGCCATCAAGGGCACCAGCGTCGGGTCATTGACCAGCGCGATGGCCATCGGACAGCCCGCCGATTTGGCCCGCACCGCCACCAGCNNCATCGGCGCGATCCACCGCCGCTTCCATCAGCAGGTCGTAATCCATGCCGTCGCCGTTCAGCACGATGGTCCGCTCCAGATTGTCGGCGGCATATTCGGCACGGGCACGGTTGCGTTCGATCACCTTGGCGCGCACCCGATCCGTCCGCGCCTCCAGCGCACGGGCCACGGCCAGCCCCACATTGCCGCCCCCGATGATGACCACGCGTTCCTGCTTCTTGGTGCTCTTGCCAAAGATATCCAGCGTGCGGTTCACATCCTCGCTATGGGCAAAGACATAGATCTGGTCTTCGGCAAACAGCTGGTCGCCCGCATCCGGCGCAAACAGCCGCCCCTTCCGGCGCACGCCCACCACAATGGCGCGCAGNNGCTTTATTTTCGCCATCGGTTCTGTTTTCGTTCTGCGCCTTGCCGCCAAAGAAACTTTCGGTGTCAAAGGTCGAAGGCGCCGCCAGCCGCTGCATCGCCGCCTCTGCCACTTCCTTTTCCGGGCTGATGACCACGTCGATGGGCAGATGGTCGCGCCGGTACAGATCGGCATAGGCCGGATCCATGTAGTTCTGCGCCCGAAGCCGCGCGATCTTGCGCGGCACGCTGAACACCGAATGGGCCACCTGACAGGTGACCATGTTCACCTCGTCGGAATGGGTGGCGGCGATGATCATGTCGGCATCCCGCGCGCCGGCGCGATCCAGCACATCGGGATAGCTGGCAAAGCCGGTCACCCCCTGCACATCCAGCGTTTCCGTCGCGCGGCGCACCAGATCGGCGTTGCTGTCCACCACCGTCACATCGTTGCGTTCGCCGGAAAGGTGGCGCGCAATCTGCCATCCCACCTGACCTGCACCGCAGATGATTACCTTCATCGGTCACTCCCGGGGGCTTGCGTCGCGCACAGGGATGCCACGCCCCCGGGCCGGGGTCAACGGCAGGTGGTCACAGGATGAAATCGCCCTCGCCCACCGTGGTAACCCCCTTCAGGATCACCTGCATATCCGCCAGCGCATCGCCGTCGACATCCAGGAAGACATGGGTATCGCCATCGACCAGCTGATGCCAGAGCCCGTTGGCCAGCGCAGTTTCACCGCCGTAAAGCAGGATCTGGTTGCCTTCAGCCGTGTCACTCGCATCAATTTCCTCGAAATCCAGCACGTCGATCCCGGAGGTGAAGCCCCTGATGCGATCCAGCCCATGGCCGGAACTGCTCTGCGAAACGTGGGTATATATAACAACATCCTGTGCACGGCCATCTTCACCCAGAAGAATACGGTCCCGGCCATTGCTGCCATGGATCGTATCCTTGCCAAGGCCACCATCCAAGGTATCGCGCCCGGCTGCGCCATGCAGCTCATCATTGCCGA
This sequence comes from Gemmobacter sp., assembly GCA_003509785.1. Classification (GTDB taxonomy): domain Bacteria; phylum Pseudomonadota; class Alphaproteobacteria; order Rhodobacterales; family Rhodobacteraceae; genus Gemmobacter. The sequence continues at coordinate 3,231 of DOMY01000001.1, forward strand.
TACCGCCATGGACCATGTCACCCAGATTCTCCCCATGTCGCGCAGCAAAAATCGTATCGGCACCCTGCCCACCGAACAGCCTGTTGAATTCCGCCAATCCCCTTCCCTGGCTGGTCAGAGAATCTTGGCCCTCACCGCCATACAGATTGCCGACGCCGGCCATCGTATCGTCACCAATACCGCCATAGATCACCACATGGCCTATATCGTCATAGATCAGTTCACCAGTTTCTTGATCCCTGAATGCGGAAACAGACAGGGCAATCCAGTCATCCCCACGACCACCATATGCTTCAACACTCGACCCTTCCTGAATGATACCACGAAACGCATCCCGCGCATTTCCTAGCCAGACCTTGTCGGTCCGATACTGGCCCCCGGAGGTACTGACCATATCGGCGCCCTCTCCACCATAAATGGTGGCACTTCCTGAATTTCCCTGGATATTAAATGAATCTGCCCCCTGATTTCCAATCAAGAGATTTCTGGCCCCGTCACTGCTGGATGATGTGGCGATGACATCATCACCCTTGCCGCCAACCAAGGTGTTTTCTCCATGGCGATCTGTAATCAGATCCGGCCCATTGCCACCGAAGACATGATCGTTTCCCTCACCTGAATAGATACGATCAATGCCGCCCAAACCATAAATCGTATCATTGCCAGAAAAACCGAACAGATACTCAAAACCAGCATGGCCGACCATGACATCATCTTCTACCGTCGCAGGTACGTCGGATGGCAAAAGATCAAAGCCATATTCCAGCATGCCCGTCGATCCGACGGGTTTGAAAATCCTGATGGAGTAAATGAACCCGGCTTCCATCGGAATCAGAAATTCATCTTCGGCAGCTGCATGAGCATCAAACATGCTGATATAGGCATCTTTTGTCTGTCCATACACTTGGACACTTACACCTGGCCTGGAAAACTCCCACGAGAGACGGTAGTATCCGTCTTCCTCTGCGCGGAATGAAAATATGTCGGAATAGTCCACATAGTCATCGTTAATAACACTCAGAAGGGTTCCATAGTAGGCCGTTCCCAGCTCGATTGGCATTTCTTTCCCAGAAACCCCAAGATTATCTACAGTTTCAAAGAATGTATTTGTGGATGTGATGGCCATGATGATCTCCTGAAACAATTCAGCGCGATCAAACTACACCCGGCCCATCAACACAACCAAAGGGTTTTCTGCACCCAGCGGCAAAAGCCGCCTCAGAACGGCGCGCAGGCGGTTTCCAGCCAGTCGCGCACGGCAGGCTCCACCCTNNCCCACCCTTGGGCCGATCTTCACCAGCACCTCGGCGTGATAGGCATTCCACCATTCGCGCTCGCCCGGCGACAGCATCTCTGCCACCACCAGCCGCCGGTCGAAGGGGGCAAAGGTCAGCGTCTCGAAGCACAGCTGCGCGCGATTGTCGCCCAGGGCGGGCGCATCCTGCACCACGATCAGGTTTTCCAGCCTTATGCCAAAGGCCCCCTCGCGGTAATAGCCCNNGACAGGATCATGCCGGGCGCCAGCGCAACGTCAGACAGCCGCGAAATCCGCTGCGGCCCCTCATGCACCGACAGAAAGGCGCCGACGCCATGCCCGGTGCCATGGTCGTAATCCATCCCCACCAGCCACAGTGGCGCCCGCGCCAGCGCGTCGATGTCGCGCCCCGCCAGCCCGCGTGGAAACCTCGCCCGCGAAATCGCGATCATGCCCTGCAGCACGCGAGTATAGCATTCCCGCGCCTCCTGCCCCACATCGCCGATACCCATTGTGCGGGTGATGTCGGTGGTGCCATCGCGATATTGCGCGCCACTGTCCACCAGCAGCAACTCGCCGGGATTCACCGCGCGATCGGTCGCTTCGGTCACCCGGTAATGGATAATCGCCCCATCCGGCCCCGCACCGCAGATCGTGTCGAAGCTCAGATCGTGCAGCATGTTGGTGTCGCGGCGAAAGCCCTCCAGCGCCTCCACCACGGCAATCTCGGTCAGCCCGCCCTGCGGCGCCGCCGCGTCCAGCCAGGCCAGAAAGCGCACCACGGCGGCGCCATCGCGCAGATGCGCCTGCCGCATCGCCTCGATCTCCACTGCGTTCTTGCAGGCCTTGGGCATCCGGCAGGGGTCATCGCCCCAGGCCACCGCCACGCCCGCCTCCTGCAGGATCTTCGATATCGCCAGCGGCGCCGAGCCGCGATCCACCCACACCGGGCCTTGCAGCCCGGCCAGCGCATCGGCAAAGCCCTCAACGCCGTGCAGCCGCACCGATGGCCCCAGCGCCTCCAGCACCTCAGGCATAAATTTCTCCGCATCGGCAAACAGATCCACCGATCCGTCATCCAGCAGCACCGCAAAGCCCTGCAACACCGGATTGCGCGGCACATCCGCCCCACGCAGGTTCAGCAGCCAGCACAGGCTGTCCGGCAGGGTGATGACCGCCGCGCGCTGCCCGGCCTGGCGCAAACCCTCGGCCAGCCGCGCGCATTTATCCACCGCCGCCTCCCCTGCCAGCTCCAGCGGATGCAGGAAAGCGCGGCCCACCGGCGGCTCCGGCTGATCGGGCCAGACCGCATCCACCATGTTGCGCACCGGGCGCAGCTGAACCCCGCTGCCCGAAAGCGCGGCCTCCAGCTTCGCCACCTCATCGGCCGTNNGACCCCCCGCCGCCAGATGTTCGGCAATCCAAGGCCCCGGCAGCACCTCAGGCCAGTGCACCGGCGTGAACACCGCCAGATCCACCTGCGCCTTCACCTGCACCCGATAGCGGCCATCAATGAAAACCCCCGCCACCTCCGGCAACACCACGCAGAACCCCGCCGACCCGGTGAACCCCGTCAGCCAGCTCAGCCTTTCGTCCCGCGCCGCAACATATTCGCCCTGATGCGCATCGGCGCGCGGCACCAGAAACCCCGCCNNCCCCGGTCTTCCGCTGCGCCAGCGCCCGGGCCCGCTTGCGCGGATCGGCATCGAACAGCGCCGCCAGCTGTTCGGTCATCGCGCCGGCCAGCTGTTCCACATCGGTGATCGTCACCGCCCGGCCGTAATAGCGCGTCACATCATGGCCGATGCCGATCGCCAGCAGTTCCACCTGCTTGCGCTTCTCGATCATGGCGATCACGTCGCGCAGGTGCTTTTCCAGAAAGCTGGCCGGGTTCACGCTCAGCGTCGAATCATCGACCGGCGCGCCGTCGGAAATCAC
>DOMY01000277.1 GCA_003509785.1 Gemmobacter sp.
CGTCTTCGGCGGGGCGGGGGTTGGACAGACCGAATTCCACGCCGTTCAGCGTGTTCGCCCCGTCCTGAATGGCCGAATCCAGCACACCGCCCAGGGTATCCAGCGCGCGGATGCGCAGGGTCAGGGTGTTCGATGCGGTATAGCCGCCGATCTGCTGGCTTTGCCCATCCGCCGACTGGCGCCATTCGGGATAAAGCGACAGGCCGGTGGTCTGCATGTCGCGTGCCTCGATCCCCGAGGTTTTCAGCCGGTCCATCACCTTGGCGAGTTCGGCGCTGTTGGCGGCCATCGCCTCGGCCGCGGTGGCGCCTTGGGTGGTGACGCCCAGGGTGATGGTCGCCATATCGGGCGCGGCCTGAATCCGGCCCTCGCCGGTGACGGTGATCTGCCCGGCCAGTGCCGCGACAGGGGCCACAAGGGCGGCAGCGCCGAAAGCGGCGGCGAGGGCAAGCGTGCTGAGGATGCGCATATCGCTGGTCTCCTTGACAATGTGCAACAATTCGAAACTCTGACGCAGGCAATATCCGCTTCCTTGGCGGGATGACCGGTGTTTTTCTTTCATTCGGCGGAAAGCTGCTATAGTGACGGTCGCGTGCCGCGCGGCCGACTCCCCGAGCCGCCCCAAGCCGTGCTAGACCTAGGCAATGAAACCGAATTTCGCCCTATACTTCACCGAAGACAGTCTGGGCCTGCTGCATCGCACAGCCCATGGCTGGATGGAGGTCGGCGCCACGCCGCTCGACACGCCCGATCTGGGCGAAGCGATGAGCTATCTGCGCCGATCAGCGCTTGGCCTTGAACCGCATGGCGTGGCCACCAAGCTGGTCATCCCCAATTCGCAGGTTCTGTATCTGACCGTCACCGCGCCCGGGCCGGGCGACGAAGAGCGCGATCTGCAGATCCGCGCCGCGCTGGAAGGCCGCACCCCCTATGAGGTGGACGAGCTGCTGTTCGACTGGTCGGGTGACGGGCCAGAGGTGCAGCTGGCCGTGGTTGCCCGCGAAACCGTGCAGGAGGCCGAGGATTTCGCCGCCAGTTTCCGGCTGAACCCGGTGTCCTGCGTGGCGGTGCCCGATCCGCATCAGTTTGCAGGCGAGCCGTGGTTCGGCCCGACCGAAACCGCCGCCGGGTTGCTGGAAGACGGCGATCTGGTGGAACGCGATGCGATGCCGGTCACGGTCATCAGCCGGTCCGAGGCTTTGGCGGCGGGCCTGTTTGCCACGCTGGGAGCCGAGGCCATGGCGGAGCCGGAATGGGCCGCAGAGGATGGCTTCGGGGAAGATGCGTTCGGGGCGGATGTGACCAGCCTGGACCTGGCCGAGGCCGATCTGCCGCTGGCAGATGATGTGGGGATCGAGGCCGATCTGGAGGCCGATCTGCCGGAAGGTGATCTGCCAGAACCGGATCTGCCTGAACCGGATCTGCCTGAACCGGACATGCCCGGGCCGGATATGCCGCAGCCGGAAGATCCGCAGCCGGTGGAGCCTGCGCCGGAACTGCCGGAACCCGAGCCCGATCTGCCGGAGCCGGAGGCCGAGCCGGAAATNNATCTGCCCGAGCCCGATCTGCCCTCGCCCGACTGGCCCGAAGAGCCTGCACCAGATCTGCCCCCGGAACTGCCCGCGCCGGATGCGCCCGAAGAAGCCCCGGCCTTTCCGTCGGAGCTGCCTGCTGATGCGCCGCTGGAGCTGCCGGAATTCCCGGATGCCGATCAGCCGGATGATTTCATGCAGGCATCCAGTGTGGCGGCAATGGCCCCTGCGCCCGAGGATGACGACAACACCCCCATGCCGACCAACCCGGTGCCGCAGCCGCTGCGCGCGCCGGGGCCAGAGGTCATTCCGCCGGTGGGCGTTGCCGCGTCTTTGGCGGGCACCTTTGCCTCGCGCCGCAGCCCGGCAGAGCATCCGGGCGTGCCGCCTTTGCCGCCGCCGCGCAAGGCCCCCTCGGCCCCGTTGACGGCGCCGCGCCTGTCGCCTTCGGCGCCGGCGCCACGCAAATACGATGCCTCGCATGAAACCGACAATGATCCTTACGAGGATGAGGTTTTCGCCTTCCCCGGCGCAGAGGATGACGAGACGGACCCCGCCCCGCCCCCGGTGATGCGGGCGGCACCGCCGATGCCTTCGGCACTGGCCCGCCGCGCCGCCCAGCTGGCCGCGACGCCCAAACCGGCCGGAAAGCCCGCCTCTGGCACCAAACCCGCCGCGAAACCCGGCAAGGGGGCCCAGATCACGGCGCCGACCATTCCGGGCTTCGGCGGCCGCAAGGTGAAGCCTGCCGCGCCCGCGCCGATGGCCCCGCAGGTCAGCCCGCCGCTGACCGCGCCGCCGGTGGTGGCCGCAGCGGCCCGCCCTGCCGCAGCACAGCCCACCGCCGCGCAGATGCAGATCCCGACACCGGCGGCAGCGGCGGAAACGCTTGTTGCGCCGCCGCCATCGGGCACCACGCCGTTCCGGCCCAAGGCGCGCCCGGCCGCGCGGGGCAAGCCCAGATATCTGGGGCTGGCGCTGACGGTGGTGCTGCTGCTGATTCTGGCGGTGATTGCGGCCTGGTCGTCCTTCTATCTGGCACGGGGCAGCGATACGCCCGAGGTGCCGGTGGTTGCGGCAGAGCCTGTGCCGGATGCGGCCCTGCCTGCCGCCGATGCAGCCGCTGTTCCGGCCACTCTTCCGGCGCCCAGCCCCGAGGACGAGGCTGCCGCCGATGGCATCGCCCCCGAGGATGTGACGGTTGCAGAACCTGCGCCGGAAGCTGCACCAGAGGCTGTGCCCGCACTGCATCCTGCTGCAGATGCCACGCTGGCGCCCGCCCTGCTGCCTGCGGTGCAGGATGAGATCATCCTGTCGACCATGGACAGCGCGCCCCCGGCCGCCGATGCGCAGGAGCTGGCGCTGCCGCAGACCGGGGCCGATACCCTGCCGCAGGCCGCCCCCGTTCCGCCGCCCTTTGGCACCAGCTATGAGTTTGATGCGGCGGGGCTTATCAAGCCCACCGCCGCAGGCATCGTGACGCCCGAAGGCTATCGTCTGGTA
>DOMY01000073.1 GCA_003509785.1 Gemmobacter sp.
CACCAGATCCAGCCGCTTGACCGCCAGCCCCTGCGCCACCAGCCCGCCCATGGAAATGCCGACAAACACGCAATCCTTGACGCCCAGATGATCCAGCAGCCGTTCGGCATCGCGGATCATCGCGCCCATGGCATAGGGCGGGGCGGGCACATCCGATTGGCCATGGCCCCGGTGATCGTAGCGGATCAGCCGCAACCCGGGCGGCAGCAGCGGCAGCACCTGATCCCACATCGCCAGATCAAGACCAAGCGCATGGGCAAAGACCACCGGCGCGCCATCGCGCGGGCCTTCGTCGGCATAGTTCAACCGCAGGTCGGGCAGATAGGCCAGCGGCAACTTACCCCCCAAACCGTTCCAGCGCGTGGCGGAACAGATCGGGGTCGATGTTGCCGCCGGTCGCCACCGCGATCACATCCTCGCCTTCGATCTGATCGGGGCGGAACAGCGCGGCAGCCAGCGCCACCGCGCCGCCCGGTTCCAGCACGATCTTCAGCCGGGTGAAGGCCAGCGCCACCGCCTGCAAGGCCTCGTCATCCGTGACCACCAGACCGGGGCCGCAGAGACGGCGGTTGATCGGAAAGGTCAGCGCGCCGGGCACCGGCGTCACGATGGCATCGCAGATCGACCCCGAAAGCCGTTCGTTGCGCTGCACCTCGCCTGCCGCCAGACTGCGGGCGGTATCGTCAAACCCCGCCGGTTCGCAGGGCCGGGCGCGCAATCCGGGCGCGCGGCTGTCCAGCGCCAGCGCGATGCCCGCCGTCAGCCCNNCCCGCCCCCGCCGCAGCACACCAGCACATCCGCCTCGCGGATGCCCTGTTCCACCGCCTGTTCGGCAATCTCGAGGCCCGTTGTGCCCTGGCCCGCGATCACCTCGGGTTCGTCATAGGGTTTGATCAGCGTCAGCCCGCGTTCCGCCGCAATACGGGCGCCGATGGCATCGCGGTTTTCGCGGGCACGGTCATACAGCACCACCTCGGCACCATAGGCGCGGGTATTGGCGATCTTCAGCCGGGGCGCATCGGCAGGCATCACGATCACGCAGGGCGCGCCATGGCGCTGCGCTGCCAGCGCCACCCCCTGCGCATGATTGCCCGAGGAATAGGCGATCACGCCCGCTTCCCGCTGTTCGGGCGACAGCGCCGACACGGCAGACCAGCCGCCCCGGAACTTGAACGATCCGGTATGCTGCAGACATTCGGCCTTCACCCAGACCCGGCGCCCCGCGATCTCGTTCAGGAAAGCCGATCCCAGCAGCGGGGTGCGCAGGGCATGGCCTGCCAGCCGGAAGCTGGCCGCCTCGATCCGGGCGATATCGGTCATTGCAGCGCCTCCAGCCAGCGCTTCAGGGCATCGAGGGATTCGGGCTCGTCCAGAAACGGGATATGGGCGCGGCCCGGCACATCGGCAAAGATCATGTTGGGGCGGCGGCGGCACATCTCGGCGGCAGTCGCGGGCGACAGCAGATCGGAATTCGCGCCCCGGATCAGCGCCAGCGGCAGGCCCGCCATCGCATCGAACAAGGGCCAGGCATCGACAGGCGGCCCGTCAAAGGCCGCCAGAAAAGCCTCGCGCAGCGCCGGATCATAGGTGATGGCAAGGCCCCGGTCGCTGGTCACATAATGTTTCTGCGCCTCTTCCATCCAGCGGCTGGCGGGCACCCCATCAAAGCCGGGGCTGAGGCGGGGCAAGGCTTCGGCCAGCGCCGCATGGGTCTTGGCCGCCGGATTGCGTCCCAGATAATCAAAGATCCGGTCCAGCCCGCCGCGGNNGCAGCGCCACCCCCAGCAGCCGGGGCCGCGCCACGGCCGCCAGCAGCATGGCCACCAGCCCCCCGCGCGAGGTGCCAAGGATCGCGGCCTGCGCCACCCCCAGATGATCCAGCAGTTCCAGCGCATCGCGGCCTTCGACCGGCACGGTATAGCTGGCGGCCCCGGTCCACTGGCTTTGCCCGCGGCCCCGGTAATCCATGCGGATCACCCGGACCGGCGGCAGATGCGGGATCAGGTAATCGAAATCCGCCATCGTGCGCGTCAGCCCCGAAAGACACAGCAGCGGCAGGCCCGCGCCTTCGTCACGATAGGCGATGCGGGCGCCATCCGAGGCGGTAAAGAACTGCGTCATGCAAGATGATCCGTGATTGTGGTCAGGTCAGGGGCGATCAGGGCGGGGNNGCCTGAAGACTCCGTTGAATCAATAAAAAGGCGGTGTCAGGGGAAAAAGGACAGCACGTCGCGCAGGCTGCTGCCGGTGCGCGTCGGCTGGGTGCCCAATTCTTCGAAGGGCAGATTTTGCCGGTTCACCCACAGCGTGCGAAAGCCGAAGGTGGCAGCGCCCGATATATCCCAGCCATTCGAGGAAACGAACAGCACATCTTCCGGGCGGGCAATCGACCGCTCCAGAACAAGGTCATAGACGATCTGCATGGGCTTGTAGACCGCCACCGCCTCGACCGACAGCAGCGCATCGAAACTGCCCTCCAGCCCGGCCGAGGCCACCGCCGCCTCCAGCATGGCGGGCGATCCGTTCGACAGGATGGCGCGCGGCACCCGCAGGGATTTCAGCCGGGCCATCACCTGCGGCACCTCGGGATAGGCGGGCAGCCGGTCATAAAGCGCCATCAGCCGGTCACGCAGCGCGGGGTCGTCAATGCCATGCAGCGCCATCGCATAATCCAGCGCATCGCCGGTCACCGTGGCAAAATCGGCATGCTGGCCCAGGATCGTGCGCAGCCACGAATATTCCAGCTGCTTGCGGCGCCAGTCTTCGGCCAGCTGCGGCCAGAGGCTGGCCAGCGCGGGGGNNACCGCCACATCGAACAAGGTGCCATAGGCATCGAAAACAACAGTGCGGATCGGCATCACGGTTCCTCCTGTCGGGCAAACCTTGCACAGCTTTGCGGCGGGTTAAACCCCGCTCTGGCGGCCCTGCGTCAATCGTCGTGCTTGCCCCGCTGGGAATCAGCCCCTAAACCCGGCGCACGCAACAGGAGACAGCCATGGCCCGAGGACTGCAGAACCTGCCCGACCGCGCGGCGTCGAAGAAAGTGGGGGCGCTCGCGGGGTTGAAGCTCTTCCTTGCGCCCTATCGCGTGATGGTGATTGGCGCGCTTCTGGCGCTGACGCTGACGGCGACAGTCAGCCTGATCCTGCCCATCGCCGTGCGCCGCGTGGTGGACAGTTTCGGGATCGGCGCCGCCGGCCTGCTGGAT
>DOMY01000099.1:0-3646 GCA_003509785.1 Gemmobacter sp.
TCGCCGGATTTCAGCCGCACCACCTGTGCCCCGGTCTGCGCATAATCCAGCAGGAGGCGGTTCACATGATCCTGCTTGGCCGAGGGCCGCCCCGCACGTTTGCCGACCGAGATCAGATCGGCGCCGGGCCGGGCCAGATCAAGGATCGGGCCGGAAGACAGATCATCATACAGTACCACATCCGCCGCCTGCAGGCGCTTGACCGCCTTCACCGTCAGCAGATCCGGGTCGCCGGGGCCGGAGGATACGAAGGAAACAAAGCCGCTCATGTCGCCAACCCGATCAGATGGAAATAGGTGCCGCTGGCCCGCCCCCGGCGCGATCCCGTTTCTGCAACGTCCGCCCCGGTCGCATCCACGACATGGGCCAGCGGCATATCGGGTTGCGCGCAGATGGTCGAGTAATGAAATTCGTGCCCGCGCAGTCGGCTGCCCGCAGGCAGGCCCGGCAGCGGCGCGGCCAGGGTGGCCAGGCGATAGCCGAGGTGCATCCGCCGCTTTTCAAACGAGGTGACAAGGCCCAGCAGCCCCAGCATCTGGTGGCGATTGCCCTTGGCATCCACAATCGCCTGGCCCATCGCCATATAGCCCCCGCATTCGCCATGCACGGGGCGGGTTTGGGCAAAACGGGTCAGCCCGGTGCGAAAGGTTTCGGCTGCCGCCAGCCTGCCGCCATGCAGTTCGGGATAGCCGCCGGGCAGCCAGCAGCAATCGGCGCTGTCATCGGGCGCCTGATCCTCCAGCGGCGAGAAGGGCAGGATTTCCGCCCCCTGCGCNNACCGGTGGCGGGGTGCGGGGGCTGCCAGTGGGCAGCGCGTTCAGCGGCCGGGCGGCGGCACGGATCGGGGCCAGATCGCAATGTTCCGCGATGAAGGCGCCTGCATCCGACAGGATGCGCGCAAGTTCCGGCGTTTCCCCCGCCTGCACCAGCCCCAGATGGCGTTCCGGCAGTTCGATGGTGCTGCGACGCGGCAGGGCTCCCAGAACGGCAATGCCATGCCGCGCCATGCCATCCGTCACCAATGCCGCATGGCGGGGCGAGGCGATGCGGTTCAGGATCACCCCCGCCAGATGAAGGCCGGGGCGCATCAGCTTGAAACCAATGGCAGAAGCGGCAGCCGATTGCGCCTGGCCCGAACAGTCGATCACCAGAACGACCGGCCAGCCCGTCAGCTCTGCCAGATCGGCAGAGGCGCCGATGCCGGTTTCGCCGGGCTGCGCTACGCCATCGCAAAGCCCCATGGAGCCTTCGGCAATGATGATTTCGGCGGCATCAGCTGCGGCGATCAGATCACCGATGCGGGCGGGTGGCATGGCCCAGGTATCAAGGTTCACCGAAGCCCGGCCCGAGGCTGCGGCATGAAAGGCCGGGTCGATGTAATCGGGGCCGCTTTTGAACGGCTGCACGCGGATGCCCGCCGCCCGAAACGCGGCGATCAGCCCCAGCGTGACCGTGGTTTTGCCGGTGCCCGAAGCGGGCGCCGAGATGATGAGCCCCGCGCCGGTCATGCGGTTTCGGGAAAGCGCGGCGTGGTGCCGACGGGGCGATAGCGGCGGTCGTAATCGCCCGCATAAAGGCGGCTTTCGTCAAAATCCTCGGCGCCGATGGACCGGCCGACGAGGATCAGTGCCGTACGCTCCATCTCTGCGCCCACCGCTGTTTCCAGTGTGGCGAGCGTGGCGCGGACCACGCGCTGATCTGGCCAGCTGGCCCGCCAGACCACGGCCACCGGACAATCGGCGCCGTAATAGGGGGCGATCTTCGTCCGCACTTCGTCCAGCATGTGTACCGACAGATGAATGGCCAGAACCGCGCCGGTGCGGGCAAAGTTTTCCAGCGTCTCGCCCTCGGGCATGGCGGAGGCGCGGCCCGAGGTGCGGGTCAGCACCACCGATTGCGCGATGCCCGGCAGCGTCAGTTCAGCGCCAAGGGCGGCGGCGGCGGCGGCGAAGGAGGGCACGCCGGGGGTGACATCATAGGGGATCCCCAGCGCGCGCAGGCGGCGCAGCTGTTCGCCCATGGCCGACCAGACCGACAGATCGCCGGAATGAAGCCGCGCGACATCATGGCCCGCGGCATGGGCCTGCGCGATTTCGTCGATGATCTGATCGAGGCTGAGCGGTGCAGTATTCACGATCCGCGCGCCGGGCGGGCAATGGGCCAGCAAGGCTTCGGGCACCAGGCTGCCCGCATAAAGGCAGACCGGGCTGGCGGCGATCAGGTCGCGGCCGCGCAGGGTGATGAGGTCAGGTGCGCCGGGGCCTGCGCCGATGAAGTGAACGGTCATTCGGTTTCTCCTGTAACAGCCAGCGCCAGCGTCACGCGCTGGCCGGGGCCGATGATCCGGGGGTGCAGCAGCCGGGCGCCGGGGCCTGCGGCGGCAAGGGCTGCGGCTTCGGCCACCGACAGGCGGCCATAGCGCNNGGGCGGGGTGGCCTGCCTTGTCGGCGGGCATGGCCAGCTGTGCCGGGGCCGCCGCCGCCATGGCGAGCGTGGCGCGCAGATCATCGAGGGTGGCGCTGGCGCGCAGGCCGATGCCGGCGGTAATCATCGTGTCACGCTCCATTGTACCACGGGCCGTGCGGCCTGCCAGTCGCGGAAGCGGCCGAGTGTGCCCGCCTGCGCAAGGTCGATGCGCAGCAGGGTTCCGCCATGGCTGTGATGTGCGGCATAGAGCGTGGCTTCGGTTTCCAGCGTGACGGCATTGGCGACGATCCGCGTGCCGGGGGGCAGGGCCTGCCACAGCGTTGCGACCCGTTCCGGGCTGAGGCCGCCGCCGATGAATACCGCATCGGGGCGGGGCAGATCCGCCATCAGCAGGGCATGATCGCCGGAATGGGCGGCAAGGCGGTGCGACAGGCCGAAGGATTCGGCATTGGCGCGGATATTGGGCAGGCGATCCGCGCGGCTTTCCACCGCCGATGCCGTGCCGCCCGCCAGACACCATTCGACCGAGATGGAACCGGAGCCTGCGCCCAGATCCCACAGGTGATCACCGGGGCGTGGGGCAAGGGCGGAAAGTGTCAGCGCGCGGATGGGGCGTTTGGTGATCTGGCCATCATGGGCAAACAGATCATCGGGCAGGCCAGAGGCGCGCGGCAGGCCGGGGTCTGCCGCCTCGATCGCGGCCAGAAGCGGGGCCTGCGGGTTTTCAGCGGGCGCGGGGCGGATGCGTTCCTGCGGGCCGCCGAGGCGTTCGAGCAGGGTGACGCGGGCGTTGGGGTGGCCGTTGGCGGCCAGCCAATTGCACAGAGCGTTGGCGGCCTGTCCGTCGCGCAGGGTGACAAGGGCGCGGCTGCCCCGATGCAGCAGCGGGCGCAGCCGGGCAAAGGGGGCGGCGTGCAGGCCGAGGCAGAGTGTGTCTTCCATCCGCCAGCCCAGCCGGTTGCAGGCCAGCTGGAACGACGAGGGCACCGGATGCGCGATCCATTCGCCGGGGGCGAGATCGGCCATCAGGCTGCCGCCCGCGCCATGCCAGAACGGATCGCCCGAGGCCAGAACCACCGTGGGCCGCCCACGCCGGGCCAGCACCGGGGCGGTGGTGAAGGGCAGGGGCCAGGCTTGCCCGCGGGGGCCTGCGCCGATCAGATCGACATGGCGGGGGCCGCCGAAGATGGTTTCGGCCCGGTCCAGCGCGGCACGGCTT
>DOMY01000099.1:3729-4020 GCA_003509785.1 Gemmobacter sp.
CACGCATCCCTTTGCCGCGCAGATGAGCCGCCATGCGGTGCAGGCCTGCGCGCAGGCCGGGGTGGCGCTGGTGGCGCTGCAGCGCCCGGAATGGGTGGCCGGGCCGGGCGATGACTGGCGCGCTGTGCCGGATGTGGCCGGGGCGGTGGCGGCGCTGCCAGCGGCAGGCGCGCGGGTGTTTCTGGCAATCGGCAAGCTGCATGTTGCGGATTTCGCAGTGAAACCCGGCAACCATTATCTGCTGCGGCTGGTCGATCCGCCGGGCGCGCTGCCGCTGCCCGATTGCGCGGT
>DOMY01000053.1 GCA_003509785.1 Gemmobacter sp.
AACGATGACCAAACAGGAGAATGATATGCACGAGAATCCGCCTGTCATTACAAAATTTTTCAAGTCAGAAGATCTAAAATATTACGAAAAAGGAAATTTTAGAATAGGGACACTTCAATACTACAGAAAAGCCGAAAACGTGCTCGAAATGGGCGCCAGACATGACCAGAACGAGGGTGTTGAGAAAAATATTATTTCAGGAATAATACTGCCCAACAGCACTTCGCAATACTATCGCGGCATTCACATAGTGAAATCAAGCGTAGTTTTTGACAAATGTGTTTCGCACAAAGAAGCTGATGCCCATATATTTTGTGCATCAAAGGGTAGTTACAGCAAAGACCAGCACAAAGTGATGATGTTTGGAGACGAGCATCGATACAAGGGTGACAAGAGGTTGACGCATTATGCTGAGATCAATCTGGAAAAATTCATCGATGCACTTGCAGACATTATCGTGCACAATCTTGATAGAATTAAAATAAAAAACGGTCTTGAAATTAAAATCCATGATGTGATTTATAGCGATGATGTAAACAAAATTTATCTTACGGGCACCCTCCCAAAGGAAAAAGGAATCAATCTCGAAACACTCACGACGAAAGCAACTATCTTCACTCCAGAAAACGAAACAAGAATATTGATAGCTGGACCAAACAATCAATTAGCTGAAGAGCCAATTGAACCATTTAACATCTCATCAGATGCACTGAAGGACTCAATAATCAGAATTGATAGCTGGGCCGAATAAAAAAGGCGCCCCGTAGGGCGCCTCCATCTCACTGATCGAGGAAACTCCGCAGCTTCCGGCTCCGTGACGGGTGTTTCAGCTTCCGCAGCGCCTTGGCTTCGATCTGNNAACCCCCGGCATGCCGGGGGTTCTGGTCTCACTCGTCGAGGAAGGAGCGCAGGTGCTCGCTTCTCGTCGGGTGGCGCAGCTTGCGCAGCGCCTTGGCTTCGATCTGGCGGATGCGTTCGCGGGTCACGCTGAACTGCTGGCCCACCTCTTCCAGCGTGTGGTCGGTGTTCATGCCGATGCCAAAGCGCATCCGCAACACGCGCTCCTCGCGCGGGGTCAGGCTGGCCAGAACGCGGGTCGTGGTTTCTTTCAGGTTTTCCTGAATAGCCGAATCCAGCGGAAGGATCGCGTTCTTGTCTTCGATGAAATCGCCCAGCTGGCTGTCTTCCTCGTCGCCGATCGGCGTTTCGAGGCTGATGGGTTCCTTGGCGATCTTCATCACCTTGCGAACCTTTTCCAGCGGCATCTGCAGCTTTTCGGCCAGCTCTTCCGGGGTCGGTTCGCGGCCGATTTCGTGCAGCATCTGGCGGCCGGTGCGGACCAGCTTGTTGATCGTTTCGATCATGTGCACCGGAATACGGATGGTGCGGGCCTGATCGGCGATCGACCGGGTGATGGCCTGACGGATCCACCANNTCGACCATTTCCTTCTTGGCCTGCCGCGCCTCTTTTTCGCCCTTCTGCACCTGATTGACGATGCGGCGGAATTCGCTGATGTCGACGCCGACATACTGGCCAACCTGCGCCATATCGGCGCGCAGCTCTTCCAGCTTGTCGCGGTTCTTTTCGATCAGCGTCTGCCAACCCCGGCCCGCCTTGGCGGCCATCCGGTCGATCCAGGTGGGATCCAGTTCGAAGCCCTGATATTCGTCAATGAATTCGCGCCGGTTGATGCGTGCCGCATCCGCCAGTTTCACGAAAGACGAATTGATCGACATGATCTTGCGGTTGATGCCGTAAAGCTGGTCGATCAGCGCTTCGATCCGGTTGTTGTGCAGGTGAAGTTCGTTCACCAGCTGCACCACTTCCGACCGCAGCTTCTGATACATCGCCTCTTCATCCGAGGTGAAGCGCGCGGCGCTGCCATTCATCGTGGCAGTCATCCGGCGATCCTGCATATCGGCCAGGCTTTCGTAATCATGCGCGATGCGTTCCAGCATCTCGAGCACGCGGGGGCGCAGCGCGCTTTCCATCGCGGCCAGCGACATGTTCGAGGCTTCGTCATCCTCGTCATCATCATCGGCGCGGGAAATCGGGTTGCCGTCGGCATCCAGTTCCGGCTCGGACGAGGTCGGGCGGCGCGGCGCGGCGGTGGAGGCAGAGGCGATATCGACCTCTTCCAGCCCGCCCAGCTCGTCATCGCCATCCAGGCTGCGGCCAAAGGTGGCCTCCAGGTCGATCACGTCGCGCAGAAGGATGTCTTCGCTGAGAAGTTCTTCGCGCCAGATGGTGATGGCCTGAAAGGTCAGCGGGCTTTCGCAAAGGCCCGCGATCATGGTGTTGCGCCCGGCCTCGATCCGCTTGGCGATNNCCCTCTTCGGCCTCTTCGCCATCCACGACGTTGATGCCCATTTCGGACAGCATCGCCATAACATCCTCGATCTGTTCCGAGGATGCCTGTTCCGGCGGCAACACCGCATTGAGCTGATCATAGGTGATGTAGCCACGTTCGCGGGCATCCGCGATCATGCGCTTCACCGCAGCCTGGCTCATGTCGAGCGAGACCTCGGCCTCCTGATCGTCGGTTTTGCCGTCGTCACTGTCTTTGACCATGAGAACTCCTCGGGGCCGAATCGGTCGTCTTGGGTTTCGAATCAATAACGCGAATCACGGGAGGTGTAAGGGGGGCAAACCCCCTTTCCTGCAATTGCGCTGCGGGAACTGCGGAAATTCCGGGCAGAAGAGGCCATGCCATATCAGGAACGGGCCTTGCCGCCACGGGTGAAATCAATGCTGGCCCAGGTCTTCTGTGCATGATCCAGCTCGTCCTTGTTCATTTCGACCCCGTTGGGGGCCATCACGCCATCGGCGCGGGCCCCTTCCGGCCCCTTTTCGGCGTCGCGGCGGGCCTGTCCGGCCTGTTTCAGCCGCCATGTCAGCCCTTCATCGGCCAGATGGTCCAGATCTTCGACCGCCTCGCGCAGTTCCTGTTCCGCGCCCCAATGGGCCTGCAGCTTTGCCAGCTCCATCTCGAGGCACTTTTCGGCGCAGTCGAAATCATCCAACCGGCGGATATGTGGCTGTATGCGGATCTGGGGATCGGCCAGCAGGGTTTCAAGGGCAGGCCCCGCCGCGCGGCGGATGCGCTGGGGCCGGGTGTCGGGATCATGGTCATGGGCATGGGTCAGCACCACCTGCCGCAGATGGATATGGGTCGCATCGCCCAGAACCATGCGTTCCAGCTGTGATTCGTGGCGGTCAATCAGCTGGGGATAGAGGCAGAGCGTCGTCAGAACGACAGAGACGCGCAGCACCAGCGTCGTATCGTCATCGGTGGAAGAGGCCAGCAGCGAGGCCCGGGCCGCAGCCGAAGGCGCCACCGGCAACATCCGTGCGCCCCGCGCGCCCCCGAACCGCGGCGCGGAGGGCGCGCCAAAGGGCCGGTCATCGCTGCGCGCCGGGCGGCGGCCCTGGCGGAACAGCTGCCAGCGCAGTTCCTTGATGTCTTCGCCGTAATGCTTGCGGATCGAGGGATCGCGGATCGTGGTCAGCGCCGCGCGCAGAACCTTGTCCAGAGCGGCCTTGCGTTCCGGGCTGTCGAAGATCTTGCCCTCGGTCTCGCGCTTCCACAGCAGGTTCACCATGGGTTGCGCGGCCTCCAGCACCTCCTGCAAGGCCGGGGCGCCCTTCTGTTTCAGCAGGTCGTCGGGATCAAGCCCCTGCGGCAGCACGGCAAAGCGCAGGCCATGGCCGGATTCCAGCAGCGGCAGCGCCAGGTCGATCATCCGCATGGCGGCGCGCTGGCCTGCGGTATCGCCATCCAGCGTGATGATCGGTTCGGGCGAGATGCGCCACATCAGGCGCAACTGATCTTCGGTGATTGCCGTGCCAAGGGGCGCGACGGCGGCGGGAAAGCCTGCCTCCACCATGGCGATGACATCCATATAGCCTTCCCCCACGATCAGCGGATGGCCCTTTCCGGCCGCCTCGCGGGCGGCGGCGTGGTTGAACAGGTTGCGGCCCTTGTCGAACAGTTCCGTTTCCGGGCCGTTCAGATATTTGGCCCGCGCATTGGGATCCAGCGAGCGGCCCCCAAGGCTGATGGCCCGCCCCCGCGCATCGCGGATCGGAAAGATGATGCGGCCGCGAAAGCGATCATAGAGGCTGCC
>DOMY01000083.1 GCA_003509785.1 Gemmobacter sp.
TCCAACATTCCGTCCGCCATAGCAACAGGCGCCCGACGCGGGGCGCGGTTCCATCTTGTCTCGCGTTTTGTGGAGCATATCCGAGGGGCCTGCAAGGGCAAGCCTGCCGCAGCCGTTTCGCGGTGCGTTTGCGTCACGCCGCCCCTTTGGCCGTCACGACGCATCTCTTTTGCGTGAGCTGCGAAACGTCTGCCGATTTCCAGCGTATAGAAGAGAGAATGAAACCGGAGGAACCCATGCAACGCCGCAGCCTCATCACCACCGCCTTTGCCCTGCTGGCCCTGCGCCCGGCCACAGCCGTGGCTGCAACAGAGGCCAGCTTTCCCTTCACCCTGACAGAGGCCGAATGGCGGGCCCGCCTGTCACCCGAAGCCTATGCCGTCCTGCGCGAAGAAGATACCGAACGCGCCTTCACCTCGCCGCTGAATGATGAAAAGCGGGCGGGCATGTTCCATTGCGCGGGCTGCGATCAGGCCGTTTTCGCAGCCGAACACAAGTTTGACAGCGGCACAGGCTGGCCGTCGTTCTGGCAAGAGGTGCCGGGCGCTGTCGGCTTCCGCGAGGATCGCAGCTTCTTCATGACGCGCACCGAAGAGCATTGCTCGAATTGCGGTGGTCATCTGGGCCATGTGTTCGACGATGGCCCGGAACCCACGGGCAAGCGTCACTGCATCAATGGCGTGGCCCTGCGCTTCCAGCCTGCCGCGGCCTGAGACCAGCCCTGATTTGCCTTTGCGCTTCTCCCCCCGGGGAGAAGCGTTTTTCTTGGCAACACATCGCGCAGCATCACAGGGCGCAGCACCCCCAATGCCGGTTGCCGCGCGGCACTGCGATCAATCGCGGAAGTACCGGCTTTCCCGGATCTGCTCCCAGGCCCAGACCACCTCTTGCAGGCGGGCCTCGTCATCGCGGTTGCCGCCGTTCATGTCGGGGTGCAGGTCTTTCACCAGACTCTTGTATTGCTTGCGGATCTCGGTACGCGTCCAGGTGTCGCGCACATCCAGGATTTCCACCGCCTTGCGTTCGGTCGGGGGCAGCTTGCGCGTCACCTGGCTTTGCACCTTGGTGCCCGGGTTCTGCGTGCCCTTCTCGCCCAGAATGGCCATCGGATCATCCACGCCCAGCCTTGCCCAGGCGCGGCCGTCGTCCTTCTGGCTGAAGGGTTTGGTCTCCCGCTCCCACACCCTTGATTTCTCAAGGAACTTCTGGAACTCCTCATCCGAGGTGCCGTTGAAGAAATTCCATTTCAGATTGTATTCCCGGACGTGATCCTTGCAGAACCAGAAGAATTCATCCAGGTGATCCGGCGATTTCGGCGCCCGGTACTGGCCCTGCTCTGAACAGCCCGGATATTCGCAGCCCTTCTGCGACGTATCAAACGCCCCCGACATCCCCCGCCGCCCCGTCTTGCGGCGCTTCTTGTCGGAGGAAACACGGATGTCAAACTCGAAGGGGGGTTTCTGCATGAGGAGGCCTTTCCGACTCGGAGGCGAGAGTTTAAGTCATTGCGCGCCGGATTGAAGGGGGAGCTTGTCGAAAAATGACGATGGCCGATGAAATTTACGACAGATTGACCACCGCCTTCGCACCCCAGGTGCTGGAGATTCAGGACGATAGCGAAAAACACCGGGGCCATGGCGGCTGGCGCGAAGGCGGCGAGACGCATTTCAACATCACGATCCGCGCGCCCCAACTGGCCGCCCTGCCCCGCCTTGCCCGCCACCGCGCGGTTCATGCGGCGCTGGGGGATCTGACGCAGCGTATTCATGCGCTGGCGCTGGACATCGGCTGAGGCAGGCCCGCCCGGCGGGAACCGGCCGCCCGCATCCCGCACCTGCGGGCTGCAC
Organism: Gemmobacter sp.; assembly: GCA_003509785.1. Classification (GTDB taxonomy): domain Bacteria; phylum Pseudomonadota; class Alphaproteobacteria; order Rhodobacterales; family Rhodobacteraceae; genus Gemmobacter. Next base: position 1,848 of record DOMY01000083.1, read on the forward strand.
GGAACCATGGCGCGATCTGGTGGTTGACCCCGTGAACACTCTTTCACGCGCAACACCGGAGAACGCCATGCCAGCCCCGCTTCGCAGCCTCCTCATCGCCCTCTGGGTCGCCTGTATCGGCGGCGCCGTCGTCATCGGCGGCCTGTCCATGGGCTATTACAACTGGCAGATCTTCGTCATCGGCGCCATTGCCGGTCTGGTCATCGGCGTGCCAGCGGCCCTTGCCACATGGGCGCGCCTGCGGCCGAACCGCGCGCGCGAAACCGGCCTGCCCNNTGCCCCGCCTCTGATACCGCCGCCTCTGATCCCGCCGGATCAGGCCTCGGCGGCAACCTTGCGGATGCGCTCCACCATGGCCCGCACCCCGTTCGACCGTTGCGACGACAGATGTTCGTTCAGGCCCAGCCGCCCCAGCTCTGCCGGGGCATCCACCTGAAGCACCTCGGCTGTGGTCAGCCCCGCATAAAGCGCGTGCAGGATGGCGATCAGCCCGCGCACGATCATGGCATCAGAACTGCCTTCGAACCCGAACCGCGCGGCCGGCCCCTGCCCTTCGACGATGGGGCGCAGCCAGACCTGGCTGGCGCAGCCTTCCACCTTGAAGGCAGGCACCTGAAAGGCCGTATCCAGCGCCGGGAACGCCTTGCCCAGTTCGATGACATGGCGATAGCGGTCTTCCCAGTCTTCCAGAAACTCGAAGGTCTCCACGATCTCTTCAAAGGCGGCGCTGGCCATGGCAGTCTCCATCCGGGGTGGCAGAGAGGTAGGCCCTTGATGCCAAAAGGTCCAGAGGGACGCTTTTCAAAAGCGCTCTCATGGGGTAGCCAAGGAAGGCGCGCCCCGATGGGACGACCCGATGGGACGAAAGGTGAAGCATGAGAATACCACTGCTGGCTGGGCTGTTGCTGGCGATGATCGTTTCCGGCTGCGGAGGCTTCCGCGAGTCGCGCTTCAATCCGTTCAACTGGTTTGGCCAGCCCGAACCGGCGCAGGCGGTCACATTGCCCATGGCCGCGGCGGACCCAAGGCCGCTGGCCGCGCAGATCACCGATCTCACGATTGACCGGATGCCGGGCGGTGCCATCATCCGCGCCACCGCCCTGCCCCAGACCCAGGGCTATTGGGATGCAGATCTGGTCGAACGCAAGGATGCGGCCGATCCGGCGACCCTGATCCTTGAATTCCGGATGCGCCCGCCGGTCGGCCGGGCTGATGTTTCCACGCCGCGGTCGCGCGCTGTGGTGGCGGCCCTGTTCGTCTCGGACATCCGGCTGGCAGAGGTGGGCGCCATCACCGTGCAAAGCGCGACAAACGGCCTGACCTCGCGCCGCTAAGGCGCGATCTATCGCCACGGGCCGCCGCAGTTGCGGCAGCCGGGCAATGCTGTCAGACCATCCGCCCCAGATGCGGCAAAGCCTCCGCCACGATCTGGGTGGCAGGCAAGCCTGCATCCACCACCAGCGCAGATTCCGCTGCCCCCGGGGGTTCCAGAATCGCATACTGGCTGGCCAGCAAGGCCTGCGGCATGAAATGCCCCTGTCGCTGCGCCAGACGCGCGGCAATCACCGGCTGATCTGCCGCCAGATACAGCAGCCGCAGATCCGGCACCGCACGGCGCAGCCTGTCACGATAGCTGCGGCGCAGGGCAGAACAGGCCAGCACGAGGCGCGGACGGGCCTGCAACGCCTGCCCGCACAGTTCCAGCCAGGGCCAGCGGTCTGCATCGCTCAACGGCTCTGCCCGCGCCATGCGCGCCAGATTTTCCGGCGGATGCAGATCATCGGCATCCTGAAATCCGGCATCCAGCGCCTCGGCCAGCATCCGGCCCACGGTCGTCTTGCCGCAGCCAGATACCCCCATGACCACCAGCCGCAGGGTCACGGCAGCCGCACGACCCGCACTTCATTGCCCTTGGCAGAAAGCGCAATCTCGCCCCGGCACAGCCGCAGCGCATCTTCGCCAAAGGCCTCGTTCCGCCAGCCGCTCAGCGCCGACAGATCGCGCTCGCCCGCGGCGATGGCATCCAGATCCGACGCCGGGGCGATCAGCTTGGCCGCCACGCCCAGGCTTTCGGATTTCGCCTTCAGCAGCACCCGCAACAGATCGGCCAGCGCCGGGTTCACCTGCAACTGCTCGCGTGCCAGATCGGGTTTCGGCATGTCTTCGGGCTTCATCTCCAGCCCGGCCTTCACCGCGGCGATGATCCCATCGGCAATATCGCCCCGCCGCCCTTCACGCAGCAGCAGCCGCGACCGGCCCAGTTCTTCATGATTGGTGGGGCGGGTCGAGGCCAGCTCCAGCAGCGCATCATCCTTCATCACCCGTGACCGGGGCACGTTGTACTTCTGCGCATATTCCTCGCGGAACTCGGCCAGCGTCTTGACCAGCGCCAGAAACCGCCCCGAGGTGGTGCGCGTCTTGATCCGCAGCCAGGCCTCGGCCGGGCGGATCGTATAGGTTTCGGGATCGGTCAGGATCGACAGTTCTTCCGCCACCCAATGCGCACGGCCCGATTTGGCAATCTGTGCCGCCAGGCTTTCATAGACCACGCGCAGATGCGTCACATCGGCCAGCGCATATTCCTTCTGCGCCTCCGACAGCGGGCGGCGCGACCAGTCAGTAAACCGCGAAGTCTTGTCGAGACTGGCCTTGGCGATCTTTTTCACCAGCGTCTCATAGCCCACCTGCTCGCCATAGCCGCAGACCATGGCCGCCACTTGGGTATCGAACAGCGGATCGGGGAAGACATTGCCTTCCACGAAGAAGATCTCCAGATCCTGCCGCGCGGCATGAAACACCTTGACCGTATCCTTGTGGCGGAACAGGTCATACAGCGGTTCCATCGACAGCGCCTCACCGCCTTCGATCGGGTCCACCAGCACGGCATCGCCGGTCTTGCCGGGCAGCGCCAGCTGGATCAGACACAGCTTCGACCAATAGGTGCGTTCGCGCAGGAACTCTGTGTCGATCGTGACGTAAGGCTGGCTTTTCGCAGCTTCGCAAAAGGCTGCAAGCTCTTCGGTGGTGGTGATGGTCCGCATCGGCGTCTTTCGATAGTGGCCCTTGGCCGGGCAAAGCGGGGTCATCCCGCCGTTCCGCTATAGGCGCCGGGGCCTGCCATGTGAACCCTTTTTGCACTCCGGGCGGGAAAACCCGCCCGGAATGGCCAAAATCAAACCAGTTCGGCCAGATCTTTGGCATCAAAGCCTTTCAGCGAATCCTCATCGCCTTCCCGGATATGGCGCACCCAGGCCGGATCAGAGATCAGCGCCCGGCCCACGGCGATCAGGTCGAATTCGTCCTGCTCCATGCGCTTCACCAGCTTGTCCAGCGGCGTCACAGCCGAAGCCTCGCCCCGGAACGCGCCGAAGAATTCGCCCGAAAGCCCCACAGACCCCACCGAGATCGTGGCAGCCCCGGTCAGCTTCTTGGCCCAGCCTGCGAAGTTCAGGCCCTCTGCCCCGTCGATTTCCGGGAATTCCGCCTCCCAGAAGCGGCGCTGCGACGCGTGCAGGATATCCACCCCGGCCTCTACCAGCGGCAGCAGCCAGTCCGTCATCTCTTCCGGCGACTGCGTCAGCTTGACCTTGTAATCCTGCTGCTTCCACTGGCTGACGCGCAGGATCAGCGGGTAATCCGGCCCCAGCGCGGCGCGGGTCGCCTTGACGATTTCGGCGGCAAAGCGCGACCGATCCTTGATGCTGGCCCCGCCCCAGCGGTCGTCCCGCAGGTTACTGCCATCCCAGAAGAACTGGTCGATCAGATAGCCATGGGCGCCATGCAGTTCGACCACATCGAAGCCCAGCCGCTTGGCATCGGCCGCGGCACTGGCAAAGGCGGCGATGGTATCGGCAATATCTTCCTCGGTCATGGCCACGCCCCGCGGGTCACCCGGGCCGATCAGCCCCGAGGGGCTTTCCACCGGCGCCACAGGCTCCCATTCGCTGGCGCGGGTGGATCCGGTATGCCAGATCTGCGGGCCCATCTTGCCGCCTGCGGCATGAACCGCATCAATGACGCCCTTCCAGCCCGCCAGCGCCTCATCGCCATGGAAGAACGGAATCCCCGGCAGATTGCGCGAGGCCGGACGGTCGATCACCGTGCCTTCCGACAGGATCAGCCCAACGCCGCCTTCGGCCCGGCGGCTGTAGTAATCGGCCTGCTTCGGCCCCGGCACACCTTCGGGCGCCATGCCGCGCGTCATCGGCGCCATCACGATACGGTTCTTCAGCTCCAGCCCTTTCAGCGCAAAGGGGCGGAACAGCGCGTCGGTTTTCGTGGTCATCAAAGTCTCCTGTGCCGGATTTCCGGTTTGTGCTTGGTGGCCCTTTAGGTATATTCTGGATACCTGGTGTCAATAAGGCACCGAAAATACACCAGGTCACCCGGAGGAAACCTTATGAAAGATCTGGAAAGCCCGANNCGACGGCCTATGCCTGGTCGCCCGCCTGTGCAGCGCATTTTTCGGCAGGCTGCCCTTCACGCGAATTGTTTGATCAGATCGCCGACAAATGGTCGATGATGATCCTGACGGTTCTGGATGGCGGGCCGCAGCGCTTCAACACCATCCGCCGGATGCTGGAGGGCGTGTCGCAGAAATCGCTGACCCAGACCCTGCGGCGGCTGGAGCGGAACGGCCTGATCGAACGGCGGGTGCTGACCACCTCGCCCGTGGCGGTGGAATATGAAATGAGCGAGCTGGGCCGCACCCTGCTGCCGCCCTTCCGCACGCTGTATCTGTGGACAAAGCAGAACATGCCGCAGGTCGAGGCTGCCAGAGCCGCCTTCGATCAGGCAAGGTGACCGCCCGCCGGATGGCTAAAGCAGAACCGGAGTCCGGTCACCCGCCGCATAGCGCCGCAGCACTGCCGGGTACAGCCGGTGCTCCTGCACCAGCACCCGCGCCGCCAAAGTGTCGGGACGATCACCCGACAGAACCGGTACGCGGGCCTGACCCAGAACCGGCCCATCGTCCAGCACCGCCGTTACCTCATGCACAGTGCAGCCGGCCTCGGCATCGCCCGCATCCAGCGCCCGCTGATGGGTATGCAGGCCGGGGTATTTCGGCAGCAGCGAAGGATGGATGTTCAGCATCCGCCCTTCAAACCGGCTGACGAAACCGGGCGTCAACACCCGCATGAACCCGGCAAGGCACAGGATATCCGGCTCTGCCGCCTCGATATGGCGCAAAAGCTCGGCCTCGAAAGCCGCGCGATCCTTGCCGAAGGGGCGGTGATCCACCGCCGCCACCGGCACATCCCGCGCGGCAGCCTTGGCCAGCCCGCCCGCCGCCGGATCGTTGGAGGCGACCAGCACCGCCCGCGCCGGGTGATCCCCCACCATGGAATCCAGCAGCGCCAACATGTTGGAGCCACCCCCGGAAATCAGGATGGCCACACGTTTCACAGCAGGCGGCCTTTGTAGATCACGCCCTCGCCCGCCACCACCTGCCCCATGCGGCAGACGGTTTCGCCCTCGGCCCGCAGCAGCGCCTCGATGGCGTCAGCCTGATCTGCGGCCACCACGACCATCATGCCGATGCCGCAGTTGAAGGTCCGCGCCATTTCGCCCGGTTCGATATGACCCTGCGCCTGGAGGAAGGCCATCAGGCGCGGCTGGTCCCAAGCGTCGGCATCGACCATCGCATGGCAGCCGTCGGGCAGGACGCGCGGGATATTTTCCAGCAGGCCGCCGCCGGTGATGTGGGCCAGCGCATTGATCATCCCCGCGCGGACCAGGGGCAGCAGGCTTTTCACATAGATTTTAGTGGGCGCCATCAGCGCGTCGATCAGCAACATATCCTGATCGAAAATGGCGGGGCGGTCGAGCTTCCAGCCCTTGTCGGCGGCAAGGCGGCGGACCAGCGAGAAACCGTTGGAATG
>DOMY01000044.1 GCA_003509785.1 Gemmobacter sp.
ATGAGCCCCTACGAGATCCTGCATCCCGGCGGGGCGAACGAACACTGGAACCCCGAGGCCGGGCAGGTCTGGCTGGAACGCGCCTGCCAGCAATGGCCGCAGCATCTGTGGATCAATCCGGTGCCAGAGACGCATTGGCGCCACACCCATTCGACAAGGCTGGTGCAAGAGATCTTTGGCGGTGCCATGGTGCCCATGACGCTGGAGGGCATCGCCCGCGGCNNTGCCGTTTCCGCCTTCGTTCTGCTGACACAGCCGCCGCCCTGGCACCGTGACGGGCCGCCACCGCCGCTGGCGGGCTGGATGACGCCGAAATTCATCCTGCATGCCTATGACCTGCCGCCGGACCGGCTGGGCGATGCGCTGGGGCTGGAACCCGGCACCAGACCCCGGCAGACGCTGAACCAGATCGCCCGGTCGCAGGGCGTGCCAGTGGCGACCCTGATCGCCCGGGTCGCGGCGCTGGTGCAGGAAACCCACCCGCCGCCACCGGGCCAGCCGCCCGCGGCCCCGCCATGAGCCGCGCATCATGACAGACTGGATTCTGGCGCTGGTGCCGGTTTACGGCGCGGCGCTGCTGGCCGTTGTCACCTTTCTGTCCTGCATGGCGCTGCCGGTGCCCTCTTCGCTGCTGCTGCTGACGGCGGGGGCTTTCATTGCCACCGGCGATCTGACAGCGCCCGCCGTGGTCGGCGCGGCCTGGGGCGGCGCGGTGGCAGGCGATCAGGCCGGGTTCTGGCTGGGACGTCTGGCCGGAACGCCGCTGCGCAACCGGCTGTCGCGCCGCGCCGAAACCGCCGCCATCCTGCAACGGGCCGAACAGCGGCTGCACCGCAGCGCCGATGCGGCCGTGTTCCTGTCGCGCTGGCTGTTTTCGGCGCTGGGGCCCTATATCAACCTGATCGCGGGGGCGACCCGCCTGCCCCATGGCCGTTTCCTGCTGGTCTCTGCCATCGGAGAGGCGGTCTGGGTCGCGGGCTATACTGGCGCGGGCTATGTGTTTTCCGATCAGATCGAGGCGCTGGCCCGCTCAGCCTCGGCTTTGGGGGGCGCGCTGGCGGCGGGGGTGCTGGTGCTTGTGCTGGGCCGCCTGCTGTGGCGCGCCCTGCAGGAAGAGCGCGACAGCTGATCCGCCCCCCCACGCCTGCGCTGACCTGTGCTTCTGCGCACGAAACCACCCTGACCGACGTGATTTGTCGCACATGGACATTATGCCGCAGCGGGCCTAAGCCTTGCACAACCGGAGGGGATTTTTCATGACCACCGCAACTGCAAGGCCGCAGCCCACGCCCGGCCAGACCACGGCCTTTGCCATCATCCTGTCGATCAGCCTGTGCCATATGCTGAACGATATCATGCAATCGCTGCTGGCGGCGATCTATCCGATGCTCAAGGATGATTTCGCGCTGGATTACTGGCAGATCGGGCTTCTGACCATGGCCTTTCAGGTCACGGCCTCGCTGCTGCAACCTGCGGTGGGCATCTTCACCGACCGCAAGCCGCTGCCCTGGTCGCTGCCCATCGGCATGGGGTCCACCTTCTGCGGGCTGATCCTGCTGGCCTTTGCGCCCAATTACCCGATGCTGCTGGCCGGGGCCTCGCTGATCGGCATCGGCTCGGCCATCTTCCATCCCGAAGCCAGCCGCGTGGCGCGCATGGCCTCGGGCGGGCGGTTCGGCCTTGCGCAATCGGTGTTTCAGGTGGGCGGTAATTTCGGCACGGCCATCGGCCCCTTGCTCGCCGCCTTCATCGTGGTGCCGCTGGGGCGGCCTTCGGTCGCGGCCTTCTGCATCCTGGCGATGATCGGCATGGCCGTGCTGGGCTATGTCAGCCGCTGGTATGCCGGCGCGCTGCAGGCGGCCCGCGGGCGCAAGGCGGCCGNNCCCTGCCGCTGCCGCGCAACCGGGTGATCCTGGCGCTGGTGGTTCTGGCCTTCCTGACCTTCACCAAGAACATCTACATGGCCTCGATCAGCAGCTATTACACCTTCTACCTGATCGAGACCTTCAGCCTGACCACGCAGGAATCGCAGATGATGCTGTTCCTGTTCCTGGGGGCGGTGGCGGCGGGCACCATTCTGGGTGGCCCCTTCGGCGACAGGTTCGGCACGCTGACGGTGATCTGGATCTCCATTCTGGGCGTGCTGCCCTTCACCCTGGCGCTGCCCTTTGCCGATCTGTTCTGGACCGGGGTGCTGACCGTCATCATCGGGGTTCTGATCGCCTCGGCCTTCCCGGCTATCGTGGTCACGGCGCAAGAGCTGGTGCCGGGCCGGGTGGGCATGATCGCGGGCATCTTCTTTGGCTTTGCCTTCGGCATGGGCGGCATTTCTGCGGCCGTGCTGGGCATCCTGGCCGATCAGCATGGCATCCGCATGGTCTATCTGATCTGCGCCTGGCTGCCCGCCATGGGGGTTCTGACGGTGTTCCTGCCCTCACGCCGTGCCCTGCGGGGCGGGCGCTGATCCTGCGGCGAAGTGTGAAAAAGGAAAGGGCGGCCACTGGCCGCCCTTTTCCAATCCCCACCCGCGCGCCATATTACCGGAATGTTGAAATTCCTCCCCATCCTTCTGGCCGTGGGCTATGCCCTGCTGATGTACCGCTTTTCGGTCTGGCGCACCCACAAGGCGCTGGATCAGGCCAGCCATCCGCTGCGCGAGCCGGAAATCCTGGCGCTGGCCGACCGGCTGGCGGCCGCGCTGGAGGTGCCGGGCCTGAAGGTGAACATCTTCGAGGTCGAGGCCGTGAACGGCCTTGCCGCACCCGACGGGCGGATTTTCCTGACGCAGGGGTTCATCAACAAATACCGGCAGGGCATCGTTTCGGCGGATGAGCTGGCCAGCGTCATCGCGCATGAGCTGGGCCATGTCGCCCTGGGGCATACACGGCGGCGGATGATTGATTTCACCGGCGCCAATGCGGTTTTCGTGGTGCTGACCGCACTGCTCAGCCGGTTCCTGCCGTTCATCGGCGTATTCATCGCCAATGCGATTTCCGGCGCGCTGATGGCGCGGCTGTCGCGCAAGGATGAATTCGAGGCTGACGCCTATGCCTCTGCCCTGCTCATCAAGGCGGGTATCGGCGCGGGGCCGCAGAAATCCCTGCTGAAAAAGCTGGAGGCGCTGACCGGCAGCCGCAGCGAGGATGCACCGACCTGGATCCTCAGCCATCCGCGCATCCCCGACCGCGTCGCCGCGATCGAGGCGAACGAGGCACGCTGGCTTCAGGGCTGATCCGGCAGGCCCGGTGCATCCAGCCCCGGGGCGCCGATCACCCGGGCGAAACGGTTCAGCTTCACCCGTTTCAGCAGGCCCTTCATCGAAACGGGCTGGCCCGCCCGCCGCTCTGCCTCGGCATGAACCTTGGCCAGCACGCCCTCCACCTCGCGCGTGTGGCGCGACCACAGCTCCCAGATGAACCCATCGGGATCGCGGCGGCTGATGCCTTCGGCGGCCAGCACATGGCCCGGAAAATCCTTGGCATTGAAGGTCAGGATGGCATCGGCCCCCGATGACACCGCCACCGCCAGCACATGCAGATCGTTTTCATCGGGCAGCAGCAGGCGGCTTTCGATATTCGGCTGTGCCCGCTGCATGGCTCGCGGAAAGGCCGTGCGCATCAGCAGACCTTCGCTGCGCGCCTCGATCTGCGCTTCCGGCCCCAGCCGGATCACCGCCCGCGCCCATTCTTCCAGAATACGTTCCGACCAGACGGGTTCGTAAAGCCCGCGCGCCGCGATCTCCAGCAGGATCGACCGCAGCACGCTGGGAAACAGAACACAGGCGTCCAGAACGACGCGCATCAATCCAGCCGGAAGAACAGCGATTTGAGGTAACCGCTTTCCGCCAGCTGCGGCATCAGCGGATGGTCAGGCCCGGCAAAGCCGGTATGGATGATCTGCCCGCGCCGCCCGCCGCGCCCGATGCCCCGCGCCGATGCGTTGCGGAAGCTGTTCAGATCGGCAGCATGGGAACAGGAACACAGCACCAGATAGCCACCCGGCGCCACCAGATGCGCCGCCAGCCGGGCGATGCGTTCATAGGCCCGCAGCCCCGCCTCCAGCGCCGGTTTGGCGGGGGCAAAGGCCGGCGGGTCGCAGATCACCAGATCGAACTGCGCGCCCTCCTGCGCCAGCGCCTCCAGCACCGCGAAGGCATCGCCCTGCCGGGTGGTAAAGCGATCCGCCACACCGCCCGCCTTNNAGCCCGCCAGTGCCGCAAGGGCGAAACCGCCGACATGGGTGAACATGTCCAGCACCCGCGCCCCCTTGGCCAGCCTTGCGGCAAAGGCATGGTTCGGCCGCTGGTCATAGAAGAGGCCGGTCTTCTGGCCCCCCAGCAGATCGGCCATATAGGTCGCACCATTCATCGGCACGGCAATCGGCGCCTCAAGGCCACCGCACAGCACCGCCGTTTCCTCGGCCAGACCTTCCAGCCCGCGCACGCGGCCGGTGCCGTTCTTGATGATCGTGGTCACCCCCGTCACCCGCCGCAAGGCCGCAGCCAGCGCATCCAGATGCTCTTCCGCCCAAGCGGCATTGGGCTGGATCACCGCCGCATCGCCGAAGCGGTCGATCACCACGCCGGGCAGGCCATCGGCCTCGGCATGGACCAGCCGGTAGAACGGCGCATCGAACAGCCGCTCGCGCAGCGCCAGCGCCCGGGTCAGCCGGGCGGCAAACCAGTCTTCGGTAATCTCTGCCTCGGGGTCGCGGTCCAGCATCCGGGCGATGATCTTGGATTTGATGTTCACCGTCACCAGACCCAGCGGCCGCCGCTCGCCATCTTCCAGCACCGCCAGCGCACCGGGGGCCAGTGATTGGGTGCGCCGGTCTGTCACCAGCTCGTCGGCATAGACCCAAGGAAAGCCGTGGCGGATCGCCCGCGCCTCGGCCTTGGGTTTCAGCCGCACGATGCGGCGCGAGGTTTCGGGGCTGGCTTCGGTTTCTTCGGTCATGGCTTTTCGATCATGGGAATACCCTTCCCCTTTGCACCGAAACCCCGCCCCGTAGCAATGCCCCCCTAGCCAAACACCAGCGCATCGGCCAGCCCCTCGGCATTGCCCAGCCCGGCANNCGTGTCTTCCGCAACCAGATCACGCAGGCTTTGCCCACCCGCCAGCCTGCGGTCCAGCACCACAAGATCCTGCCGCAGGTCAAAGCCGGTGATCGTGTCATGGCCCATGCCGGGATCGAAGACAAAACGGTCTGGCCCGGCGCTGCCTGCCAGACGGTCATTGCCCCGCCCGCCCAGCAGCTGATCGGCCCCGGCGTCGCCCTGCAACACATCGGCCCCCGCCCCGCCCAACATCGTGTCGCGGCCCGCGCCGCCCTCCAGCGTGTCGCGGCCCGCAAGGCCGTTCAGCCGGTCATGGCCAGCCAGCCCCAGAAAATGGTCCGGCCCGCCCCGGCCATTCATCCGGTCCNNACTCATCGCCAAAGGCCGCAGAGACCGCCACGAAATAGGTGCCGCCCTGCGCCACGCTCACCCGCAGCTCCGATCCGCCCGCGGCGGCATAGGTTTGCGCCAGCTCTGCCCCGCGCGTGTCGAACAGGGCAAGGGCGGTGCCCGCAAGGCCCTGCCCGCCGCGCCCTGCCAGATCAAAGGCATATTCCACCCCGGCCACCAGCTTGACGCGCACCCAATCGCTGTCACCGCCGTAATCTATCCGGCTGTCACGTTGCCCCCCCAACGCCAGCAGGGCCTTGGTGCCCGCATTGGCCACGGTATCCACCACCGCCGTCACCCGGTAATCGCCGGTGCTGCGGGGATCATAAGCCGCGATATCAAGGTAATAGGTGCCCGCCACCTGCACATCCACCGCCCAGCCCGAAGGCCCGGCGGTATTGTATTCCGCTGTGCCCAGGGCGGTGCCACTGGCATCGCGCAGCAGAAGCGTCGTATTGGTCAGCGCCCCCGCCGCACCGGACCCCGCAAGATCGAAGACATAGCCGCTATTGGCCTTCAGCGTCACACGCAGCCAATCGTGATCGCCGCCAAAGTCGATGCGGCCCTGATGCGTCCTGCCGATGGGCAGCACCTCCTGCGTGCCCAGCCCGGCCATTTCCTCTTGCAATACACGCACCGCATAGCCGCCCGTCGCGCTGGCGGAATAGGCCGAAAGGTCGATATAGAAGATGCCATCCTGCGCCACATCCATGGCCCAGCCCGTGCCCCCATCGGTGTCATAGGCCACCGATCCCAGCGCCTCGCCAATGGCATTGCGCAGCAGCAACTGGGTGCCGATCAGCCCGCCAGACGTGCCATCGCCGGCAAAGCTGATCCAGTATCCGTGATCCGCCTCCAGCGTGTCGCGCAGCCAGTCGCTGTCATCGCCATAATCAATCCGCCCGTGATAGGTCTGGCCAACCTGCGCTTCGGCCTGCGTGCCCAGGCCTGCCACCACCTCGGCCAGCGCCGAAACGGTATAACCGCCGGTCGATTGCGCCGAATTGGCGCCCAGATCCAGATAATAGGTGCCCGCCTGCACCACATCCACCGACCAGCCGCTGCCACCGCTGAAGTTGTATTCCACCGATCCCAGCGCCGTGCCGGCCGCATCGCGCAGCACCATCGCGGTATTGCTCAGCGATTGCGCCGATCCATCGCCCGAAAAGGCAAAATGATAGGCGGTATTCGCCTCCAGCTGCAGCCGCACCCAATCGTGATCATCGCCATAATCTATCCGCCCCGCATAGCTGCCCCCGGCCGACAGCGTGGCCAGCGTGCCGGTGCCTGCCAGAACCTCTTGCAGCACCGTCAGCTGATAAGCCCCGGTCGAGCCCAGATAATAGGCCGAAAGATCCAGAAAATACTGGCCCGTCACCGCCACATCCTGCGCCCAGCCTGCCGATCCTGCGATGCCATATTCGGCATATCCCAGCGCCGCGCCGCTGGCATCGCGCAGCAGGATGCGCGCATCGGGCAAAGACCCGCTGCCCCCGCTGCCCGCCATCACAAACCAGTAGCCATGGCCCCCCTCCAGATCGGCGCGCAGCCAGTCGCGGTCATTGGCAACACCGATCTGCCCCAGAAACCTGTCACTGTGGCCTATGGCATAGCCGGTGCCAGAACCGGCTTCGGCATCCAGTGTTTCGACAATATCGACCATGAACTGCCCCCTGAANNAGGCAAAGCCCGCCGATTCGAAATGAACTTCCCCCAGTTTAGGCCGCCGATCCGCACCGCGATAGCGCCCAGCCCGATCATGCACCCCAAGTTGACGCGGCGCGCGAAGGGCTTCATTCTGCCAACAGCCATTATCCGGCCAAAGGCGCAGCCCGCTGTTGCTGCACAGGGATTGTTAGCGCTAACAATATCTGCTATGCCAAGGCCAGCCAGATTCAGGAGAGCCGCCATGACGCTGAACGCCACCATCGCCCGCGTGACAGACCGGATCCGCGCCCGTTCTGCCGATCTGCGCGGCCCTTATCTGGAACGGATGCAGGCCGCCGCGCTGACAGGCCCGGCGCGCGGCCATCTGGCCTGTGGCAATCAGGCCCATGCCTATGCCGCCATGCTGGAAGACAAGGCCGCGCTCGCCGAAGGCCGGGTGCCCAATATCGGCATCGTCACCGCCTATAATG
>DOMY01000204.1 GCA_003509785.1 Gemmobacter sp.
CCCGGACGGAACTTGATTTCCTTGATCTCGATGATCTTCTGCTTCTTGCGCGCCTCGGCCTCACGCTTCTGGTTTTCGTATTTGAACTTGCCGAAGTCCATGATCTTGCAGACCGGCGGCTCCGCATTCGGCGAAATCTCGACCAGATCGAGCCCTGCCTCTTCCGCCATGACCATGGCGCGGGAGGGGGTCACGATCCCCACATTTTCACCGTCGGCACCGATCAGGCGGATTTCCGGTGCGCGGATGCGTTCATTGACGCGGGGGCCCGTTTCGCGTTGCGGCGGGGCGTTGTGGGGTCTGCGGGCTATGGCTGTGATCCTTCTGCCATTGAACTTCTGGCGCAAAATAGTGTCCGGGGCCGGGTACTTCAACCTGATTCCGGCACTTGGGGCCTGATTCCGGCGCTGCGGGCGGCATCCACCCGTCGAATATGCGGGTTTCGCGGCATCTGCCCCTTTTGCTGCCGCCCCGGCATCCCCATTTCTGCCCTGCGCCGGGTCGAACCGGAGGCTTGCAGGAGTCTGAACTATGGATACCAAGGTCATCATCGGGGCCGTCATCATCGCCGCTGCCGCGGGGGGCTATTACCTCTTTGGCCAATCGCCCGAGGAAACCGCGCAGGAGGCGGCTGTCACAGCCACCGAAGCCGCCGATGTTGCCGCCGAAGCGGCAGGCGATGCCGCCGCCGCCGCCAGTGGCGCGACAGAGGCTGCGGCCGATGCCGCCTCTGAAACCAGCGCTGCCGCCGGCGATGCAGCCACCACCGCCGCAGATGCCGCAGCCGAAGCCACTGCCGCCGCCAATGATGCTGCCGCCACCGCCGCCGATGCAGCGGGTGATGCGGTCAGCGCCGCCCAGCAGGCTGCTACTGCCGCCGCCGATGCCGCTGCCGAAACCGCAGGCAATGCCGCCAGCGCCGCCGCCGATGCCGCCAGCGATGCGGCCACCGCCGCCACCGGCGCGGCTGCTGCCGCGCTTGAATCGGCCACCGCCGCGCTTGGCGATGCCGCCACCGCCGCACAGGATACCGCAACCGGCCTCAGCGGCGATATGGCCGCAGCCCTTGATCCGGCGAATTTCGATCCGGTCCGCATCAAGGCGCTGATCGCGGAATCCACGCTCAATGATTCGGTCAAGGCCGCGCTGAATGCCGCCGTGGATGGCGCGGCGCAAAGCCCCATGCTGATCGAGGCTGCGGTCAATCAGGTCCGCGCAGCTCTGGCACCGCAGAACTGATCGGGCCGCCCAGGGCCACGCAGCAAAACGCCGCGCAGAACTTTCTGCGCGGCGTTTCCTTTGAACCGGGTTAGGGCAGGGCGTTCAGACGCCCTCGCCGACAAAGGCCTTTTCCACCACATATTCCTTCGGATCGGAATTCGCGCCTTCGCGCAGGCCAAAGCCCTCCAGCACCGCCATCACATCCTTGTTGAAGGCCAGGCTGCCGCAGACCATGGCGCGATCCGTCCCCGCATCCATCGGCGCGATCCCCAGATCGGCAAACACCTTGCCCGAGGTCAGATTGTCGGTGATCCGCCCCATATGCGCAAAATCCTCGCGCGTGGTGGTGGGGTAGTATTTCAGCTTGTCGCCCACCAGCTCGCCGATCAGCGGATCATCCTGCAGGCTTGCCACCAGCTGCCGGCCATATTCCAGCTCGGCCACGGTGCGACAGGTGTGCATCATGATGACTTCATCATATTTTTCATAGGTTTCCGGCTCGCGCATCAGGCTTGCGAAAGGCGCAATGCCGGTGCCGGTGGCCAGGAACCACACCCGCTTGCCCGGCAGCAGCGCATCATGCACCAGCGTGCCCACGGGCTTCGGGCGCAGGATGATCTGCTGGCCCGGCTGGATATGCTGCAGTTTCGAGGTCAGCGGGCCATCCGGCACCTTGATCGAATAGAACTCCAGCTCTTCATCCCAGGCAGGCGAGGCGATGGAATAGGCGCGCAGCAAGGGTTTGCCATTATCGCCCATCAGGCCGATCATGACAAATTCACCCGACCGGAAGCGCAGAGATTGCGGCCGGGACACGCGGAAGGAAAACAGCGTATCCGTCCAATGCGTCACCGAAGTCACGGTTTGTGCATCGGGCAGGGTCACTTTGGTGGCGGCGGTGTCGGACACGGGTTTTTGCTCGGTCATTGGATATATGTTCCTGAATATGTCAGGGAAAGCCTCAGGGAAAGCCGGAAATCAGGCGCGCAGCCGCGACTGATAGTCATGGGCCTTCCAATCGGCACGAAACGCCCACTGGTCTTCCGGCTGGCGGGCGGCGAGCGTATCGGGGATTTCCACCGCATCAAAGCCCACGCGGCGGGCCATGGCATATTGATCGGCGATCACATGGCCAAAGGCGCGCAGCTCGCCCGCATAGCCCATCATCCGCAGCCTGCGGCCGATGGTGAAGGCGCGGCCATCGCTGAACGCCGGAAAGGCCACACGGATCAGCGTGATGCCGTCCAGCGCCCCCTCCAGCACCGCCGGATCATCGGTATGCGCCAGATCCAGCGCCGTGGCGCCTTCGCGGGCGTCAAGGCCGGGGTTCACGCTGTCGGCCACCGGGGTAAAGCCGGTATCGGTGACGATCACGCTCATGCCGCGTTCTCCTCGCTGTCAGACACGGGGCCGCGCACCGGCTTGCCGTTGATGAAATGGATGCCACATTCGGTCTTCTGCTGGCCGCGCCNNGTCCCGCCCGCGGATCTTCGCCGGGCTTCACCGGGCTGGTGCAGGGGGCGCAACCGATCGACGGATAGCCCTTGGCCACCAGCGGATGCCGCGGCAGCCGGTTGTTGACGATATATTCCTCAAGGTCTTCGCGGCCCCAATGCGCCAGCGGGTTCACCTTGATCCGGGTATCGCCCTCGGCTTCAAAGAAATCCACCGTCTCGCGCGTGGCGCCCTGAAACCGCTTGCGGCCGGTGATCCAGCCATCAAAGCCCTTCAGCGCGCGTTCCAGCGGTTCCACCTTGCGCACGTTGCAGCAGGCATCGGTGTTGAACTGATGCAGCGTGCCGTCAGGATCTTCGAAATTCACCCGCTGCGGATTGGCGCGGATGGTTCGGATATCGCAAAGCGCCAGCTTTTCGGCCAGCTCGCGCTGATAATCCAGCGTTTCCTGAAACAGCATCCGCGTGTCGATGAACAGCACCGGGGTTTCCGGCGCGATCACCGATACCAGATGCAGCAGCACCACCGATTCCGCCCCGAAAGACGAAACCAGCGCCACCTTGCCCAGATCCGGGTCTTTGAGCGCGCGTTCCAGCACCGCTGTCGCCCCATGGTGGCGATAGCGGGCATTCAGCGCGGCCACACGTTCGGCCACCGGGCCTTGGTGCAGCCCCGTGGTGTCACGCGGCATCCTTTTTCCCTTCCGAAGGGTAAAGCGCCGCCTTGAACGGTGCCAGACCCAGACGGCGATAGGCTTCGAGGAAGGTTTCCTCGGGCGCCTCGCGGTGTTCCAGATAGGCGCCCACGATCCGCTCGATGGCGGGCACGATCTCGTCATAGGCAAAGCCGGGGCCGGCGCGTTCGCCCACCACAGCCGTTTCGGTGCCATCGCCGCCCAGGGTGATCTGGTAGTTTTCCACCCCGGCGCGATCCAGACCCAGGATCCCGATATGGCCCACATGGTGATGCCCGCAGGCATTGATGCAGCCCGAAATCTTGATCTTCAGCGGGCCGACGTCATGCTCCAGCTTCAGCTCGTCGAACCGGGTGGCGATCTGCTGCGCCACCGGAATGGCGCGTGCGGTGGCCAGCGCGCAATAATCCATGCCGGGGCAGGCGATGATATCGGAAATCAGCCCGACATTGGCGGTGCCCAGCCCGGCCTGCACCAGCGCCGCATGAACGGCCGGCAGGTCGCCCTTGTGGATATGCGGCAGGATCACATTCTGTTCGTGGCTGATCCGCAGCTCGTTATGGCCATAGCGTTCGGCCAGATCCGCCATCACCCGCATCTGATCGGCCGAGGCATCGCCGGGCGTTGCCCCATGCGCCTTCAGGCTGATGGTGACGATGGCATATTGGTCGTTGCGATGCTGCGCCAGATTGGTATCGGCCCAGGCGCGGAACACCGGATCGGCCTTGTAGAAGGCATCATAGGCATCGACCGGCGCATTGCGGAAGGCAGGCGGGGCGAAGGCTTCGGTGATTTCGGCCAGCAGATCCTGATCATGGCCGCCGAACAGCGGGCGCAGCTGGGCAAAGCGCGCCTCGATCTGGCGGGTGATCTCTTCCTTGCCGGTTTCATGCAGGGTGATCTTGATGCGGGCCTTGTACTTGTTGTCGCGCCGCCCCAGCGTGTTGTAGACGCTCAGCACCGCTTCGACGTAGGGCAGCAGGTCTTCCTTGGGCAGGAACTCCCGCACCACCATGCCAATCATCGGCGTGCGGCCCAGACCGCCACCCACCAGCACCGAAAAGCCCACTTCGCCCTTGTCGTTCTTCACAAGGCGCAGCCCGATATCATGGGCGGCGGTCACCGCACGGTCATTCGGCGCGCCGGTGATGGCGATCTTGAACTTGCGCGGCAG
>DOMY01000039.1 GCA_003509785.1 Gemmobacter sp.
CGACGATGGCAATTTTCATGGCTCGGGCCATATGGTCCTCATTCTGCTGCCTTGGCATCCGCACCCAGAATGGGCAGCTGAACCTCGAACACGGCCCCGCCGTCTTCGGCATTGCGGGCTGTGATGCGGCCGCCAAGATCTGTTACGATCCCCGTCGAGATCGCGAGGCCAAGCCCCACCCCCTCGCCGGGTTTCTTTGTAGTGTAGAAGGGTTCGAACAGGTTTTCGATATCCTTGATCCCATGGCCATTGTCGCGCACCGTGAGGGTGGCGGTTTCCCCGGCGGACAGGATCAGGTCGATCTGCGGATGCGGCGTCTCCTTCGTGGCGTCCAAAGCGTTGCGCAGCAGGTTGATGATAACCTGTTCAAGACGGATCCGGTCGGCCATCACCATCACGGGCTGGCGCGGCAGAGCCCGCGTGATACGCACAACGCGCGCCTTCAGCTGTGGTTCCATCATCGACAGCGCGGTGGACACCGATTGCCGCATATCCACCGGCTCGAACGCCTCGCCGCCCTTGCGGGCATAGGATTTCAGCTGGCGGGTGATGGCGCCCATGCGTTCGATCAGATCGTCGATCCGCTGGAAGGACGACAGCGCCTCTTCCACACGCTTGCGCTGCAGCAGCAGCCGCGCGCCCGCCAGATAGGTTTTCATTGCGGCCAGCGGCTGGTTCAGCTCGTGGCTGACGGCGGCCGACATCTCGCCCAGGGCGGCCAGTTTCGAGCTTTGCGCCAGCGTCAGCTCGGCCACTTCAAGGTTCTTCTGCACCTTTTCGCGTTCCGCGATCTCGCGCTGCAGGCGGGCGTTCAGCAGCCGCAGTTCCGCGCTTTCGCGCTGCAGGCTGACGGATTGCGACCAGGCTCGGCGCGACAGCAGATAGAAGGTGACCGCCAGCAGGATGGCAAAGCCCATGATTTCCAGCGCCAGCACGGCATTCACCCGCTCGCGCACCGAATCATAGGCGGTATAGGTGATCATCCGCCAGCCGCGAAAGGCCACGCGGCTTTCGGTCTTCATCACCGCCTCGCCGCTGAGATAGGCATCCGGCGGCTCCTGCGCCCAGTCGGCGGCGCCCTGCAGCGCCCGGCGAATGGCAGAGGGGGCATCCCGCACCTCGAGCGCGCGGCCCAGTGGCACGCCGCGCCAGCGCGGCTCCGTGGCCAGCAGCACCATGCCTTCGCTGTCGGTCACCATGACGGCATCCTGCAGGCCCGCCCAGGCGCGTTCGTATTTCATCAGATCCACCGCCACGACGATCACGCCCAGCAGTTGATTGTCGGCGCGGATCGCCCGGGAATAGGTGAAATCGAACCCCATGGTTTCGCGCGGGGCCACGGTGAAGATCGTATCCGTCACCCTTTGCGCATCGACGAATTGCGGCGCGGCCCGCAGGCTGGTGCCCAGCAGATTGCGGTTGGTGGCGCCCACGATCCGCCCTTCGCCATCCAGCAGCATGATGGAGGCGGCGCCGATTTCCGTCTGGAACGAGATCAGCCGCGCCGATGTGGTGGAATATTCCTTGCGCGTCAGGGCCCCGATCAGCTCGGGGTCGCGCGCCAGCAGCAGCGGCACCACGGAGTTGCGCTGCAGTTCGGAAATCATGTTGCCGGAATACAGCGCAAGCCGCAGTTCGGCGCGGTTGCGCGTCACTTCGGTAAAGCGTTCGGTCAACCAGCGGTTGGTGACGGTCACCACGCCAATGGCGACCAGCACCAGAATCCCCACGATCAGCTTGACGCGCCAGGAAATTCCAGGCTCGCGGCTGTCGGTGCTGTGGGAGGAGGAGGCGCTGCTGTCCGTCATCGCCGCAGTCTAAGCTGCCGCCCTGCCCGCCTCAAGGGCCGCCCGTATCAGGCCAGCGCCATCTTGCCGACGAGCGCGGCAAACAGCGCGGCGCCATCGGCGCTGCCCTGCAGCGGCTCTACCGCGCGTTCGGGATGCGGCATCATGCCCAGCACCCGGCGGTTTTCCGACAGGATGCCCGCAATGCCATTCATCGAGCCATTGGGATTCTGGGCATAGCGGAAGGCCACGCGGTCTTCGGCCTCCAGCCGGGTCAGGGTTTCGGCATCGGCGGTGTAATTGCCATCGTGATGGGCAACCGGCACGCTGATCTTCTGGCCCTTGGCATAGCCCGAGGTATAATCCGACGCGGTGGTGGCCACCTCCAGCGTGACGGGCTTGCAGATGAATTTCAGCCCGGCATTCCGCATCAGCGCGCCCGGCAGCAGCCGCATTTCCGTCAGCACCTGAAAGCCGTTGCAGATGCCGATCACATAGCCGCCGCGCGCCGCATGGGCCTGAATGGCCGGGGCGATGGGCGATTGCGCAGCAATGGCGCCGCAGCGCAGGTAATCGCCGAAGGAAAAGCCACCCGGCACACCCACGATATCGACGCCCGCAGGCAGATCGCTGTCCTTGTGCCAGACACGCACAACCTCGGCCCCGGCCTTTTCAAAGGCTACGGCAAGATCGCGGTCGCAATTGGACCCGGGGAAGGTGACGACGGCGGCTTTCATGGCGCGATCCTTTCAGGGCTGCTGAGGATGGCCTGCGCATAGCGCAAAGCCCCCCGCGCTTCCAGCCCCGTTCGCGCAAAACCTTTTGCCACCGGATGCAGGATCACGACAAAGGCTGCCGCCTGACGAAATCCCCTTTCGGCTTGCTTCTTCCCAAATACTCCGGGGGTCCGGGGGCAGCGCCCCCGGNNCATTGCACCAAGCAAAAGGCGCCGCGGGTTTCCCCGGCAGCGCCCTTGTTTCGGTCCGGCAGTGCGGATCAGACGATCTCGACCGAGTATTTCTCGATCACGGTATTGGCCAGCAGCTTTTCGCACATGGCCTTCACCTCGGTTTCGGCGGCGGCGGCATCGGTCGCGGCCAGATCCAGCTCGATCACCTTGCCCTGACGCACGGCCTCTACCCCTTCGAAGCCCAGCGTGCCCAAGGCGCGGCGCACGGCCTCGCCCTGCACATCCAGAACTCCGGTCTTCAGCATGACGGTCACACGGGCTTTCATCGTCGCAGGGCCTTTCAGTTGATAAGCGTCGGCTTGGTGGTATGCGTCACATTCGAGGGCAGCACCCCCAGACGCCGTGCCAGTTCGGTATAGACATCGGCCAGCGGCCCCGGTTCGCGCAGCTGGCCTTCGCGGTCGGTCAGTTCCAGCCCGCGCATGTCCCACAGGCGGCAGCTGTCGGGGCTGATCTCGTCGGCGACGATCAGGCGCATGAAATCGCCCTCCCAGATGCGGCCGACCTCCAGCCGGAAATCCATCAGCCGGATCCCCACGCCCATCATCACGCCCGACAGGAAATCGTTCACCCGCAGCGCCAGCGCCACCATATCATCCAGATCCTGCTGGTTGGCCCAGCCGAAGGCGATGATATGTTCTTCCGACACCATCGGATTGCCCAGCTTGTCGTCCTTATAGTAATATTCGACGATCGGCCGGGGCAGTGCCACGCCTTCGGGGATGCCCAGCCGTTCCGACAGGGCGCCTGCGGCAAAGTTGCGCACCACCACCTCCAGCGGCAGGATTTCGGCCATCCGCACCAGCTGTTCGCGCATGTTCAAGCGGCGGATGAAATGCGTCGGCACCCCGATCGAATTCAGCCCGGTC
>DOMY01000100.1 GCA_003509785.1 Gemmobacter sp.
GGGGGGCAGACAGCCCCCCTTTCTGTTTTCACAATGCCTCTGCTGGCCTCAGATCGTCAGCTGCTGCCCCAGCTCCAGCACGCGGTTTGTGGGCAGGCGGTAGAACTCGGTTGCATTGGTGGCGCCGCGCGCCATGCCGATGAACAGCTTTTCTTGCCAGCGCGGCAGCCCTTCGTTCGGGGCAGACCGGAAGCTGCGGTGATTGAGAAAGAACGACGTTGTCATGATGTCGAACTTTTCACCTTGCTTGCGCGCCAGCGCCAGCGCACGCGGCACGTTCTGATCGTCCATATAGCCGAAGNNCCAGAACCCGCTCAGCCTCCATCACTTCGGGAACCGGGGCGACTGTGACGGTCACGATGAAATTCTGTTTGTGCAGCACCCGGTTGTGCTTGAGGTTGTGAAGCAGGGCAGGCGGCGCCATATCCGGATCGGCAGTGAGAAAAATAGCTGTTCCAGGTACATCCACAGGATGGGATTTCTCCAGCATCGCCAACAGGCTGTCGAACTCGATCGAGTTCGCCCGGGATTTCAGCTTCACATGCGCGGTGCCCCTTACCCATGTCCACATCACCAGGCAGAGGAAAGCCGCGAACAGGATCGGGATATAGCCGCCATCCATGACCTTGGTGAGGTTGGCGGCCAGGAACAGGCTTTCGAGCAGGATCAGTGGCAGCATCACAGCCAGCACCAGCACGACAGGCCAACGCCAGGCCCGGTTCAGCAGGAAGATTGCGAGGATCGACGTGATAACCATGTCACCCGTGACGGCAATGCCATAGGCGCTGGCAAGGTTCGACGAGGATCCGAAGATCAGTACCAGCGCCACCACACCCACTGCGAGGATAGTGTTGATCCGGGGCATGTAGATCTGCCCATATTGCGTATCCGAGGTGTGGCGGATCTCCATGCGTGGCAGCAGGCCCATTTGCACCGCCTGTTTTGCCACGGAAAACGCGCCGGAAATCACGGCCTGGCTGGCAATCACCGTGGCAGCTGTGGCCAGCAGCACCAGCGGCGCCAGCGCCCAATCGGGGGCCAGTAAAAAGAACGGGTTACGCGCGGTTTCGGGATGGGCCAGCACCATCGCCCCCTGACCCAGATAAGACAGGGTCAGCGCCGGAAACACCATCGCCCCCCAGGCCAGCCGGATGGGACGCCGCCCGAAATGCCCCATATCCGTGTAAAGTGCCTCTCCCCCGGTGACTGCCAGAAACACCGAACCCAATACAATGAAGGAGGCCAGCCCGTTGTCCACCAGATAGCCCAAGGCATAAACAGGGTTCAGCGCCAGAAAGATCGACGGATCGTCGCTGATATGGCGCAGGCCCAGCAGCGCCATCACGGTGAACCAGGCGATCATGATCGGGCCGAACAGGACGGAAACCGCCTCTGTCCCGCGGGATTGCATGGCAAACAGCGCCATGATGATGACCAGCGTGATCGGCACCACATAATCCTGCAGCCCGGGCGCGACCAGCGCTCCGCCTTCAACTGCCGAAAGCACAGACATGGCGGGCGTGATGATCGAATCGCCAAAGAACAGCGATATCCCCACGGCGCCAAATCCGATCAGCCAGACCGGACGCCGCCCCAGCGCATTCTGCACCAGCGCAACAAGGGAAAGGGTGCCACCTTCGCCATGGTTATCCGCCCGCATGATGAGCGTGACATATTTCAGCGTGACGATCAGGATCAGCGTCCAGATCAGCAGCGAAATCACCCCCAGCACATCCGCCCGGGTCAGTCCGTCGTGTCCGGCAGCATGAAGCGATTCGCGCATCGCATAAAGCGGGCTGGTGCCAATATCACCGTAGACTACACCCAAAGCGCCCAGGGTGAGCTTGGCAAGCGAGCCCTTGGCATGTGCGGGGCCTTGGCCCTGAGGTTCTGGCGACAAGATATACCCTGTGCAGCGGTGTTGCTGCGCCGCAGCTTAGTCTTCTGATGTGCCGCTCACAAGCTTGTCATCGGTGGGGGAGAAAGGCCCTGTATTCAGGGGGCTTTGCGAGGTCAGCAGTGCCAGATCGCCCGGCTCTGGCAGAAGCGCCACGCGGCGTGCCATGCTGGCGGCCGTCCCGATCACGGTGAACGCAGCGCCGTATGCCCTTATTGCTTCTGGTGTGGAGGTTNNGACCGGCGCAAGCGGCAATGCCAGGGGCAGGGCGCTGGCCTGCAAGGCCATCATGTGTAGATCAATTGGCCCGGCTAGGTCTTTGACAGAGCGCGGCGTTTCGGCCCGTTCCGCCCCGGTCTGGTTTCCGTCCGCCATGGCAGCGACCGTGCCAGTATTGCTGACATGAAAGCCAGCGCCCCGAACATCCATCATCACACGATCCTTCCGCAAAGATCGCCCCCGGGGACAAGGATAGCCCGATTTGCCCGTATCCACCGAAAAAAATCGCGAAAATACGATGGTTTCAAGGCGTCAGCGTGCGGCGATACAGGATCACCAACGCCTCTTCTGCCTGGCTGAAATGTCGGTCATCCTCATGCCCCAGCACGGCGCGGACCTGCACATCAAAATCGGCATAATGCTGCGTGGTGGCCCAGATCGAGAAGATCAGGTGATGCGGTTCCAGCGGGGCAAGACGTCCTTCGGCCATCCATTTGGCGATGACGGCGGATTTTTCATCCACCAACGGCTTCAGCTCGCCAGTGATGGCTTCAAGGATGCGGGGTGCGCCCTGAAGGATCTCATTGGCAAACAGGCGGCTTTCGCGCGGAAAGTCGCGGCTCAGTTGCAGCTTGCGACGAACGTAGGCAAGAATTTCCTCCACCGGCTCGCCGCCGGCATCCAGTTCGCGCAGCGGATCGAGCCAGACCTTCAGAAGGCCTGCGATCAGCGCGGCATGGATCGCCTCTTTCGAGGGGAAGTAATACAGCAGGTTTGGCTTTGACAGGCCCGCCTTCTCGGCGATCTGATCCAACGTGGCACCACGGAAGCCCGATTGCGAGAACACCTCCAGCGCGGCCTCCAGAATCGCTTCGGAGTTTTTTTGCTGGATGCGTGTCTGCGCGCGGGGTCTGGTCATTGGTCTCCATCCGCAGGATTTGATCAAAATGTCGCAATCAGGCACTTCACCTGTCCATTCCGCATTGAGCGATGACGGCAAAGGCGTCAATATGCAAATGGCGCAATAGCGGTTCGTCAACCGCCAATGCCGCTTGACGCAGCGGCGCGCCTTGATAGCCTTGACTTGACCATATGGTCAGAAATTCCGGCCGCCTCCCGGCAGAGGAGCTCCGGCCCAACCGGGAGAGCCCCATGGCGCTTGATCGCAAGCAGACGCCCAACGACCTGAACGCATTCTGGATGCCGTTCACGGCCAACCGGCAGTTCAAGAAAGCCCCGCGCATGTTCGTGGCGGCCAAGGACATGCACTATACCACTTCCGATGGTCGCCAGGTGCTGGATGGCACGGCAGGCCTGTGGTGTTGCAATGCGGGCCACTGCCGCCCCAAGATCACCGAAGCGATCCAGAAACAGGCGGCAGAGCTGGATTATGCTCCGGCCTTCCAGATGGGGCACCCGATCGCATTTGAACTGGCGAACCGGCTGATCGACATCGCCCCCCAGGGGATCGAGCATGTATTTTACACGAACTCCGGCTCGGAAAGTGTTGAAACGGCTCTGAAACTGGCGATCGGCTATCACCGCGCGCGTGGGGATGGTGCACGCACCCGGCTGATCGGGCGCGAGCGTGGCTATCATGGCGTGAACTTCGGTGGCATCTCGGTGGGCGGGA
>DOMY01000298.1 GCA_003509785.1 Gemmobacter sp.
CCGCCTGCTGAAACCTTTCGAAAAATTCATCCGCCATCTTCTTGGCGAAACCGTCGATGATGCGGCTGCCCAGCTGGGCAAGTTTGCCGCCCACGCTGGCCTCCACCTCATAGCTCAGCCTTGTGCCATCGGGGATCGGTTCAAACCGCACCTTGGCGCCGCCCTTGGCAAAGCCCGCAGGTCCGCCCTTGCCCTCGCCCGAAATGGTCAGGCTTTCGCCGGGCACAATGTCAGACAGCGTGACCATGCCGGTGAACTTCGCCTTGACCGGGCCCACCTTCTGCACCACCACGGCTTCGAACCCGTCGGCCACACTGCCTGTCACGCTTTCGCATCCGGGCACGGCGGCCTTCAGCATCTCAGGATCAAGAATGGCCGCCCAGACGGTTTCCGGTGGCGCCTTGATATCGCGCGAGTCAACGAGTTGCATCGCTTTCCCCCCTGTTTGCGATAACGCTAGCAGGAATTTCCGGCGCCGCTATGAAACCTTGGTCGTATAGCGCGAATCATCCGGCAGGCGGCAGGGCCGAAAGCCAGGCCTCCAGCGCGCGGGCGTCGATGGGCTTCAGAAACTGTCGCACATCCTGCGCCGCGCAGGCCGCCGCCAGATCGCGGCTGCGTTCGGCGGTAATCAGGCACGAAGGCACGGCGC
Organism: Gemmobacter sp.; assembly: GCA_003509785.1. GTDB lineage: Bacteria > Pseudomonadota > Alphaproteobacteria > Rhodobacterales > Rhodobacteraceae > Gemmobacter. The sequence goes on from DOMY01000298.1 coordinate 653, forward strand.
CATAGCGCGCCCGGATCAGCGCGATGAACTCCAGCCCCGACATGCCTTCGCCCAGCTGGTGATCCACCAGAAACACATCGGGCAGGATGCCGATTTCCTCGATCAGCGCGGCGGCCTCTTCGGCATTGGCCGCATCCAGCACGCTCATCCCCCATTTTTCCAGCAGAAGCGTCATGGCGCGGCGCAGATCGGGTTCGTTTTCCACCAGAAAGGCAATGCGGTCCTGCGTGCCCTGCGGTTGGGTGATCTGCGGGCGGGGCGGCGGGATCAGCGCCTCGCCCAGCCCCTCGGACCGGCCAACCTGCAACATGAAGCAACTGCCATGTCCCAGATCGGATTGCAGGCCCAAAGGATGGCCCAGCGCGGCGCAGGCCCGTTCGACGATGGCCAGCCCCAGCCCCATACCCTCGGAAGCCGAGGCAGGCGCATCCAGCCGGTGAAATTCGCGAAAGATCGAGTCCTGATCTTCCTCGGCGATCCCCGGCCCGGTATCGCGCACCTCGATGCGGATCATGCCGCCGCGCCGCCGCGCCCCCACCAGCACCCGGCCCTCGCGGGTATAGCGCACGGCATTGCCGATCAGGTTCTGCAGGATGCGCCGCAGATAGGCCGGATCCGATATCACCATGGCCGAACAGGGAATGACCGTCAGCCGCAGCCCCTTGGCCGCCGCCAGCGCCGCAAATTCCTCGCGCAGCGGGTTCAGGATGCGATCCAGCCGCACCGGCACCGGATTGACCGCCAGCCGCCCGCTTTCCAGCTTTGATATATCCAGCAGCGCGCCAAGGATGCCTTCCACCGAATCCAGCGCATTCTGCGCCTTGGTCACCGCCTCGCGGGCAAAGGGCGCCAGCTGTTCCGCCTCGATCGACCCGATGAACAGCTTGGCCGCCGACAGCGGCTGCAGCAGATCATGGCTGGCCGCCGCGACAAACCGCGCCCGGCTGGCATTGGCGCGCTCGGCATCGGCCAGCGCATCGGCCAGTTCCAGCGTGCGCTCCATCACGCGCGCCTCCAGCGTTTCGTTCACGGCGGCCAGCGCCGCCCGCGCCATGCGTTCGGCCGTGATATCGGTAAAGCTGACCACAAAACCGCCATCCGGCATTTCCTGTGCATAGGCCTGCAGGATCAGCGTGCCATGCTGCAGTTCAAAGTTCAGCGCCGGGCGCCCCGGCCCGGCCATCACCCAATCGGCAAAGCGCTGCGCCGTCATGCCCTCGCCGAACTGCACCTCACGCTCCAGCCGTTCCATCAGCGTGCCGAACCCCACGCCCAGCCGGAACCGCTGCATCGGGATCGACAGCAGATCGCCCAGCCGCTGGTTCCAGCCCACCAGACGCCGTTCGGCATCAAAGATGCACACACCTTGCGAAATATGATCCAGCGTCGCGCGGATGATGCGGGCCTGATCGTCCAGCATCCTTTCGCGCGCTTCCCGTTCCAGCCGGATGATGTCGGTCACATCGGTCTGGATGATGACAGTCCCGCGGGCTGCCGTGCGGTGTTCGGATATCTGCAGCCAGCGATCCCAGATCAGCCGCACGTTGAAGATCACATGCCGGTCCTGATGCCGCCTGCGCCGCTTCACCGCCCAATCCTGCGGGGTTTCGCCCTCGGGCAGCGCCAGATAGCGCGACAAGCTGACGCGCTGCACATATTCGTCAAACGGCAGGCCGGGTTTCAGATGGTCGCGCAGGTCGAGCATGTGCATCCCGAAGCGTGAATTACACATCACCAGCACATCATCAGGCCCGAACAGGGCAAAGCCCTCCTGCACCGTTTCGATGGCATCGGCCAGGTTCTGCCGCGCGGCCTCGGTCTCGCGGTTGGCTTCGGCCAGCCGCCCGTTGGACTGGTTCAGCAGATCCAGCGCGCGTTCCAGATCGCGGGTGCGCGACCGGACCTGATCTTCCAGCATCGCCGCGCGCTGGAACTGGGCATAGGCGGCGCCGCTGTCATCCGTCACCTGTTCGACCCGGCGCATCAGCACTTCGGTGATCGCCAGCAGCTTTTCGCGCTGCCGCTCTGGCGGATCAGCCGGATCCAGCAGGCTGGAGGCAAGCGGATGGTGCATCACACCCCCGGCGGATAGATGGCCACGCCGGTCATCGTCTGTNNCCGCAGAATGGCCGATACCGCACCGTACATCTGCTTTTCCTCGGCTTCCAGCCTGCGAAAGATGCAATCGCAGGCGATGATTGCCTCGGGGGCGGCACCAGCCCGCAGTGCCGCCATTTCCTGCGCCAGATGCGCCACCATATCCTGCGGCTGCGCCAGTGTCAGAACCAGCCCCTCGTCGATGGCGGAAAAGAAGATCAGATCGCCATTGGGCGCCACCTGCTGAATCGCGCGCACATGATGCTTGCCCCCGATCCGCACCACCACCGGATAGGCGGCAAAGGTAAAGGCATCCAGCTGGCCAGGATCCTTGCCCAGCAGCCGCGCATATTCGCGCGCCGCCGGTTCGGCATTGATGCGGCGCACCGTGCGGCTGGCCGGATCGGCCTCTGTCACCACCATGCGGATATCGGTTGGCACCAGATGATCCAGCTTGAACACCCGCGCCCGGCAGCGTGAACGGATCATGGCCAGAACGGCGGCATTGCGCAGCGCCCGCCCGCCATGCACCACAAAGGTTTCGCGGAACCGCGTGCCATCCGCCGCCGATCCGCCAAACAGCGGCACCGGCCCCAACCCCGAGGCCAGCGCGGCCGCCAGCTCATCCTCGCGGGTCGACAGGCCATCCACCATCAGAAAGGCGAATTCATGCTCCCAATCGGGGCGCGCCGATTGCAGCCCCTGCCGGGCGCGGATCAGGCGGCCAATCAGAAATTCGCGGTCGATTGCTGCCAGATCGGGGACGAGCAGCAGATCGGCGGCAAAGTTTTCCACCGGGAGCCCCAGCGCCACGATACTGCCTTCGGCATAGCCATCGGCAATCTCGCCCGCAGTGGTGCAGCCGATCACCGGGGCGGCAAAGGCATTTTCAGCCAGCAACGCCGCCAGATCCGCCTGCGGCGAGATGAACAGGCAGATCACCGCAAAAGGCCCCGGGCCAAGTGCGGCGGCCAGCGTGGCCCCGGGATTGGGCGCGCAAGCATCAACCTTGGCCGTGACGATGACCCGATCTGCCAGAGCGGCGNNCCTCAACCATCCTCGGGCATGATGGCATGGAAGCTGGCTTCCCCCGCCAGCAGCACCGCCTGCGTCCGGCTTTGCACCCCCAGCTTGCGCATGATCGCCGTCACATGCGCCTTCACCGTGGTTTCGGCAATCGACAGGTCGAAGGCGATCTGCTTGTTCAGCCGCCCCTCACAGATCAGCTGCAGGATCTTGGCCTGCTGTTTGGTCAGCAGGGCCAGCCGGGCGATGGCATGTTCGCGGCTGGTGGCCGGGCCGCCTTCGGGCGCGGGCGGCACATAGCCTTCGGGCAGATAGCTTTTGCCCTCGCGGATCGCATCAAAGGCCGCACGAAACACCTCGCGGCGCGAATGTTTCGGCACAAAGCCCACCGCCCCGGCCTGAAATGCCGCCGATACCACCCGGTTATCCGCCAGGCTGGACACGACGACAACAGGCACCTGCCCCGCCGCCGCCTTCAGCCGGATCAGCCCATCCACCCCGGTCACATCCGGCAGGTTCAGATCCAGCACGATCACATCCGGCAGCGGCGACAGGTCCAGCCGCGCCAGCGCGGTCTCCAGACGGTCTACCGTTTCCACCTGCGCCACCCCCGCCACAGCGCGCAACGTGATCGACAGTGCATCACAAAACAGCGGATGATCATCTACGATCAACGCCGTGGCCAAAGCCCGTTCCGACATGGCAGTTCCTCCGTCCCTGCGTGACAGATTACCGCAGCTGCGNNCAGGGTTACGCGGGCGTCATTCGCGGTGATCGGGATCAGGTTATCACATCCGGCTCTGTCCGCCCCGTATGTTCTTTGATCTTCGCCAGCTGATGTGCGGCACGGATCACCGGCGCCAGCGCCTCTTGCGGGTCGTGGTCCAGCCCGTCAGGGCCGGGGGTGAAACGTTCCAGATATACCCGCAGCGTCGCCCCTTCGGTGCCAGTGCCGGAAAGCCGCATCACGATGCGCGATCCATCGGCAAAGATGATCCGCACGCCCTGCTTCGCCGACACCGATCCATCAACGGGATCGGTATAGGCGAAATCATCGGCAGCGGCGATTTCCATGCCCTCGGCCACCTGCCCCGGCAGCCCGGCCAGGCTCGCGCGCAGCTCGGCCATCATCGCATCGGCCTTTGCCGTTTCGATCGCCTCGAAATCATGGCGGCTATAGTAGTTGCGGCCAAATTTGGCGAAATGTTCCGCCATGATCTCGGCCACCGATTGCTGCCGCACCGCCAGGATGTTCAGCCACAGCAGCACCGCCCAAAGACCGTCCTTCTCGCGCACATGGTCAGACCCCGTGCCGAAGGATTCCTCGCCGCACAGCGTGGCCTTCCCGGCGTCCAGCAGGTTGCCGAAGAATTTCCAGCCCGTGGGCGTTTCAAACTTGGCTATGCCCAGGGAATCCGCCACCCGATCTGCCGCAGCCGAGGTCGGCATCGACCGCGCAACCCCGGCCAGCCCGCGGGCATAGCCCGGCGCCAGATGGGCATTGGCGGCCAGCACCGCCAGGCTGTCTGACGGGCTGACATAGATGCCGCGCCCCACCACCATGTTGCGGTCACCGTCGCCATCCGACGCCGCGCCGAAATCAGGCGCCTGATCGCCCATCATTTCGGCCATCAGCTCATGCGCCCAGGTCGGGTTGGGGTCGGGGTGCATCCCGCCGAAATCCGGCAAGGGCGTGCCATGCGTCACCGTGCCGGGGGCAGCCCCCAGCCGGTTTTCCAGAATCTCGGTCGCATAAGGCCCGGTCACCGCGCACATCGCATCGAACCGCATGGTGAAGCCCGCGCCGAACATCGCCCGGATCGCCGGGAAATCGAACAGCGTTTCCATCAGCGCCGCATAATCGGTGACGCTGTCGACCAGCAGGCGGAAGCGTTCCTCGCTGTGGCGCAACGCTTCGCGCGCAGAGCGTTGTTCGGTCATGTCGCGGGTGATTTTGGCAAAGCCCAGCAATTGTCCGTTGGGATCGCGGATCGGGTCGATCACGACGCTGGCCCAGAAGCGTGTGTCACCCTTGCGCACGCGCCAGCCTTCCGCTT
>DOMY01000107.1 GCA_003509785.1 Gemmobacter sp.
CGCCAGAACGGCCTGCGCGGGCTGCGCGCCGGGATCACCATCAGCTTTCCCGAAGCCTCGCCGCGTGAAAAGGGCGCGCTGGGGCTGGCTGCCGATGACGGGCTGGATCATGATGCTGTCGATCAGATCTGGGCCGAACATGGCGCCGGGATTGAGGCGGTTGCGCATGTGATGCACCTTCGGATCTGCCAGCTGCCTTTCGAAACCCGCCGCCGCCCGCTGTCACCCCNNATGGGTGGCAGAGGGCAAAACCACGCAGGATATCGCTGTTCTGATGGATATCTCGCCAACGATGGTGGAAAAGCACCTGCGCCTTGCCCGGGCTGCGCTGGATGTGGAAACCACGGCACAGGCTGTGGCGAAAGGCACTTTGCTGAACCAGATCTTCACGCGGATCGACAAGCCGGCCTGAACGGCGGGTTGTCCCAGCCAACCTATACGAAAGGTTAGGAATACCTCACTTACGCAAGGTCAAATAATGTGGAAAAACAAACTTGCCCTTTGAGTGGTGGCTTCGGCTAAGGGGGGCAAGTTGCCAGCGGTCCGATAAGTAGGCCCTTGGTTCCTTCTCTGGAAGGTTGGTTGCGGTCAGTGCGGAAATAATGTTCGCCTCCTGATCGAGTGTATTTGCGCCCCGCTCTCATCCCCAATCTGGGGCGCGTGGAAACGGTGTGATCCTAAGGATCGCACCGTTTCTTTTTTTGGCCATGCGATCTGTGGCCCGATGGAAACCACCATTTCGCAAAAGAAAAACGGCGCCACAGGGGCGCCGTTTGTCGTTCTGTCGGAAGGGCGGGGGAAACCCGCCCTGCCCTGCCTGGATCAGCCCTGCAGAGCTTTCGCCACTTCGGCGGCGAAATCCTCTTTCTCTTTTTCGATGCCTTCGCCCACGGCCATACGCACGAAAGCCACCACTTCCACACCGGCGTCTTTCGCAGCTTGTGCCACGGTGACATCGGGGTTGATGACGAATTTCTGGTTCAGCAGCGTCGATTCTTCGAAGAACTTCTTCATCCGGCCCGGGATGATGTTGTTCTGGATCACGGCTTCCGGCTTCGGCTTGGCCGAAGCGGCGTTTTCTTCCAGTGCCTTGGCGGTCTGCACGGCCAGCTCACGCTCGACCACGACCGGGTCCATGTCGGCTTCAGACAGCGAAACCGGCGAGGTGGCGGCGATGTGCATGGCGATCTGCTTGCCGATGCCGTTATCGGCACCTTTCAGCGCGACCAGCACACCGATGCGGCCCAGACCGTCGGCCGCAGCCGTGTGAATATAGGCGGCGACAGCGTCACCTTCCACGGCAGCCATCCGGCGCAGGGTCATGTTCTCGCCGATGGTGGCGATGGCATCGGTCAGCGATTCCGAAACGGTCTTGCCGTTCAGATCTGCCGTTTTCAGCGCATCCACATCCGAAACACCCAGAGCTGCGGTGGTGATGCCACGCACGAGGTTCTGGAAATCGCCGTTCTTGCCGACGAAATCGGTTTCGGAGTTCACTTCGACAGCAACGCCCTTGCCGCCCGACACGGCCACACCCACCAGGCCTTCGGCAGCCACGCGGTCGGCCTTCTTGGCGGCTTTCGCCAGGCCCTTGGTGCGCAGCCAGTCAACGGCGGCTTCCATGTCGCCATTCACTTCGATCAGCGCCTTCTTGGCGTCCATCATGCCTGCGCCGGTGCTTTCGCGCAGTTCCTTCACCATCGCTGCGGTGATCGTCATGTCTCTTCTCCCAGAAAAGATGGTCCCGGCAGGCTTTAGGCCCACCGGGTAACGCAATTGCGACGGGGCATCACCGGGATGCCCCGGCAAACCTCAGGCTTCGGCCACAGCTTCTTCTTCGGGCGCGATTTCCAGCGCACCAAGGTCAACACCGGCCGCACCCATCTGGGCCGACATGCCGTCCAGCGCGGCACGCGACACGAGGTCGCAATACAGCGAGATCGCGCGGGCCGCGTCGTCGTTGCCCGGGATCACATAGTCAACGCCCTTGGGCGAGCAGTTGGTGTCAACGATGCCGACAACCGGGATACCCAGCTTCTTGGCTTCGAGGATGGCCAGATCTTCCTTGCCCACGTCCACGATGAACAGCAGGTCCGGCAGGCCGCCCATTTCACGGATGCCGCCCAGCGAGGCCTGCAGCTTGGACTGCTCGCGCTCGATGTTCAGACGCTCTTTCTTGGTCAGGCCTTCGGCACCATGCGCCATCAGCTCGTCGATCTGCTTCAGACGCTGGATCGACTGGGACACGGTCTTCCAGTTGGTGAGCGTGCCGCCCAGCCAACGGTGGTTCATGTAGTATTGCGCGCATTTTTCGGCGGCTTCGGCGATCGGCTTCTGTGCCTGACGCTTGGTGCCGACGAACAGTACGCGGCCGCCCTTGGCCACGGTATCCCGCACGACTTTCAGAGCCTGATCCAGCATCGGAACGGTCTGCGTCAGGTCGAGAATGTGAATCCCGTTGCGGTCGCCGTAGATGTATTCACCCATCTTCGGGTTCCAGCGCTGGGTCTGGTGGCCGTAGTGAACGCCAGCTTCAAGCAGCTGACGCATGGAAAACTCGGGGAGCGCCATGTCCATTATCCTTTTCCGGTTTGCGCCTCGGCGAAGCCTTGAGGGCGTCGTGGCAATGCCCCGACCCCAACCGGCGGACCCGCGAGGATTTCTCCCTCGCAAAGCCCAAGCCTCGCCTGTGAAGTGGCGCCGCTTTAGCCGTGCCTCGGGTGGATTGCAAGGGCAGCCAGACATCCGTTCAGGCGTTTCGCGGCTTTTTGCTGTTTTATGGGTATGTGGGGCGAAAGGAAGCCCCTGCCGTTTCCTCTTGGCATAAATACCCTACCCGCAGCCGCCGCTTGCGCGCGGGCCGGGCATGGGCGAAAAGGCGGTTATGACACCGGATATCCTTTGTATCGGCTCGGTCCTGTGGGACATCATCGGCCGCTCTCCTGCCGCCATGCGGCTTGGTTCTGACGTGCCGGGGCGCATCACGCGCCTGCCCGGCGGCGTGGCTATGAACATCGCCATGACCCTGCGCCGATTCGGCCTGGTGCCCGGCCTGATGACAGCCATCGGCCGCGATCCCGAAGGCGACGAGCTGGTGGCAGCCTGCGCCCGCATGGGCATGGTGACAGATCACATCTATCGCAGCGAAGACCTGCCCACAGACCGATACATGGCGATCGAGGGGGCGAACGGGCTGATTGCCGCCATTGCCGATGCCCATTCGCTGGAAGCGGCGGGCGACAAGATCCTGCGCCCGCTGGCCGATGGCCGGCTGGGCACGGCAGAAACGGCCTGGGCCGGGCTGATTGCGCTGGACGGCAATCTGACCGAGGCGCTGCTGTCTGATATCGCGCTGTCGCCCCTGTTTGCCGCCGCAGATCTGCGGGTGGCCCCGGCCAGCCCCGGCAAGGCCGAGCGGCTNNGGCCCATCCGCGCGCCACGCTTTACGTGAACCTGGAAGAGGCCAGCCTGATCTGCGCGCGCGAATTTGCCTCCGCGCCCGAGGCCGCTGCAGGAATGCTGGCCCGCGGGGCCCATCGCGTTCTGGTCACCCATGGTGGCAAGCTCTGCGCCGAGGGGCAGCAGGGCGCGGGCGTCATCACCGATGCACCGCCCGAGGTTCTGGTGACCCGGATCACCGGCGCGGGCGATACTTTCATGGCAGCGCATATCGTTGCCGAACGCCGCGGCGCGGATCGGGCTCAGGCGCTGGCCGCCGCCCTGCGCGCAGCGGCCATCTATGTTTCAGGAGAGATCGGATCGTGACCCAGACCAAGACCGCCGAACTGCCGATGACCTTCCATCCCGATGTGGCCGCGGCCCTGCGCGATGGTCGCCCCGTCGTGGCGCTGGAATCCACCATCATCACCCATGGGATGCCCTTTCCCCAGAATGTCGAGGCTGCCCGCGCGGTCGAGGCAGAGGTGCGCGCCCATGGTGCCGTGCCTGCGACCATCGCGGTGATGGATGGCCAGATCCATATCGGCCTGACCGATGCGGCGCTGGATGCCCTGGGGCAGGCGCAGCATGTGATGAAGCTCAGCCGTGCCGATCTGGCCGCCTGTCTGGCCATGGGCCGCATGGGGGCCACCACGGTGGCGGCCACGATGATCTGCGCCGCATTGGCGGGCATTTCGGTCTTTGCCACCGGCGGCATCGGCGGCGTGCATCGCGGCGCCGAAACCACATTCGACATTTCGGCCGATCTGCCGGAATTGGCGGCCTCTGCGGTGACAGTGGTGGCAGCCGGTGCCAAGGCCATTCTGGATCTGCCCAAAACGCTGGAGGTGCTGGAAACCCAGGGCGTTCCGGTCATCGCCTATGGGCAGGATGATTTTCCGGCCTTCTGGTCGCGCTCTTCGGGCTTGAAAGCGCCGCTGCGGATGGACAGCGCGGCCCAGATCGCCGCCGCCCATCTGATGCGCGGCCGCCTTGGCCTGCCGGGCGGGCAGCTGGTGGCCAATCCGATCCCCGAGGCCGACGAGATCGCCCGCGCCGAAATCACCCCGGTGATCGAAACCGCGCTGGCCGAGGCCGAGGCTGCGGGAATCGCCGCCAAAGAGGTGACGCCCTTCCTGCTGGACCGGATCTTTGCCCTCACCGATGGGCGGTCCCTGCAGTCCAACATCGCGCTGGTGCTGAACAATGCGCGTCTGGCCGCTGCGATTGCCACCGAAATCGCCGCGATGCGGGCCTGATCGCAATCCCTGCCCGCCCGCGATTGCGGGCGGCAGGCGCCGTGCCTAGATTGGCGCCAAGCAGGAGGCCCCATGGAAGACCCGATCCCCCCCATTCACCGGAAACGCGGGCTGCTGGCCGGTCTGCGTGCCAGCTTTCTGACCGGCCTTGTCGTGGTTCTGCCCATCGGGCTGACCATCTACCTTGTCTATACCGTGGTCGGCTGGATCGACAGCTGGATCCTGCCGCTGATCCCCTGGTCCTGGCAGCCCGAACAGCTGATGAAATACTACATCGGCCCCGAGGCGGATTTCCCAGTGCGCGGCGTCGGCGTCATCGTCTTTCTGGTCTTCACCGTGCTGGCAGGCTGGATCGCCAAGG
>DOMY01000143.1 GCA_003509785.1 Gemmobacter sp.
CTTGGCCCGCCTGCGGCATTTGGCCTGATCCCGCCGGGCCGATGCAGAATTCTGTGCGGCCTCTTTACATTGCGTCGCTATTGCTGTCCAAAGCGTCGTATTCCGCAGCCGGTTCGGTTGATCCTGCGGGGCGCTATGGTTACCTCTGGCGCAACGCAATTCTGAAGGATGACGACCCATGACCATGCTGGAAACCTTCCTCAAGCCGATGCACAAAGAAGGCTACAAGTTCGTCGGCGCCTTCGCCGTGGCCACCCTGCTGCTGTTCTGGCTATGGGCGCCACTGGGCTGGATCGGCGTTGGCCTCACCGTCTGGTGCTATTACTTCTTCCGCGATCCCAAGCGCGCCGTGCCGCAGGGCGAAGGCCTGATGGTTTCGCCCGCCGATGGCGTGGTGTCGCTGATCGAGCGCGCCGTGCCGCCGCCGGAACTGGGCATGGGCCCCGAACCGCTGCTGCGGGTGTCGGTCTTCATGTCGGTGTTCAACTGCCATGTGAACCGCGCGCCGATCGCCGGGCGGCTGGTGAAGATGGCCTATCGCCCCGGCAAGTTCCTGAATGCCTCGCTGGACAAGGCCTCGGTCGATAACGAACGCAACAGCCTGTGCCTCGAACTGGCCGATGGCCGCCAGATTGCCGTCGTGCAGATCGCGGGTCTGGTGGCGCGGCGCATCCTGCCGTTTGTCACCGAAGGGCAGGGGCTGAAGACCGGCGAGCGGTTTGGCCTGATCCGCTTTGGCAGCCGGGTGGATGTCTATCTGCCCGAGGGCGTGGCGCCGCTGGTGGCGCTGGGTCAGAACATGGTGGCAGGCGAGACGGTGATGGCCGAGCTGGGCCGGGATCTGCCGCAGCGTCTTGCGAAGATGGTGTAAGCCATGGCCGCGCCAGAACGCCGCCTGTCCCTTGCCCGGGTGCTGCCCAATATGATGACGGTCGGCGCGCTTTGCGCCGGGGTGACCGCCATGCGCTTTGCGGTGGAGGGGCAGTTCAAGGGCGCCCTGCTGCTGATCCTGCTGGCTGCGGTGATGGATGGGCTGGATGGCCGTCTGGCGCGGCTGCTGAAAAGCGAAAGCGAGATCGGCGCCGAGCTGGACAGCCTGTGCGATTTCGTCAATTTCGGGGTGGCACCGGGCCTGATCCTGTGGCTTTGGGCCTTGCAGGACATGCGGGCGGCGGGCTGGATCGCGGTGCTGATCTATGTGGTGTCCTGCCTGCTGCGGCTGGCGCGGTTCAATCTGGGCAACAAGGCTGCCGATACGCCGGCCGAAAAGACCGGGGCCGAGAAATCGGGGTTTCAGGGCGTACCCTCGCCCGCCGGGGCGCTGCTGGTGTTTCTGCCGATGTTCGCGGCCTTTGCTGTGGGCGAGCCGCAGCCGTTTCATGGTGGCTTGATTGCCGTCTATATGGCGCTTGTCGGTGCGGCGATGATCGGCCGGTTCCGCACGCCGTCCTTCAAGAAGATCAGCCTGCAGGCGCGCTATGTGCGCTATTTCTTCGTGGCCTTCGCGGCGCTGGTCGCGGCCTTGCTGGCCTACCCCTGGGCCACTTTGGCCGGGCTTGATATTGTCTATGTCGTGGTCGTGGTGGCCAGCCTGCTGCGGCGGCGGTCTGACCCCGATCCCGAACCCCCGGAAGAGGATGTGCCGGATGGAGCTTGACGCTGTCGCCAAAAGCTATGCGCGCTGGGCGCCGGTCTATGACCGGACCTTCGGGGCCATAACCCATGCGGGGCGCCGCCGCGCCACCGGCTTTGCCAACCGGGTGGGGGGCACGGTGCTGGAGGTGGGGGTGGGCACCGGGCTGGCCTTGCCGTTCTATGCGCCGCATATGCAGGTGACAGGGATAGATTTTTCCGAAGACATGCTGGCGAAAGCCCGCGAAAAGGTGGCCGAACAGCGGCTGACCCATGTGCGCCAGCTGCGGCAGATGGATGCGCGCGATCTGGATTTTGCGGATGCCACCTTTGATACGGTCTGTGCCATGCACATTCTGTCCGTGGTGCCAGAGCCGGAACAGGTGATGGCCGAAATGGCGCGGGTCTGCCGTCCGGGCGGGCATGTGCTGATCACCAATCATTTCGCCGCCGAGGGGCGCAGTGCCATGGCCCGGATCGAGCGGCTGTTCGCGCCGCTGTCCGATCTGCTGGGCTGGCACAGCGATTTTGCCCGCGCCCGTGTGCTGGGCGACCCCCGGCTGGAGCTGGTGGAGGAAGACGGCCTGCCACCGCTGGGCATGATGACCTATCTGCGGCTGCGCCGGATCGGCTGAGGGCTGGCGGTATCGGCCCAGCCCCTCACCCTGCCCTCTCCCCCGAGGGGAGAGGGTATGTGGCGGGAAGCGTAGAGGGCGCCCCCGGCATAGTCGCGCAACGCCACCCTCTCCCCTAGGGGGAGAGGGCAGGGTGAGGGGGCGCCAGCACCGAGCCGTGTTACCGCAAACATCCGCCGTTGCATCCGGCCCGGCGCGCGCCTAACCTCGGGCCATCACGGGGGAGGATTTCATGACCATTCGCTGGGGCATCCTTGGCGCGGCCAAATTTGCGTTGAACCACATGGCGCCCGCCATCCATGCCGCGCGGGGGGCCGAACTGGCGGCGCTGGCCAGCTCTGCCCCGGAAAAGGCCGAAGCCTTCCGCGCCTTTGCCCCTGGCCTGCGGTTGCATGACAGCTACGATGCGCTGCTGGCCGATCCCGGCATCGACGCGGTCTATATTCCGCTGCCCAATCATCTGCATCTGGAATGGAGCCTGAAGGCCATTGCGGCAGGCAAACATGTGCTGACCGAAAAGCCGATGACCCTGAAGGCCGCAGAGTTTGATCAGCTGATCGCCGCCCGCGATGCTTCGGGCCTGGTGGTGGCCGAGGCCTACATGATCGTGCATCACCCGCAATGGCAGAAGGTGCGTGATCTGATCGCCGGTGGCGCCATCGGGCGGATCACCCATGTGGATACCGCCTTCAGCTTTGACAATGGCGCCGAGCCCGGCAATATCCGCAACCGCCCCGAAACGGCGGGCGGCGGCATCCGCGACATTGGGGGTTACACCTATGGCTCTGTCCGCTTTGCGGCGCAGGCAGAGCCGGGCAAGCTGCAGGCGCGCATCCGCCATGAAAACGGCGTGGATGTCTGGGCGCAGGTGGTAGGCGAAATGGTGGGGCCGCAGGGGGGCTTTACCTATTCCGCCATCACCTCGATGCGGCTGTTCCCCCGGCAGGAAGTGGTGTTCCAGGGCGAAACCGGGCTGATCCGGCTGACGGCGCCGTTCAACGCCGGGCTGTTTGGCGAAGCGCAGGTAGAGCTGCACCGCGCGGGCGCCACCAGCGAGCTGTTCCGCTATCCGGCAGTCAACCAGTATGTCCTGCAGGTGGAGGCCTTCGGCCGGTCAGTGGCCGAAGGCGTGCCCTATGGCTGCCCGCTGGAGTTTTCGCGCGGGACACAGGCGATGATCGACACGGTCTTTGCCGTGGCTGAAGCGATCTGAGGCCGCAGCGCTAACCTTAGCCCATGGTGACCACGATCTTGCCCGTGGCGCGGCGGTCTTTCAGACAGGCCAGCGCTGCGGCAGCATCGGCCAGCGGGAAGGTGGCGCCGATATGCGGAACCAGATCGCCCGCCGCAATCCAGCTGGCAAGCTGTTGCAGGCTGGCGGTCAGCACCTGTGGTGCGAAGGTCAGATAGCCGCCCCAGTACAGGCCCATCACGCTGAGGTTCTTGACCAGCAGCAGATTGGCGGGCAGCTGCGGCACCTCGCCCCTNNGGGGCGGGTGGCGCGCAGCGCCTCCAGCAGGGCCGGGCCGCCGACCGCATCATAGACGACATCCACGCCCCCCAGCGCCTTCAGGGCGCCGCGCAGATCGGGCGCATCACTGTCGATCACCTCATGCGCGCCGGCGGCCCTTGCGGTCTCCATCCGTTCGGCGCCACGGGCAGAGGCGATTACCCGCGCCCCCATGCGGCGGCCGATTTCCACTGCCGTCAGCCCCACGCCGCCCGCCGCGCCGGTGACGAACAGCGTCTCGCCCGGTTGCAGCCGCGCCTTGTGATCCAGCGCCAGATGCGAGGTGCCATAGGCAATCTGAAAGGCCGCCGCCTGCCGGAAATCCATGCCATCGGGCAGCTTCAGGCAGCGCGCGGCAGGCAGGTTGGCCCTTTCGGCCAGACCGCCCAGCCCGCCGAAGCCGGCGATCCGGTCACCGAGGGCAAAGCCTGTCACCCCGGCCCCGAGGGCGGTGACCGTGCCTGCAATCTCCATTCCCAGGGTGAAGGGCAGGGCAGGCTTTTCCTGATACTTGCCCTCGATCATCAGCAGATCGGCAAAATTCAACCCGCAGGCGGCAACGGCCACGGCCAATTCGCCCGGGCCGGGCGGCGGCAGATCCACCTCTGTCAGGGTCGGCGCCTGCCCGATTTCGGCCAGCTGAAATGATTTCATATCCTGCTCCTTCACGTCTTGTCGGGGGCGAGAGTAGCGGCGGCGGCACCGCTGTCCAGATCGAAGGCTGATTCGCGCATGAGGCGAGCCGGGCCGGGCGGCTGTATCGTTTGTCTGCTGCAGTGCGGAAACGGCCTGCTCTGGGCGAAAATTCACCGAATCTGCAAATGGCCTACCCAAAAGAAGCTTTCCCAGCCTCATAACCGTGATGGAAAACGCAAGAAAGCTGTCATAATGTTTCGCCTTAAGGCTGCGTGGGTCAATTTGAATGGGCAGCCGAATATAAGAAGGGGAGTAATTGGCATGAAGCACCCTGTGGATGCACATGTTGGAAAGCGTATACGTCACCGCCGCTGGATGATCGGCATGACGCAACAACAACTGGCCGATAAGGTGGGGATCAAATTCCAGCAGATCCAGAAGTATGAAACCGGCATGAACCGGGTCAGCGCTTCGCGTCTGTGGGACATCGCAGATACGCTGGGCGTGAACATCGGTTTCTTCTTTGAAGGGATCGACGACAGCCATGAGGCGCGCGGCCCGGTCGAGGGGGATATCCTCGCCGACAAGGAAGCGCTGGAGCTGGTGCGGTCGTACTACGCCATTCCCGAGGCACAACGGCGCCGTCTGTTCGATCTGGCCCGCGTCTTGAGCGACGCAGCCTGATCGCACCACCGGGCAGCCGGAAATCTTGACCCCGACCGCGGCAGGCGCTAGCGCCTGAACAGACGGTAAAAATACGGGGCAAGGCCATGGCGCAACTCTCGGTGGATGAACGGCAGGAACTGATTTCGGTCGCGCATGAGCTGGCCGATGCTGCGCGGGGGGCAACCCTCGCGCATTTCCGTACGCTGGGGCTGACAGCGGAAACCAAGGAAACCCAGCGCTTCGATCCGGTGACCGTGGCGGACCGGCTTTCGGAAGAGCGGATGCGCGACATCCTCGCGCGGCGCCGCCCGCAGGATGCCATTCTGGGCGAGGAATATGGGGCGCAGCCGGGCACCAGCGGCCTGACCTGGGTGCTGGACCCGATCGACGGGACGCGGTCTTACCTCTGTGGCACGCCGACCTGGGGGGTGCTGATCTCAGTCGCGGATGCCACGGGGCCGGTTTATGGCCTGATCGACCAGCCCTATATCGGCGAGCGGTTCGAGGGCGGCTTTGGTGTGGCGCGGATGGTCGGCCCGCATTGGACGCGGCCGCTGCAGGTGCGCCCGGCGCGCCCGCTGGCCGAATGTATCATCATGTCCACCTTCCCCGAAGTGGGCACGGCCGAGGAAGGCGCGGCCTTTCACCGGCTGGCCGCGCAATGCCGTCTGACGCGCTATGGCACCGATTGCTATGCCTATGCGCTTCTGGCTGCCGGGCATATTGATCTGGTGGTGGAGGCCGGGTTGCAGCCCTATGACGTGCAGGCCCCCATCGCGGTGATCGAGGCGGCAGGCGGGGTGATGACCGGCTGGACCGGCGCCCCCGCACATCAGGGTGGCCGGGTGCTGGCGGCATCGAGCCCCGAGGTGCACGCGGCGGCGCTGGCGATCTTGAACGGCTGACCGGAATGGGGGCGCCTGCGCCGGGGGCATCGAGCCCCCGTCACAGGCGTTGCCACGGGATGCGGCGGCCGGTCGCGGTGATCTGGCGCCGGGGGCGCTGCCCCCGGACCCNNGGGCTTGCCTGCCACTGCTGCGCTGCGGTATCCTTTGCAGGACGCGGCGAGTCCTTGCCCCTTCTGTCGCGCGTCCGGGGTTCCACCGAAGGGGTGTGGAACGAGGGGCTTTCATGGATGAAATTCTGATCCGGGGCGCGGCTGTGGTGGTGACCATGGATGGCGCGCGGCGCGAGATTGCCGGGGGTGATGTGCTGATCCGGGGCGGGGTAATTGCCGCCGTGGGGCAGGGGCTGACCACGCGGGGCGCGGTGCTGGAGGCGGCGGGCTGCGTGGTGACGCCAGGTTTGGTGAACACCCATCACCACCTGTATCAGACGCTGACGCGGGCGGTGCCGGGCGGGCAGGATGCGCTGTTGTTCGGCTGGCTGAAGGTGCTTTACCCGATCTGGGGCCGGTTCGGGCCAGAAGAGATGTTTGTTTCGGCGCAGGTCGGGTTGGCCGAACTGGCGCTTTCGGGCTGCACGCTGACCTCGGATCACCTGTATCTTTACCCCAACGGGGCGCGGCTGGATGACACGATCGCGGCGGCCTCCGAGGTGGGGCTGCGCTTTCATCCGACGCGCGGCGCCATGAGCATCGGCGAAAGCGCGGGCGGCCTGCCGCCTGATGCGCTGGTGGAGCGGTAGGCGGCGATCCTGGAAGATTGCATCCGCGTGGTCGATGCCTTTCACGACCCGCGCGAAGGCGCCATGGTGCGCGTCGGGCTGGCGCCCTGTTCGCCGTTTTCGGTCAGCCGCGATCTGATGCGCGAGGCGGCGGTTCTGGCGCGTGACAAGGGCGTGATGCTGCACACCCATCTGGCCGAGAATGACGAGGATGTGGCCTATAGCCTGGCGCAGTTCGGCTGCCGCCCCGGGCAATATGCCGAGGATCTGGGCTGGACGGGCGATGACGTGTGGCACGCGCATTGTGTGAAGCTGGATGCCGACGAGATCGGGCTGTTTGCCCGCAGCGGCACCGGGGTGGCGCATTGCCCCTGTTCCAACTGCCGTCTGGGCAGCGGCATCGCCCCGGTGCGGGCGATGCGCGATGCCGGGGTGAAGGTGGCGCTGGGGGTGGATGGATCTGCCAGCAATGATGCGGGCAATCTGGTGGCCGAGGCGCGGCAAGCCATGCTGTTGCAGCGGGTGGCGCGCGGCGCCGATGCGATGAGCGCGCGCGAGGCGCTGGAGATTGCCACCCTGGGCGGCGCCCGCGTGCTGGGCCGCACCGATTGTGGCAGCCTGGAACCCGGCAAGCGCGCGGATCTGGCGATCTGGGACATGCGCGGGATCGAGGCGGCAGGCAGCTGGGATCCGGTCGCGGCGCTGCTGCTGTGCGGGCCGACCCGGGTGCGTGATCTGTTCGTGGAAGGGCGGCAGGTGGTGCAGGGCGGGCATATGGCCACCATCGACCTGCCGCGCGTGATCGAGCGGCAGAACCGGCTGGCGCGGCGGCTGGCCGGGATGTGACCTGCGGCTTCGCCCTTGCGATGTGCGGCGCCGTCGGGCATCACAAGGATCAAACGGAGACATCCCATGACCCATGATTACAAGGCCCAGCAGGCAGAAACCTTTGAAAGTTTCGAAGCCTTCGCCCATGACGCGCCCGAAATCGCCACCATCACCTATCAGTTCTATCCCGAAGATGTGGATGCCAACTGGGATGGCGTGCAGAAGGCCCTGCAGGCCAAGGGCTTTCGCACAGCCCGCGATGACGGGGATGAACTGCTGGATGCGCTGATCGGCCCGGTGGCGATTTCGGCGGCAACCATCTGGAAATACGAAAAGCTGGCGACGGAAATCGCGCTGCAGTTCGAATTCACCCCCGATGGCTGGGGCCTGCTGGAAGACTGATCCCTTCCTCTTGGCGAAAATACCCCCGCCGGAGGCAAAACGCGCGCCCCGCGCAGGCGGGGCGCCATCATCATCTGCGGCGCAGCCGCGCCTTATGATTGGCCCGGCAACCGCTGTTGGCCACCGATCCAGACAGCATGAACCGCGCGGTCATCGCCCATCATGATCGTGGGGAAGAGGGCCTGCCACAGATCGCTGGCCCGTGCCGTGGCCTGGGCGATGGCCGGGGTCGATGCCAGATCAATCACCACCAGATCGGCTTCCATCCCCGGGGCGATATTGCCGATGCGGTCATCGGCCAGCAGGCTTTGCGCCGATCCTTGCGTGGCCAGCCACCACAGCTCTGCCGGGTGCAGCGGGCGGCCTTTCAGCTGTCCCACCTCATAGGCTGCAGCCATGGTGCGCAGCATCGAAAACGACGACCCGCCGCCGGTATCGGTGGCCAGCCCGATGCGATGCCCGGCGGCCTTCAGCCCGCCCATGTCGAACAGCCCCGATCCGATGAAGGTGTTCGAGGTCGGGCAGTGGATCAGACTGGCGTCCATTTCGCGCAGCCGGGCCTTTTCGCGGTCTTCCAGATGGATGGCATGGCCATAAAGGCCGCCGCGGCCCAGCAGGCCGAAGGCCTCGTAAGTATCCAGATAATCGCGCGCCTGCGGATAGAGCCCCTTCACCCAGTCGATCTCGTCCAGCTGCTCGCTCAGATGCGTCTGCATCAGGCAGCCCGGATTGGCCGCCCACAGCGCCCCCAGCGCCTCCAGCTGTTCGGGGCTGGAGGTGGGTGAAAAGCGCGGCGTGACGACATAGGACAGCCGGTCCACCCCGTGCCATTTGGCCAGCAGGGCGGCGCTGTCATCATATGCACTTTGCGCCGTGTCGCGCAGGCCTTCGGGGGCGTTGCGGTCCATGCAGGTCTTGCCTGTCCACAGCCGCTGCCCGCGCGCCTGCGCTGCCGTGAACAGCGCATCGACCGAGGCCGGATGGATCGTGGCATAGGAACAGACCGAAGTGGTGCCATGGGCCAGCGTCAGATCCAGATAGCGGTCGGCCACTTCGGCGGCATAGGCCGGATCGGCAAAGCGCATTTCTTCGGGGAAGGTATAGCTGTTCAGCCAGTCGATCAGCCTTTTGCCCCAGCTGGCGATGATCGCGGTCTGCGGGTAATGCACATGCGCGTCGATGAAGCCCGCCGAAATCAGCCGGTCGCCATAATCGGTGACGCGCGCCTGCGGATGTGCCCGGCGCAGCGCATCGGCCGCGCCCACCGCCTGCACGTGGCCATCGGCGATCAGCACCGCCTCATCCTGGCGCGCGGCCTCTGGCCCGGCGGTGAAGGGATCGGCGGTGAAGGACAGCACGCGCCCCAGAAGAAGATCGGCCCCAAGATCGGTCATCACATGCTCCTTGCCTGTTGCCCGCAGACTAACCGCTTCGTGGCGCGCGGTAAATTTCCCCTGCACCCTGTTTCTTTGAAACAGCTTCGCATAAGGTCGCGGCAATCACGAAGGAGGCAAGATGGCAGAACAGCGGGCAGCCCCGGAAACGGAAGAGGATGAAGCATTGGACTCACGCCGCGTAACTGCGATCATGTCTGCGGTCGAGGCGGATGATTCCATCCGGCTGACAGCCCTGCTTGCCCCGCTCCATGCCGCCGATATCGCTGACCTGCTGGAACAGATCGGCCCCGCCGAACGGCGCGATTTCCTGCGGCTTTACGCCGCTGAAATCGACGGCGAAATCCTGTCGGAAATCGACGATTCCATCCGGGAAGAGGTGATCGCCGCCCTGCCGCGCGAAGTGGTGGCCGAAGCCGTCCGCGAGCTGGACACCGACGATGTGGTGGACATCCTCGAGGATCTTGAGGCGCCGCAGCAGGCCATCATCCTGCGGGCACTGGAAGATTCAGACCGCGTCGCGGTGGAACAGGCGCTGGCCTATCCCGAATATACTGCGGGCCGCCTGATGCAGCGCGAAGTGGTGGTGGCCCCCGAGCACTGGACCGTGGGCGAAACCATCGACCACCTGCGCGGCGCCGAATGGCTGCCCGATCAGTTCTATCACGTCATTCTGGTGAACCCGCGGATGAACCCGGTGGGCTATGTGACGCTGGGGCGCCTGCTGTCCTCCCGCCGCGAAACCCGCCTGCGCGAGATTGCCGAGGAAAGTTTCCGCAGCGTGAAGGCGACAGAAGAGGAATCCGATGTCGCCTATATGTTCAACCAGTATCACCTGATTTCCTGCCCGGTTGTCGATGCGAATGACCGGCTGGTGGGTGTCATCACCATCGACGATGCGATGAACGTGCTGGACGAGGAACACGAGGAAGACATGCTGCGCCTGGCAGGCGTCGGCGATGAAAGCTCGATCTCGGATGGGGTGCTGGATACGGTGAAAAGCCGCATCCCCTGGCTGCTGGTGAACCTTGTCACGGCGAATTTGGCGGCCTTTGTCATTTCGCTGTTCGAAACCAGTATTTCGCAGCTGGTGGCGCTGGCGGCGCTGATGCCCATCGTGGCCTCGATGGGGGGCAATGCGGGGACCCAGTCGCTGACGGTGGCGGTGCGGGCACTGGCCACGCGCGATCTGACCGGATCGAACGCGCTGCGTGTGGTGCGGCGCGAGGCGGGCGTGGGGCTCATCAATGGTGCGGTCTTCGCTCTTATCATAGGGGCGGTGGGCTGGGGCGTCTTTGGCAGCCCGGCCCTGGGGGCGGTGCTGGGGGCGGCGCTGATCGTCAACCTGCTGATCGCGGCGCTGGCCGGCACCATCGTGCCGCTGCTGCTGGACCGGATGGGGCTGGACCCGGCGCTGGCTTCGGGCACCTTTGTCACCACGATGACGGATGTGTTCGGCTTCTTCGCCTTCCTGGGGCTTGCAACTGTGGTGCTGCTGTGACGATCACCGAAACCAAGGCCGCCGCGCGGCGTGCCGCCTTTGCCGCCCGCAAGATCGCCTTCGCGGCGGGGCAGGGCGCGGCTG
>DOMY01000200.1 GCA_003509785.1 Gemmobacter sp.
GACCGGACCGCAAACAGAAACGCCGCCCCGGGGGGCGGCGTTTTGCATGGCGGGTTCGGGTTGGGGACGATCACTCGCCCCGGATGATCTTGCGGAAGGGTTCGAAGACATTGTCGTTGCCGCAGATCAGGGCGCCCTTTTCCAGCGGATTGTCGCCTTCGCGGATGCCCGACATCATGCCGCCGGCCTCTTTGACCAGGATCAGGCCTGCGGCGATATCCCAGGCGTTCAGGTTCCGCTCCCAATAGCCTTCATAGCGGCCGGCCGCGACATAGGCGAGATCGAGCGAGGCGGCGCCCCAGCGGCGCACCCCGGCACAGACCGGCATCAGGCGCGCCAGATCCTGCAGGGTGGCGGGCAGCGGGCCACGGCCTGCGAAGGGCACGCCGGTGGCGAAGATGGACTCGATCATGTTGCGGCGGCCCGACACGCGCAGCCGCTTGTCGTTCATCCAGGCGCCTGCGCCCTTTTCGGCCCAGTAGAGTTCATCCTTGGCGGCATCGAAGATCACGCCCGAGACGATTTCACCCTTGTATTCCAGCGCGATGGAAATCGCCCAATGCGGCAGGCCGTGCAGGAAGTTGGTGGTGCCATCCAGCGGATCGACGATCCAGCGGCGGGTCGGATCCTGGCCCGCATCTTCGCCGGTTTCCTCGCCCAGCCAGCCATAGGTCGGGCGGGCGCCCATCAGATCTTCCTTGATGATCCGTTCGGCCTCGCGGTCGGCACGGGATACGAAATCGCCGGGGCCCTTGGACGAAACCTGCAGGTTTTCCACCTCGCGGAAGTCTTTCACAAGGCTGCGCCCGGCCTTCCGGGCGGCCTTGATCATGATATTGAGATTGGCGCTGCCCTGCATCGGCTGTCCTCGTCTGTTCGGTCATGTCGGATGTTCAAGGGGGGGCTTCTAGCGGCAATGGCCGTGATTGTGAAGGGGCGGCGTGGGCTGGGCAGATAAAGCTGGCTTCCGTCGCAAAACCGTCATGCAAGCGTGGTTCTGTCCGCCCGGAACAGGAGATCACCATGACCGATGATCAGGATATGCCGGGCCGCGACTGGCTGGCCGCCGAACTGGCCGATGTGCTGGACGAAGAATACGAGCTGGAGCTGGAGGATGTGGCGATCTCGGCCGAGATTGCGCGCATCTACAAGGAAAAGCACCCCAATGCGCTGGATCGTGCCACCTATCTGCACGCGCTGATCCATCTGCAGTCGGAGCTTATCAAGCTGCAGGACTGGGTGGTGCACAGCGGCGAAAAGATCGTGGTGATCTTTGAGGGCCGCGACAGCGCGGGCAAGGGCGGCGTGATCAAGCGGATCAGCCAGCGTCTGAACCCGCGGGTGGTGCGCACCGTGGCGCTGCCGGCGCCGACGGAACGCGAGCGCAGCCAGTGGTATTTCCAGCGCTATGTGCCGCATCTGCCCGCCGCCGGGGAAATCGTGCTGTTCGACCGCAGCTGGTACAACCGCGCGGGCGTGGAACGGGTGATGGGCTTTGCCAGCGAAGACCAGGTGGAAGAATTCTTCCGCGACGTGCCGGAATTTGAACGGATGCTGGTGCGGTCTGGCATCAAGGTGGTGAAATACTGGTTCTCGATCACCGACGAGGAGCAGCAGTTCCGCTTCCTGATGCGCATCCATGACCCGATGAAGCAGTGGAAGCTGTCACCGATGGATCTGCAGTCGCGGGTGCGGTGGGAGCATTACACCAAGGCCAAGGAAGAGATGTTCGACCGCACGAACATTGCAGAGGCGCCGTGGTATATCGTGGAAGGCAATGACAAGAAACGGGCGCGGCTGAACTGCATCGACCATTTCCTGAGCATGATCCCCTACGCGCCCGTACCGCATGAGGATATCCATCTGCCGGACCGGGTGTTCAACCCGGATTACGAACGCGCGGTTCTGCCGCCCGAATTGTACGTTCCTTCAAAATACTGACCGTTCAAAGCAGGATGTCGTCGACCGGAAGGCTGGCGACATCGCGCAGCCCGATGCGGAAATCGGCCAGACCATCGCCGTTCACATCGCCTTCCAGAATCAGGTCGGAAAACCGCAGCTGCCCCGCCCGCCCGGTGAAGGCGCCATCTGCGATGAAGCGGAAGGCCTGATTGCCCGTGCGCAGGGCATTGGCGTCGATCTGGACCAGATCCACCAGATCATTCTGCGCGGCAGAGAAATCGGTGATGATGTCGATCGCGTCGCTCGCCATCGGGGCTTCGGAGATATCTGTCCAGATGAAGGTATCGGCGCCGCCCCGGCCGGTCAGCAGATCGAAGCCCCCATCGCCGATGATGCGGTTGGCCGCCGCGCTGCCGATCAGCACATCGCCCGCGATATCGGTGGTGCCGCGCACATCTTCGATGCCGCGCAGGGTTTCTTGTGCAATCGGCCCGGTCTGGGCAAATCCGCGCCCCAGATCGACGGTGACCGCGCCGCTGTCGCGCAGGCGATAGTCGATCATGTCGCGCCCCTGACCGCCGAAAAAGCTGTTGCGCTGCCCGCTGGAAAAGAAGGTGTCATTGCCCGCATCGCCGAAATACAGGCTTTTGAAGGTGGTGGCCCCGATCTGATCATTGCCCGCACCGCCGCGCACGGTATCGGGCCGGTCTGAGGCGAAACTANNGCAGAATCAGGCTGCCATCTTCGCGGTGGCTTTCGACGACATCGTTCCCGGCGCCTGCATTCACATGGTTGCGCCCGCCGAAATCATCATCGCGATCCAGCAGAACGCTGTCATTGCCGCCCAGCATGAACAGGGTGATGGTGGTATTCTGGATGCTGAAGCCCTGCACGAATGAATCCGCGCCTGCGGTAAAGCGAACTGTCCGTGCCATCAGCCTTTTCCCTGTCGGATCCGGGGCCGCGACGCCCCGCTTGCGCAGAGGTTACAAGAGTGCGGCGCCATATCCAGTCACAATTCAGCTGCGTTGCAGTTTCACCGCCTCTGTCCGGCCCAGCCGCAGGAAATGCGCCATATAGGGCTGCATGGCATCTTCTTCGCGGGTGGCGGCGTAAAGGCGCTTGGTCACATTGCCGGCCAGCGGGCGCAAAGCGTAATCGGGGTGATCCTTCACCCCGCGCAGCGCCCAGTCGGGCAGCACGGCCACGCCCCGGTTTGACCCGACCAGCATCAGGATCACCGCCGTCAGTTCGGCCTGGCGGTGATGGCGGGGTTCGACCTTGGCGGGGGTCAGCAGTTCGGTGAAGATATCCAGCCGGTCCCGCGCCACCGGATAGGTGATGAGCGTCTGGTCGCGCAGATCCTCGGCGGTGATTTCGGCGCGGGCCGCGATCGGGTTCTGCGCGGCGGCGATCAGGGTGGGGTGGTAATCGAACAGCGGGTTGAACACGATCCCCGGCAGATCGACCGGATTGGACGAGATCACCAGATCCACCTCTTCGCGCTGCAGGGCGGGCAGGGCATCGAAGGCCAGCCCGGCGCGGATATCCACATCGACATCGGGCCAGACCCGGCGGAACTGTTCCAGCACCGGGAACAGCCAGTCGAAACAGGCATGACATTCCAGCGTGATATGCAGGCGGCCCGTCTTGCCGGAAATCAGTGCGCGGAATTCTTCTTCCAGCCCTTCGATTTCGGGCAGCACGCGTTCGGCCACCTTGAGCATCCTTTGCCCTGCGGCCGAGAGTTTCAGCGGCTTGGACCGGCGCACGAACAGTTCGNNCCCCGGCCTGTTCCTCCAGCCCCTTGACCTGATGGCTGAGCGCGCTTTGCGTCATGTTCATCATGTCGGCGGCACGGGCCAGGCCGCCGGTGTCATGAATGGCCTTGATGGTGCGCAGGTGGCGGAGTTCGAAGTACATGAACGTTTCTCATGTTGATCTTGAATATTATGAATTTGTCTCACATCCGATTTTGCGGCACAAGAGGGGCATCCAGACAGGAGCCGATGATGACCACGCCGCGCATCTCTTTCGAATTCTTCCCGCCCCAGACGCTTGATGCGTCGTTCCGGCTGTGGGAGACGGTGCAGATGCTGGCGCCGCTGAAACCGACCTTCTGTTCGGTGACCTATGGCGCAGGCGGCACCACCCGCAAGCTGACGCATGAGGCGGTGACGACCATCGGCAAGAACTATGGCCTGAATGTTGCCGCCCACCTGACCTGTGTGGAAGCCACCAAGGCCGAAACGCTGGAGATTGCCGAGGCTTATGCCGCAGCCGGTGTGCGCGAGATCGTGGCGCTGCGCGGCGATGCACCCAAGGGGGCCACGCGGTTCACGCCGCATCCCGAAGGCTTTGCCAGCTCGGTGGAGCTGATCGAGGCGCTGGCCGCGACCGGCAAGTTCACCCTGCGCGTCGGCGCCTATCCCGAACCGCACCCGGATGCCGCCGACACCCTGGCCGATGTGCGCTGGCTGAAACGCAAGATCGACGCGGGCGCCAGCAGCGCGATCACGCAGTTCTTCTTCGAGGCCGAAACCTTTCTGCGGTTCCGCGATCTCTGCGCCAAGGAAGGCATCACCGCCCCGATCATTCCGGGCATCTTGCCGATCGAGAATTTCGCGGGCGTGAAGAAATTCGCCACCCGTTGTGGTTCGGCCGTGCCGCAATGGCTGGATGACGCGTTCACCACCGCCAAGCGCGATGGCCGCGAAGAGCTTCTGTCGGTCGCGCTGTGCACCGAGCTGTGTGACACGCTGATTTCGGAAGGGGTGGAAGACCTGCATTTCTACACCCTCAACCGTCCGCATCTTTCCCGTGATGTCTGCCATGCGCTGGGCATCACCCCCG
>DOMY01000036.1 GCA_003509785.1 Gemmobacter sp.
ACGATCACGCCCTTGGCCGAGGCATAGGGGATGTCGACATTGTCGACGCCGATGCCGGCGCGACCGATGACCTTCAGGTTGGTGGCGGCGTCGAGGATCGCCTTGGTCACCTTGGTCGAGGAGCGGATGGCGAGGCCGTCATAGTCGCCGATGATGGCGATCAGTTCTTCGGGGGTCTTGCCGGTGATTTCATCGACTTCCACGCCGCGTTCACGGAAGATCGCGGCAGCGCGGGGGTCCATCTTGTCGGAAATAAGGACTTTGGGCATGGATTTGATCCTTTTGGAAAAATCACGTCCGTCATCCCCTTNNCGCCTTCGCGGGAATGACGGGGAAATTAGTGGAGTTCAGGCGGCCTTGGTCTGGGCATAGGCCCAGTCGAGCCAAGGGCCGAGCGCTTCGATGTCGGCGGTGTCGACGGTCGCGCCGCACCAGATGCGAAGGCCCGCCGGGGCATCGCGATAGCCCGCAATGTCATAGGCCGCGCCTTCCTTTTCGAGGAGGGCGGCAAAGGCCTTGATGAAGGCTTCGTCGGCACCCGCGACGGTCAGGCACACGCTGGTCTTCGAGCGCGTCGCTTCATCGAGCGCGAGATGGCCGAGCCAGTCGCGTTCGGCCACGATTTTGTCCAGAGCCGCCGCATTGGCGTCGCTGCGGGCGATCAGGCCAGCGGCGCCGCCGATCGACTTGCCCCATTCCAGCGCGAATATCGCATCCTCGACCGCCAGCATGGACGGGGTGTTGATCCGTTCGCCCTTGAACACGCCTTCGGCCAGCTTGCCCTTCGACACCAGCCGGAACACCTTGGGCAGCGGCCAGGCGGGGGTGTAGGTTTCGAGCCGTTCGACCGCGCGGGGGCCGAGAATCAGCACGCCATGGCCGCCCTCGCCGCCCAGCACCTTCTGCCAGGAGAAGGTGGTGACATCGAGCTTGTCCCACGGCAGATCCATCGCGAAGGCGGCGCTGGTCGCGTCGCAGATCGTGAGGCCCGCGCGGGTCGCCGGGATCGCATCGCCATTCGGCAGGCGGCAGCCCGAGGTGGTGCCGTTCCAGGTGAAGACCACATCGCGGTCGAAATCGACGGTGGCGAAATCGACGATCTCGCCGTAGGGGGCCTTTTTCACCGCTGCGTCGAGTTTCAGCTGTTTCACCACATCGGTGACCCAGCCTTCGCCGAAGGATTCCCAGGCCAGCATTTCCACCGGGCGGGCGCCCAGCAGCGACCACATCGCCATTTCCACGGCGCCGGTGTCGGAGGCGGGCACGATGCCGATGCGGTAATCGGCGGGCACGCCCAGAATTTCGCGGGTAAGATCAATCGCCTCTTTCAGCTTCGCCTTGCCAACAGCAGCACGGTGCGAGCGGCCGAGCGGCGCATCAGCAAGCATGTCGAGGGTAAAGCCGGGAAGCTTGGCGCAGGGGCCAGACGAAAAGCGCGGGTTAGCCGGGCGCTGTGCCGGGGCGATCAGATCAGCCATGGTATCCTTCCAGATATAAGCCTCTCGTTGGGGAGAGGTGTCCCGCTGTGGGGGTTACGAAACCCCTGAGATTCTTGCAAGCGGAAATGTCGTTTCCGATGGGAAACAGGTCGCAAGGGCTGCGTGGATTCTGTGATTCGGATTGCCGTGCTGCAGGGCCTGTGTCGGGGCGGGGCGCGGCAGTGAGGATGCCTGTAAGATGCGGTGGTATGGTCGCGCTGTCACCAAGCAGACAAGCCCGCGGGGTAAGCTGTGATCGTGGCCGGGGTGTCATGAAAGCTTCACTTGGCAATTCCAGTATATTCCATTATTCCTGAATTATGGAAATAAATGCTGCAACCCAGGCCTTCGCGGCCCTTGGCCACCCGGGCCGCCTGTCGGTCTTTCGCATGATCATGCGCATGGCGCCGCAGGGTGCCCGCCCGACCGAGATCGCCGAAGCGCTGGGGATGAAGCAGAACACTTTGTCGCACTACCTGTCGGATCTGGAATCCGCCGGGTTGATCTGCAGCGCGCGGCAGGGCCGGTCGCTGTTCTATTCTGCCGATCTGGGCCGGATGGGGGCCCTTGTCGGCTATCTGATCGCAGATTGCTGCCGGGGTCGCGTTGATCTTTGCAGCGCTTTCAATATGCCAGCTTTGGGACGTGCCATGGACCAGAAAACCTTCAATGTGCTGTTCATCTGCTCGGGCAACTCGGCCCGGTCGATCTTTGCCGAGGCCATCCTGCGGGATCTGGGCGGCGCGATGTTCCACGCCTATTCGGCGGGCACCCGGCCGAATACCGAACTGAACCCCTTCGCGCTGGATGTGCTGGCGCGCAACGGCCATGACATCGGCGCTCTGCGCTCCAAGCATCTGTCGGAGTTTCAGGGCGAGGGCGCGCCGGTGATGGATTTCGTCTTCACCGTCTGTGATACGGCGGCGGCAGAGGAATGTCCGCCCTGGCCCGGCCAGCCGATCAGCGGCCATTGGGGCCTGCCCGACCCGGTCAAGGCGGCGGGCACGGATGCCGAAAAGGCGCTGGTCTTCGCCCAGACCTATGGCGCGCTGCGCCGCCGGATCGCTGCTTTCACCGCACTGCCCTTTGCCCAGCTGGACCGGATCGCGCTGCAGCGCGGGGTCGATGCCATCGCCCTTGATCTCGACTGAAGGAGAATACCATGCCCCGTATCGCGCTCAACGGCCTTGGCCGCATCGGAAAACTTGCGCTGCGTGATCTGATCGACAGCGGCGCCGGGGGCGAGATCGTGCTGATCAACGATCCGGTCGGCACGCCGGAACAGCATGCCCTGCTGATGGAGTTCGATTCGGTGCATGGCCGCTGGAAGGCCGATATCCACCATGATGACAGCAGCCTGACCCTGAACGGCCAGACCATCCGCCTGACCGCCGCCAAACGGATCGAGGATCTGCCGCTGGCCAAGATGGGGATTGATCTGGTGGTGGATTGCACCGGCGTGTTCAAGACCGGCGCGAAGGTGCAGCCCTATTTCGACGCAGGCGTGAAGAAGGTTGTGGTCTCTGCCCCGGTCAAGGATGGCGGCGCGCTGAACATCGTTTATGGCGTCAACCATGCAGCCTATGATCCGGCGCAACACCATCTGGTCACGGCGGCCAGCTGCACCACCAATTGCCTGGCGCCGGTGGTGAAGGTCATTCACGAAAACCTCGGGATCCGTCATGGCTCGATCACCACGATCCATGACGTGACCAATACCCAGACCATCGTGGACCGCCCGGCCAAGGACATGCGCCGCGCCCGGTCGGCGCTGATGAACCTGATCCCCACCACCACCGGATCGGCCACGGCCATCACGCTGATCTATCCCGAACTGAAGGGTCGGCTGAACGGCCATGCCGTGCGCGTGCCGCTGCTGAATGCCTCGCTCACCGATTGCGTTTTCGAGGTCGAGCGGGCGACAACGGCCGAAGAGGTGAACGCCCTGTTCAAGGCAGCGGCCGAAGGCCCGTTGCAGGGTATCCTGGGCTTTGAAACCCGGCCGCTGGTGTCTTGCGATTTCACCAATGATCCGCGGTCGTCCATCATCGACGCGCCCTCCACCATGGTCATCAATGGCACCCAGGTGAAGATCTATGCCTGGTATGACAATGAATGGGGCTNNGGGGGCAGACAGCCCCCCGCCCGGCCCGGGCAGGAGACTGCCGTGACCGCTGCAAACCCCCTTCGTGCCTATATGGCGGTCACCGCCGCCTACTGGTCCTTCATGCTGTCCGACGGCGCGCTGCGGATGCTGGTGCTGTTGCACTTCAACGGTCTGGGGTTCAGCCCGATCCAGCTGGCCTGGCTGTTCCTGCTGTACGAGCTGGCGGGCATCATCACCAATCTTGCGGCCGGCTGGATCGCGGCGCGCTTCGGGCTGGCCTCGACGCTTTATGCCGGGCTTGGCCTGCAGATCGCGGCGCTGGCGGCGCTGGCGCAGCTGGATCCGGCCTGGGGCGTGGCGGCCTCGGTCGCCTTCGTGATGGCGGTGCAGGGCGTCAGCGGCGTGGCCAAGGATCTGGCCAAGATGTCGTCGAAATCGGCGGTGAAGCATCTGGCGCCCAAGGGGGATGGCACGCTGTTCCGCTGGGTGGCGCTGTTGACCGGGTCGAAGAATGCGGTGAAGGGCGCGGGGTTCTTCATCGGCGCGGCGCTGCTCGCGCTGGCCGGGTTCGAGGCCGCAGTCTGGGGCATGGCGGCGGTGCTGGCGGTGATCCTGATCGCCATTGCGCTGTTCCTGCCTGCGGGCCTGCCTGCGGGCAAGAAGGCGGCAAAGATTTCCGCCATCTGGTCGACCGATACGCGGATCAACCGGCTGTCTCTGGCGCGGATGTTCCTGTTCGGCGCGCGGGATGTGTGGTTCGTGGTGGGCATCCCGGTCTATTTCCAGTCTGTGCTGTCGGATGGCACGCCCGATGGCCGCCGCGCCGCGTTCTTTCTGATCGGCGGCTTCATGGCGCTGTGGATCATCGCCTATGGCGCGGTGCAGGCGGCGGCACCCCGGCTGCTGGATGCACGGGGGCGGCCGGAATCCGAAATCGTGGCCAAGGCCATTTCCTGGGCGGGCTGGCTGGTTCCCATTCCTTTCGCGCTGGCGGCGGCGGCCTTTCTGGCCGGGGCGCCTGCGCTGTGGCTCAGCCTGGTGATCCTTGTCGGGCTCTTGCTGTTCGGCTTTGTCTTTGCGGTGAATTCGGCGGTTCATTCCTACCTGATCCTGGCTTTTGCCGGGGAAGACCGGGTGACGATGGATGTGGGATTTTACTACATGGCCAATGCTGCGGGACGGCTGCTGGGCACGCTCTTGTCCGGGGTCAGCTATCAGCTGGGCGGGTTGCCGCTGTGTCTGGCGACCGCCGGGGTGATGGCCGCGCTCAGCTGGATCGGGGCGCGGCGGCTGCGTGGCGCCTGACCTGCCGGGGTAGCGCCGCCCTGCAAATTGCCTTATGCGGCAGGGCAGCTGATTTTTGCGACACCCTGCCCCTATCGGAACCCTGCTGATGTTCATTGCCACGCTGCTGACCGCCCCTGACCGCCCCGTGCTGGACCGTGCCGCCGCCGAATCCCTGCGCCGCGACTGGCGCGGCGAGGCGCTGCGCTGGCTTGACCCCGGGACGGCGGTGGAATTCGCGCTGGCGGCGCTGCCCTCGGATCGCTGGGCGGTGTGGGAGGATCTGCAGGCGCAGGGCGTGGATCTGGTGCTGCAACCGGCCGAGGGGCGGCGCAAGCAGCTGCTGCTGGCCGATATGGACAGCACGATGATCCAGCAGGAATGTATTGACGAGCTGGCCGACGAGGCCGGGGTGGGCGCTTATGTCGCCGATATCACCGCCCGCGCCATGAATGGCGAGCTGGATTTCGAGGCCGCGCTGCGCGAGCGTGTGGGCCTGCTGAAAGGCCTGTCTGAGGCGGTGATCGACAGTGTCTGGTGTGACCGCATCACCTTCATGCCGGGGGGCAAGGCGCTTCTGGCTACGATGAAGGCGAATGGCGCCTATGCCGCGCTGGTGTCTGGCGGGTTCACCGCCTTCACCGGGCGGGTGGCGGCGGCGCTGGGCTTTGATGAAAACCGCGCCAATACGCTGCATGCGGTGGATGGCAGGCTGACCGGCACGGTGGGCGAGCCTATTCTGGGCAAGCAGGCCAAGCTGGATGCGCTGGAAGAGATCGCCGCGCGGCTGGGGCTGGATATGGCGCAGACCATGGCGGTGGGCGATGGTGCCAATGATCTGGCGATGCTGAACCGCTCGGGCGCGGGCGTGGCGCTGCACGCCAAGCCCTCGGTCGCGGCGCAATGCGACATCCGGGTGAACCATGGCGATCTGACCGCGCTGCTGTTCATCCAGGGCTATGCCCGCGAGGATTTCGCGGCATGATGATCCGCCGGGCCAGCCCCGCCGATGCGCCTGCCATGGCCGATCTGCTGAACCGCATCATCGCCATCGGTGGCACAACCGCGCATGAGCTGCCGTTCAGTGCCGCGCAGGTGGATCACCACTACATCAGCGGCGAAAGCGTGGTCTGCTGCCATCTGGCCGAAGATGCGGCGGGGCTGATCGGCTTTCAGGCGGTGGAGCATTACCCGGGCCGTGCAGGCTGGGGCGATATCGGCAGCTTCGTCGATCCTGATCGGCAGCGCAGCGGCGCCGGGGCCGCGCTGTTCGCCGCGACCGAAGCCGCCTGCCGGGCGGCGGGCCTGGTGGCGATCAATGCCACCATCCGTGCCGATAATGCCCCGGGGCTTGGCTATTACGCCCGGCGCGGCTTTGTCGATTATGCGCAAGACCCGGAATATGCGCTGAAATCGGGCCGGATCGTGGGCCGCATCTCGCGCCGTTTCGATCTGTGATCCCTTTACTTTCCCGGCGCCGCCGGGGAAGACGGCGCAAAAGGGGCGCCCATGTTCGAAGTTACCCATGATCTTGTGGCGATGCTGGTCTTCGCCGCCTTTCTGGCCGGTTTTGTCGACAGCATTGCCGGGGGCGGCGGGTTGATTACCCTGCCTGCACTGCTGCTGGCGGGGGCCAACCCGGTAGAGGCGTTGTCGACCAACAAGGTGCAGGGCACCTTTGGCGCGGCGACGGCGGCCTATTCCTATGCGCGGGCGGGCCATGTGGATCTGCGCCAGCAGATCGGCGCCGCGGCGCTGGCCTTTGCGGCGGGCTGTGCCGGGGCGCTGGCTGTCAGCGTCATTCCGACCGAGGGGTTGCGCTATGCCCTGCCGGTGATCCTGATCGGCATCGCGCTGTTCTTCGCACTGAAACCCGGGCTGAGCGATGAGGATCGGCTGGCCCGCCTGACGCCCGCCACCTTTACCGCCTGTGTGGTGCCCTTTGTCGCCTTTTATGACGGGTTGATCGGGCCGGGGGCGGGGGCCTTCTACATGATCGGCTTCGTGTTGCTGGCGGGCTATGGCGTCTTGAAGGCGACGGCGCATACCAAGCTGCTGAACCTTGCCTCAAATCTGGGGGGGCTGGCGGTCTTCGCCGCGCAGGGTGCGCCGTGGTGGGCCATGGGGCTGGCGATGGGGGCGGCGCAGATCGCGGGAGCGCGGATCGGATCGCGGCTGGCGATGCGGATCGGCGCCAAGGTCATCAAGCCGCTTCTGGTGGTGACCTCGACGGCGCTGGCGCTGCGGCTGATCTGGCAGATGATCTGATCGCCACACGCCCGCGTCACGCAATCTTTATGCAAAGGGCAGGGTGGCATGGCTGGCCCCGGCTGCGCCCCGCCGCTAGGATACCCCAAAGCACAGGAGCGGCGCCGCATGGCGGAAGAAGGTGAAAGTTACGGCTGGAACCGCAAGGGGCGGCGGATGCGCGGCTTTGAACCGGCATCGGGCCTGCTGAAAGACCGCATCCGCACGGCGGGCGAAAGCCGTGGCTTTGCCGTGACCCGCCTGCTGACCCATTGGCCCGAAGTTGTGGGCGAAGAGATCGCGCGCATCACCCGGCCGGTGAAGGTGGGCTATTCCAAGGGCGCTTTCGGGGCCACGCTGACCGTGCTGGTGAAACCCACCGATGCGCCCATGGTGCAGATGCAGCTGCCCCGCATCCATGAACGGGTGAATGCCTGTTACGGCTATGCCGCCATTTCGCGCGTGCTGCTGACGCAGACCGCGCCCATGGGTTTTGCCGACGGGCAGGCGCTGTTTTCCCCCGCCCCGCCCGCCGAACCCGTGGCCATGCCGCCTGAAATCATCACCCAGGCCCGGGAAACCGCAGACGGGGTGCATGACGAAGGCCTGCGCAATGCGCTTGAAACCCTGGCGCAGAACATCTTAACTCGCCGCAGCAAGAAAGAGGCTGAAGAATGATCGAACTGACCCGGCGCCGCCTGATGGCCCTTGGCCTGACCACGGCCCTTGTCTCCGCCCTTGGCCTGCCCGCTTTCGCACAGGAAGAGGCGCTGCCTGCCGTGCCGGAACTGGTGCTGGGCAGCGCAGATGCCAAGGTGACCATCACCGAATATGCCTCGTATACCTGCCCGCATTGCGCAACCTTCCATACGGCCGTGTTCAAGCCGCTGAAGGCCGAATATATTGATACCGGCAAGGTGCGCTTCATCTACCGCGAGGTGTATTTTGATCGCTATGGCCTGTGGGGCGCCATGCTGGCGCGCTGCGGTGGCGACATGCGCTATTTCGGGATCAGCGGCATCCTGTTTGAAAAACAGCAGGAATGGGCGGCTTCCGATGATCCGGGTGTGGTGATCGAAAACCTGAAGGCCATCGGTCGCAGCGCCGGTCTGTCGAACGAACAGCTGGACGCCTGCTATGCCGACCAGAAGATGGCCGAGGCCATGGTGGCGGATTTCCAGAAAAACATGGAAGCCGATGATGTGCAGGGCACGCCCACGCTGTTCATCAATGGCACCAAACATTCGAACATGGCTTACGCCGACCTCAAGGCGTTGATCGACGCCGAACTGGCGAAGTAAATGCCCGCCCCGCTGGAAGGCATCCGCGTGATCGAGCTGGCCCGGATTCTTGCCGGGCCATGGGCGGGGCAGACATTGGCCGATCTGGGCGCCGATGTGATCAAGGTCGAAGCACCGGAGGGCGATGATACCCGCCGCTGGGGCCCCCCTTTCATTGATCGTGAGGGCGACAGGTCGGCCGCCTATTTCCATGCCACCAATCGCGGCAAACGGTCTGTCACCTGCGATTTCCGCACGGCGGAAGGGCAGGAAACCGTGCGCCGTCTGGTGGCCGATGCCGATGTGGTGATCGAGAATTTCAAGGTGGGCGGTCTCGCGAAATACGGGCTGGATTACGAAAGCCTGCGCGCCGTCAATCCCCGGCTGATCTATTGCTCGATCACCGGCTTTGGCCAGACCGGGCCTTATGCCCATCGGGCGGGGTATGATTTCATCATTCAGGGCATGGCCGGGCTGATGAGCGTCACCGGCGAGGCGGCGGGCCAGCCGCAGAAGGTGGGCGTGGCGGTGACCGATGTGTTCACCGGCATCTATGCCGCCACGGCGATTCTGGCGGCCCTTGTGCAGCGGGGCCGCACCGGCGAAGGCCAGCAGATCGACATGGCGCTGATGGATGTGGCCAGCGCGATCATGGCCAATCAGGCGATGAACTATCTGGCCACCGGCACGGCACCCCAGAAGATGGGCAATGCCCATCCCAATCTGGCCCCCTATGCGGTTTTCGATTGCGCCGATGGCTGGCTGATCCTCGCCACCGGCAATGACGGGCAGTATCAGCGGCTCTGCGCCCTTCTGGGTCTGCCCGACATGGCAGATGCACCGGAATTCCTGACCAATGCAGACCGCGTGACAAACCGCGCGGAACTGACCCGCCGGCTGACCGAAGCCACCCGCCGCTTCACCAAACCCGAACTTCTGGCCGCCTGCGAGGCGCAGGGCGTGCCCGCAGGCCCGATCAACGATATGGCCGAGGTTTTTGCCGATCCGCAGGTGGTGGCGCGGGGGATGCAGATCACCGCGGATGGCGTGCCCGGCGTGCGGTCGCCCTTCACCTTTTCGGGCGCCGATCTGGCGCTGGGCAAGGCTGCCCCGAAACTGGGCGAACATCAGGCCGAAGTGCTGGGCAAGGGCTGACCGGCTTTCCCTTCCCGCCGCCATCGGTTAGCGTGGCTGCAGTTGCAGAACGGAGTCTGGCACATGGCGCAGCGTCTTCACCTCGTCTTTGGCGGGGAATTGGTAAGCCCTTCGAAAAACGTCTTCAAGGACGTGTCGAACATCCACATGGTTGGCATGTTCCCTGATTACCAAAGCGCCTTTTCGGCCTGGAAGGCCGAGGCGCAGCGCACGGTGGATGATGCGCATATGCGCTATTTCATCGCCCATATTCACCGCCTGCGCGATGAAGCACAGCCCGCCTCGCCGACCGAAGAACTGGGCGCCTGATCCAAGGCCGGTATCCCATGGCAGGCCTTGGCCTGAAACTTTACGCACTTGCCGTCCGCGCCCCTGATGTCGCGGCAGAGCCGCCCCCGCCCAGACCGGCAGGGCGGCTCGTCTGGTTGCATCTGGCACCCGGGATGCAGACGAAAGGCGTGGCCGAACTCGCCCGCCGCATCGGCGCGGAAGATGGCCATGCCGTGCTGCTGACCGGGGGGGATGCCCCGGCGGCATTGGGCGATGCGATCTGGCAGCCGCCACCTGTGGATCGCGCGGTGGCGGTGCGGGCCTTTCTGGATCACTGGCGCCCCGATGCGGTGTTTCTGGCGGGGGGCGAGCTGCGGCCCGTTGCCCTGACCGAGCTGAAGCGCCGGGCCGTGCCGGTGGCGATGATCGAATGTGGCGCACCCAGCCTGCCCGATGGCCGCGAACGCTGGTTCCCCGGTCTGGTGCGTGCCGGGCTGGATCAGATGCACGCCATTCATGCGGTGGATGGGGCTGCGGCACGGGCACTGCTGCGTGCCGGGTCTGATGCCATCGTGACGGGCCGGATGGAGGAACCCAGCGCCGCGCTGCCCTGCAACGAGGCAGAGCGTGCCGCGCTGGCCCATCTGCTGGCCACCCGCCCGGTCTGGCTGGCGGCGGGTCTGCCCGAGGCCGAACTGCCCGCCGTTCTGGCCGCGCATCGTGCCTGCCTGCGTTTGGCCCATCGGCTGCTGCTGATCGTGGTGCCCGAAGATCCGGCCCGGTCGGATGCGGTGGCGGCACAGATCGCGGCGGACGAAGGCTGGATCACCGCCCGGCGCAGCGCCGAGGAAGACCCGGATGCCGAGGTCGAGGTCTATTTTGTCGATTCCGCCGAAATGGGCCTGTGGTATCGTCTGGCCCCGATCACCTATCTGGGCGGCACGCTGGCGGGCCCCGGCGCGCTGCGTGACCCGATGGAGGCGGCGGCGCTGGGCTCTGCCCTGATGACAGGCCCGCGCACCGGCGATTGGGCCAAGGCGGTGGACAGGCTGGGCGCCGCCCGCGCCACCCGCCCCGTGGGCACCCCGGCGGAACTGGCCGAGGCATTGGGCGAACTTCTGGCCCCCGACCGGGCAGCGCGGCTGGCCCAGGCCGCCTGGAGCGTATCTTCCGACGGGGCCGAGGCGACGGAACGCTGCCTGAACCTGATGCGCAATATGTTGGGGGAATCCTGATGCAGCAACCCCGCTTCTGGTATCTGCCCCGTCCCAGCCTGCTGGCCCGGCTGCTGTCGCCGCTGGGGCGGCTTTATGCCGCCGCCACGGCCCGCCGTCTGCGCCAGCCCGGCTATCGCGCGGGCGTGCCGGTGATCTGCATCGGCAATCTGTCGATCGGTGGCACCGGCAAGACCCCCACGGCGCTGGCGCTTCTGGAACGCTATGCCGGGCTGCATGTGGTGACGCGCGGCTATGGCGGGCGCCTGCCCGGCCCCCTGCGCGTCGAACCCCGGCATCTGGCCGAGGAGGTGGGCGATGAACCCCTGCTGCTGGCGCCCTTTGCGCCGGTCTGGGTGGCGAAGGATCGTGCCGCAGGCGTGCGTGCGGCCGAAGCCGCCGGGGCGAAGGCCATCCTGCTGGATGACGGTTTTCAGAACCCCGAGGTGGTCAAGGATCTGTCGATTCTGGTGGCCGATGCCGAACGTGGCTTTGGCAATGGCCTGTGCCTGCCCGCAGGCCCGCTGCGCGAGCCGGTGGCGGCGGGCCTGGCCCGCGCCGACTATCTGCTGACCATCGGCAGCCCCGATTCCCAGGAGGATTTCGATACGCGCTGGCCCACGGCGCTGCCCCGCCTGCGCGGTCAGCTGGAGCCGCTGCCCATGGGCATGGGCTGGCAGGGAGAGCGGGTCTTTGCCTTTGCGGGCATCGGCCATCCTGCCAAATTCTTTGCCACCCTGCGGGCCGAAGGCGCCACTGTCGTGCGGGCCGAGGCGCTGGCCGATCATCAACCGCTCTCGCCCGCGCTGCTGACCCGGATGGAGACAGAGGCTCTGGCGCTGGGGGCGCAGCTGGTGACCACCGAAAAGGATGCCGTCCGCCTGCCCGCCGCCTTTCGCCCCCGCGTGCTGACACTGCCGGTGCGGCTGCGGCTGCAGGGCTGGGCCGAACTCGATGCCCGGCTGCAGGGATTGGGCCTGCTGCCTCAGCGATAGGCGAACAGATCGGCGTCGGGATCGGTGCTGCCATCCAGCGTGGCTGCCACCACCTGCGCGGCAATCATCGCATAGGTGATGCCATTGCCGCCAAAGCCCATCACCGTCTGCACGCGGTTCATGCCCGGCACTGCGCCGATGATCGGCAACCCGTCCGAGGTTTCGCCAAAGGCTGCCGCCCAGACATAGGCCGGTTTGTCGATGCGGATGCCGGTCAGCTTACGCAGCTTTTCGGCAATCGCCTTGGCCTTGCGCCGCATCACGGCGGCATCGGTGTAAAGCGTGGCATCGCCCACATCCTCGCCCCCGGCCACGATCCGCCCGCCGGGCGCCGTGCGGAAATACAGATAGGGGTTCGCCGCCTCCCAGACCAGCATCTGGTCCATCCAGTCCGGCAGCTTCAGCCCCGCTTCCGATACCAGCGCCCAGGTCGAGGCGATGCGGTGGCGCGCGCTTTGCATCGCGGGCAGGAATTCATATCCGGTGCAGAAGACCACTGCCCCCGCCGACAGAATCTTGCCATCCGCCAGGGCCAGCGCCACCCCATCCGAAAATTCCATGATATCCGTGACTTCGGCGGGGGATACGATCTCTGCCCCGCGCGCCTGCGCCACAGCCAGCAGCCCCGCCGCCAGTTGTGCCGGATTGGCCGAGGCGGAAATGTCGGACAATATCGCCCCTGTCCGGTCGATGCCGAACCTCTGCTGCAACGCCGCCGCATCCAGATAATCGGCGGCAATCCCGGCCTGATGCCGGGCCTCTGCCTCCATCATCATGGCGCGGTGGCCCATGTCATCGCCCGCCAGATACAGCGCCTGCTTGCGCTCCATCCGGCAGTCGATCTTCAATTCTGCCGTCAGCGCCAGCAGATCCTCTACCGCACGGGCAGACCGCCGCCAGGCCCGCCCGGCATCCTTGGCCCCGATCTGCCGGGCCAGCCGGTGCAGCGGCACGTCGATCTCGTGCTGGATCATCGCGGTCGAGGCGAGCGTCGACCCGCGCAGCGGCTGCCGCCGGTCCAGCAGCAGCACCCGCTGCTTCTTCCGGGTCAGCGCCTCGGCCAGCAGGGCGCCGCCGATGCCGGTGCCCACGATGATGACATCCCAGCCGCGCTGCGATGGCGCAGCCAGGCAAGGGGCCGAGATATTGGGCGTTTCGGCCCAGAAGGGGGTGCCGATGCGCAGGCTGCGCGACCGGGGCGGGGCGGTGAAATCTGGCTGGTTCATGCTGGACCCTGCAATGGATACCGCACAACGCCGGGCTTCTGGCGCGGTTCCACAGCCTGCCGCCATGCGCCTTGCAGGGCGGGAACCCGGGGCAGGGCCCGGCGTTGCCGTCTGCGCCCGCCCAAACCGCCTGACACCAACCCGCACAGGACCAGAACCCCGCCATGACAGACCCGATCCTGCCCTTTGATCTTGGGCGCCTGCTGCTGGGCGATGCCCCGCCGCTGTTTCTGGCGGAAATCCTGCTGCGCACCCTGGTGATCTACAGCTTTGCCCTGCTGATGCTGCGGCTGATCGGCGGGCGCAGTGTGGCGCAGATGTCCATCGTGGAATTCCTGCTGGTGATCGCGCTGGGGTCGGCGGTGGGCGATGGCATGTTCTACCCCGATGTGCCGCTGCTGCATTGTCTGGCTGTGGTGGCGATCATCGTCGGGCTGTCGAAGCTGCTGGATGATCTGACCCTGCGCTTCCGCAGGGCCAAGCGCCTGCTGGATGGCCGTCCGGTGCAGGTGATTTCTGACGGTCGCATCCTGACCGACGGGCTGCGCCAGCGCGACATGGGGCCGACGGAACTTGCCGCTTTCCTGCGCCTGCATGGCATCCGCAATCTGGGCGAACTCCGCGCGGTCTATCTGGAG
Source organism: Gemmobacter sp. (assembly GCA_003509785.1). GTDB lineage: Bacteria > Pseudomonadota > Alphaproteobacteria > Rhodobacterales > Rhodobacteraceae > Gemmobacter. The sequence goes on from DOMY01000036.1 coordinate 13,895, forward strand.
CCGATGGGCCAGCTGTCGGTCTTCCGTGCCGATCCGCCCCGCCCCGGTCTGCGCATCGAACCCCCGTGCNNCTGCCCCCCGCCGATGGCGATTCCGCCTGCTGTGCCTTCTGCGGCGCTCTGGCCCCCGCGCCCCTGGCGGCCCGCTGCCCGCATTGCGCCCGCACCGATTGGGTTGCCCCCGAACCGCCCTGACCCGCACAGCCCTGACCCGAAACACCCTGATCCGGCTTGCCCCACAGCCGCATTCCGGCATAGGTGGGCGCCAGCAGCAGGAGATCCCCATGGGCAGCGATGAAAGCAAGGTGAAACGGCCGCAGCAGGTGTTCACGCTGGTGGTCGAGGTGGGCCGCAAGACCGGCGATGGCCTGCCCGACAAGGCCACCGGCGCCGCGCTGATGATCTATGCCTCTGGCGTGGACGAGGCCGAGGCCGTACGCGAAACCGTGGCCATCCTGAAACAGGCCGATCTCGCCCCGCTGGACGTGTCAGGCTATGGCACGCTGGACGAACGCGAAGCCGCAGGCGACGAGATCGACCCCGAAGAACGCGAGCTGATGCAGCGGGCACTGGATGAAAACTCGGTCATCGTCGCCCAGATGACGCCCTTCTACGACTGACGGCCCCGCTTGCAGGCGCCCGCCCCGCCCCTTATGCCTGTGCCTATCAGGGAAGGAGCCCGCCATGCACCCCGTCGATCCCGTCGCGCTGACCGCCGATCTGATCCGCTGCAATTCCGTCACCCCCGCCGAAGGCGGCGCGCTGCAGCTGCTGGACCGGCTGCTGACCGAGGCGGGNNTGCCAATCTCTACGCCCGCTGGGGCGCCCGGGGCGCCAACCGCAGCTTCGGCTTCAACGGCCATTCCGATGTGGTGCCGGTGGGGGATGCGGGCGCCTGGACGCATGATCCCTTCGGCGGGCAGATCATCGACGGGGTTCTGTGGGGCCGCGGCGCCACCGACATGAAATCCGGCGTCGCCGCCTTTGCCGCCGCCGCCGTCGATTTCGTGCAGACAACCCCCCCCGATGGCGCCGTCATCCTCGCCATCACCGGCGATGAGGAAGGCGATGCCGAACATGGCACCGTGGCGCTGCTGGACTGGATGGCGCAGCAGGGCGAAACCATGTCGCACTGCCTGGTGGGCGAACCCACCTGCCCGAATGTGATGGGCGAGATGATGAAGATCGGCCGCCGTGGCAGCATGACCTGCTGGTTCACCGCCGAAGGGGTGCAGGGCCATTCGGCCTATCCGCACCGCGCAAAAAACCCGATGTCGGCGCTGGTCACCCTGCTCGCCCGGCTGGAGGCCGAACCGCTGGATCAGGGTACCGACCATTTCGATGCCTCCACCCTGGCCATCACCACCATTGATTGCGGCAATCCCGCCACCAATGTCATTCCGGCCAAGGGCCGCGCCACCGTCAACATCCGCTTCAACGATGCCCATTCCGGCGCCAGCCTCACGGAATGGCTGCAGGCCCATGCCCAGGCGGTGCAGGCCGAAACCGGCGTGACCATCAGCACCCGCATCCAGATTTCCGGCGAAAGCTTCGTCACCCCGCCCGGCGCATTTTCCGCCCTGATCGCCCGCGCCGTGCAGGCCGAAACCGGCCGCAGCCCCGAACTCTCCACCTCGGGCGGCACCTCGGATGCGCGCTTCGTCAAGAACCACTGCCCGGTGGTGGAATTCGGCCTGGTCGGCAAGACCATGCACCAGGTCGATGAACGGATCGAGGTGGAACAGATCCACCAGCTGAAGGCGATCTACACCCGCATCCTGCAGGATTACTTTGCATGACCCCGATCATTGCCGCCACCGATGATATCGCCGCCTGCGTGGCCCTGCGCCGCCGGGTCTTCATCGAAGAACAGGGCATTGCCGAAGCCGACGAGATCGACGATCTGGATGCCGAGGCGATCCACCTGCTGGCCACGCTGGATGGTCGCCCGGTGGGCACCGCCCGCCTGTTGCTGCGCGGCGATACCGGCAAGATCGGCCGCGTCTGTGTTCTGCCCGAAATGCGCGGCCTTGGCCTTGGCGCCGAGCTGATCCGCGCAGGCATCGCGCATTTCCGCCCGATGCCCGGCGTCACCCGCGCCCGGCTGGGCGCGCAATGCCATGCCATGGGCTTTTACGCCAAACTGGGCTTCACCCCGGTGGGCGAGATCTACGATGATGCAGGCATCCCGCATCAGGACATGATCCTGCCCTTCTGATTTCCTCTTGGCAAAAATACCCCGGGGTGAATGGGCCGCAGGCCCAGAGGGGCGGCGCCCCTCCCTTGCATCCCTCGCCACAACGTGAAACGGTCGGGCAAACGCCCGGACGCCCATGATCGCCATCCTTCTGAAAACCCTGCCCTTCTTCGCGCTGATCGGCCTTGGTTTCTGGGCCGGCCATCGCCGCATCTTCCCGCCCGAGGCGGTGGGGTGGCTCACGAAATTCGTGTTCTACTTTGCGCTTTCGGCCATGCTGTTCCGCTTTGCCGCGAACCTGAGCCTGGCTGAAATCTTCGATCTGCCCTTCGTCCTGGCCTATCTGTCGGCCTCGCTGCTGCTTTACGCAGGCGTCATGGCGCTGGCGCTCTGGCGCGGCACCCCGCTGGAAGAAGCCACGATGGAGGCGCAATGCGCCCAGTCCGGCAATACCGGCTTTCTGGGGGTGCCCATGCTGGTGGTGCTGCTGGGGCCTGCCGCCGCCGGGCCGGTGCTGATGGTGCTGACCGTGGATATGGTGGTGTTTTCCTCGCTCTTCACGCTCATCATCACCGGGGCACGCGGCGGGCGGATCGGGCTGCATACCTTCGGCACGCTGGCGCTGGGCTGGCTGCGCAATCCCATGGTGGTGTCGATCGTGCTGGGGCTGATCTGGTCGGGCGCCGCCCTGCCGCTGCCCGGCCCGGTGAACGAATTTCTGGCCATCCTCGGGGGCGCGGCCACGCCCGGCGCGCTGTTTGCCATCGGCGCCTCTCTGGCCGGGCGGGGGGCGCCGCGCCTTGGCAATGCCGTCTGGCTGTCCTTTGCCAAGCTGGTGCTGCATCCGGCGCTGGTGGCGGTTTCCGCGCTCTGGCTGTTCCGCATTGATCCGCAGCCTGCCGGGGTGATGATCGCCGCCGCCAGCCTTCCGGTCGCCGGGAATCTGTATATTCTTGCGCAACATTATGGCGTCGCGCCGCAGCGCGTATCGACCGCCATCCTGATTTCCACGGCGGCCAGTATCCTGACCGTCACAGCCGTCATAGCCTGGATCACGGGCTGAGGAGGATCACCGATGAAAACCATCTCCGAAAACCGTTGTTATGGTGGTGTGCAGGGCGTCTATACCCATGCCGCCGAATCCACCGGCTGCGACATGACCTTTGGCCTGTTCCTGCCGGAAGAGGCCGAACGCGGCCCGGTGCCGGTGGTCTGGTATCTGTCAGGCCTGACCTGCACCCATGAAAATGCCATGGTCAAATCCCATGCCCAGAAATGGGCAGCCGAGGCCGGGTTGGCGCTGGTCTTCCCCGATACCTCGCCGCGCGGGGCCAATGTCCCCAATGACGAGGCCTTTGATCTGGGGCAGGGCGCAGGTTTCTATGTGAACGCCACCGAAAAGCCCTGGTCTACCCATTTCCGCATGTGGGATTACGTCACCGAAGATCTGCCGCGCATCCTGTTCAACGCCTTTCCCGTGGCGGAAGAACGGCAGGCGATCACCGGCCATTCCATGGGCGGCCATGGCGCGCTGACCATCGCCATGAGCTTTCCGGGCCGCTTCCGCTCGGTCTCGGCCTTTGCCCCCATCGCCAATCCCACGGCCTCCGACTGGGGCCGCAAGCAGTTCACCGCCTATCTGGGCAAGGATGAGGCGAAATGGGCCCCGCATGATGCCACGCTGCTGATGCGGAAACGCGGCTTCGATGGCCCGATCCTGATTGATCAGGGCGGCTCGGATCAGTTTCTGGATCTGCTGAAGCCCGAAGCCCTGGCCGAGGCCATGGCCGTGCGCCGTCAGGGGGGCATCTTCCGGATGCAGAAGGGCTATGACCACAGCTATTTCTTCGTCTCCACCTTCATCGAAGATCACATCGGCTTCCACGCCGCAGCGCTTTATGACTGATCCGGTCATCTACATCGACGCCGATGCCTGCCCGGTGAAGGCCGAGGCGGAAACTGTGGCCACCCGCCACCGCATCCGCATGGTGCTGGTGTCGAATGGCGGCATCCGCCCCTCGGCCAATCCGCTGGTCGACAGCGTCTTCGTCGCCGATGGCCCGGACGAGGCCGATAAATGGATCGCCGCGCAGGCAGGCCCCCGTGACATCGTGGTGACGGGGGATATTCCGCTGGCCGCGAAATGCGTGGACTCCGGCGCGCAGGTGGTGAAACACAATGGCGAGGCGCTGACCCCGGCGAATATCGGCAATGTGCTGGCCACCCGCGATCTGATGCAGGATCTGCGCAGCGCCGATCCCTTCCGCCAGGGCGGTGGCCGCCCGTTTTCCAAGGCCGACCGCTCGCGCTTTCTGGAAACGCTGGATCGCGCGGTCCGGGCGGCAAAGCTGCGCTGACCGCCACCCGGCCCGTATCGGCGCCCCTGTCGGTGCCGATGCTGCGGCCAATCCTGGGTGCCATTCCCGGGCGCCATGTCGCGGGCGGAACAGACAGCGCTCCCGCAGGGCGCGATCTTGCCCGCCATGATACGCGCGCAGCCCGGCCCCAGCCTCCGCTCCACCACCCTGATCGGCATCCTGCTGGCCATCTCCGGCAGCGCCATCTTTTCCATCAACGATCTGGCGATCAAGGCGCTGTCCACCGGCTATGCGCTGCATCAGGTGATCCTGACCCGCTCGCTCATCAGCCTTATCTTCGTTCTGGGCTTCATGTCGCTGACCGGCACCCGCCTGCGCCAGCTGCGCACCACGCGGCTGCGCGGGCACCTGCTGCGCGTGGGCTTTGTCATGCTGTCGAACATCGCCTATTTCCTGGGCCTTGCGGCCCTGCCGCTGGCCGATGCCGTGGCCATCGCCTTTGTCAGCCCGCTGGTCGTTACCCTGCTGTCCACGCTGGTGCTGGGGGAACAAGTCGGCCCGCGCCGCTGGGCAGCGGTGGGGGTAGGCCTGCTGGGGGTGATCGTCATGATGCGCCCCGGCGCAGGCGCGCTGCAACCCGCCGCCATCCTCGTGCTGCTGTCGGCCTGCTCCTATGCCGCCACCCATATGATGACCCGCCGCATGAAGGATACCGAAAGCGCCGCCACGCTGAATTTCTATGTCCAGATCGGCTTCATCTGCGTCAGCTGCACCTTCGGCCTGACGGTGGGCGACGGCCATCTGGCCGGATCGGCCAACCCCTCGCTGGCCTTCCTGTTCCGCCCCTGGATCTGGCCACCCATGGCCGACTGGCCGTGGTTTCTGGCCACCGGCCTTGCCGTGGCCATCGGCGGGCTGATGATCAGCCAGGCCTACCGGCTGTGCGCCGCCGCCGTCATCGCCCCCTTCGAATATGCCGCCATGCCGCTGGCCATCCTCTGGGGGGTGGTGATTTTCGGGCAATGGCCTGATCTTACCGCATGGATCGGGATTGCGCTGATCTGCGGGGCCGGGCTTTATACACTCTGGCGCGAAACGGTAATCAGGAAGCGGGCATGACCATCGAAGCCGTCGTTTTCGACATCGGCAATGTGCTGATCGAATGGAACCCGGAACGTTTTTACGACTGGCAGTTTGGCCGCGCCACGCGCGAAACCCTGTTTGCCGAGGTCGATCTGCACGCCATGAACGAGGCGATCGACGCAGGCGCCCCCTTCCGCGACACGGTGATGGATTGGGCCGCCCGCCATCCCGACTGGGCCGAAGAGATCCGCCTGTGGCACGATAACTGGATCGACATGGCCTCCCCCCGGATCGAAGGCTCCATCGCGCTGCTGCGCGCCCTGCGCCTGCGCGGCGTGCCGGTCTTCGCGCTCACGAATTTCGGCATCGGCACGTTCGATTTTGCGAAAACCCGCTACGATTTTCTGACGGAATTCGACATGGCTTTCGTATCCGGCCACCTGGGCGTCACCAAACCAGCCCCCCGGATCTACGAAATCGTCGAAACCGAATCGCGCGTCGCCCCGGAACGCCTGCTGTTTGCCGATGACCGGGCGGATAACATCGCCGCCGCACAGGCGCGCGGCTGGCATACCCATCTGTTTGACGGTTGGCAGGGCTGGGCCCGCCGCCTTGTCGCCGAAGGGTTGCTGACAGAAAAGGAAGCCGGACTATGACTGTCGAACTCATCGGGCCAGAGGCCGAATCCTGCCTGACCTGGCCCGCCCTCTGCGCCGCGCTGGAGGCCGGGCACCGCCTGCCCCGCGCCGAGATTGCCGATACCTTTCTGTATCGCGGCAAGGATACCCTGCTGAACCGCGCCGCCTGGATCGACGGGCTGGGCCAGCTGGTCAAATGCGCCACGGTCTTTCCGGGCAATGGCGCCCATGGCCTGCCCACGGTCAACGGCGCCGTCACCCTTTACGCCGATCAGACCGGCGTGCTGGAGGCGGTGGTGGTTTTCCATCTGGTCACCAAATGGAAAACCGCCGGTGACAGCCTGCTGTCGGCCCGCCATCTGGCCCGGCCCGACAGCCGCAATATCCTGCTGGTGGGGGCGGGCACGGTCGCGCGGTCGATGGTTGCGGCCTATGGCTCCAGCTTTCCAGAGGCCCGCTTCACCGTCTGGAACCGCAGCGCCCCCGCCGCGCAGGCCATGGCCCGCGATCTGGGCGTGGCCGTGGCCGATGATCTCGAAACCGCCGTGCGCGCGGCCGATATCATCTGCACCTGCACCATGTCCACCGAACCGTTGGTGCAGGGCGATTGGCTGCGCCCCGGCCAGCATCTGGATCTGATCGGCGCCTATCGCCCCGACATGCGCGAGGTGGATGATACCGCGCTGACCCGTGCCAGCCTGTTCGTCGACAGCCGCGCCACCACCCTGCATCACATCGGCGAGCTGAAAGATCCGATTGCCCGTGGCGTGATTTCGGAAAGCGATGTGATCGCCGATTTCTACGATCTGCCCTCCGGCGCCTATCGCCGCCGGTCAGAGGATGAAATCACCATCGCCAAGAATGGCGGCGGCGCCCATCTTGATCTGATGACCGCCGGCTGGATTCTGGCCGCCTGGCGTGCCCGCCCCGCAGGCTGATCCCGGTTCTGCCGCCCCCTTGATCGGCTGCCCGCCCGGCGGGCGGCTGTCGGGACGCAGGCCATACAGTTGCGGGACGGCGGCGGGACGCCGTGCCTGCTGCGCATTTCCCTTGCACCCGCCCCCCGATCCCCTATCTTCACCCCCACCTCGGGGTGCCCGCAAGGGCTGAGACGCAATCGCGGACCCGTTGAACCTGAACCGGTTAGGACCGGCGGAGGGAAGGTGCGCGGGTCTGGTTCCCGTCTCCGTCTCCGCTCGTCGCAGATGGAGGAAGATGTTGAAATCTCTCATGTTTGCTGCGGGTTTCCTGAGTATTTCTGCGCTTGCCGCGCAGGCGGAAACCCCTGTTCTTGACGTATACACCTACGACAGTTTCATTTCCGAATGGGGCCCCGGCCCGGCCATCGAACAGGCGTTCGAGGCCGAATGTGGCTGCGACCTGCGCTTTACCGCCGCAGGCGACGGCGCCGCCCTTCTGGCCCGGCTGCAGCTGGAAGGTGTTGATTCTCCTGCAGATATTCTGCTTGGCCTTGATACCAACCTCACCGCCGCCGCCCGCGCCACCGGCCTTTTCGCCCCGCATGGCCAAACCCCGGCGCTGTCCCTGCCGGTGGATTTCGCGGATGCCGATTTCCTGCCCTACGACTGGGGCTGGTTTGCCTTCGTGCACAACCGCAACCTGCTTGCGCCCAAGAATTTCAAAGACTTGGCCGCTTCTGATCTGCAGATCGTCATTCAGGATCCCCGCTCTTCCACCCCCGGGCTTGGCCTGCTGATGTGGGTGAAGGCGGCCTATGGCGATGAGGCGTCAACGATCTGGAAAAATCTTGCGGATAACATCGTCACCGTAACCCCCGGCTGGTCCGAGGCTTATGGCATGTTCACCGAAGGCGAGGCGGATATGGTGCTCAGCTACACCACCTCGCCCGCCTATCACCTGATCGCAGAGGAGGATGACACCAAGACTGCCGCTCTGTTCGACGAAGGCCATTACCTTCAGGTCGAGGTGATGGGAAAGCTTGCTGGCAGCGATCAGTCTGAATTGGCTGACAAATTTCTGGCCTTCATGCTGACCGATGCCGCGCAGACGGTGCTGCCGGTGACGAACTGGATGTATCCGGCCCATACCCCGGCGGCAGGTTTGCCCAAAGGGTTTGAAACCCTGATCCAACCGGGAAAATCGCTGCTTCTGGGCGCGGATGAGGCTTTGGCACTGCGCGATCCGGCGCTGGAAGAATGGCGCGCGGCGCTGGCGCGCTGATCGCCCGCACCACCGCTCTGGCCCTGGCCGCGCTGACGCTGGGGCCGGTGGCTGCGGTGCTGTGGCGCGCTGGGGGCGGGATGCCCGGCGCGGCTGATCTGGCCGCGCTGCGCTTTACGGTGCTGCAGGCGGTGCTTTCGGCGCTGGCTTCTGTGATTTGCGCCATCCCGCTGGCCCGTGCCTTGGCCCGTCGCCGTTTTCCGGGCCGGGCGCTGGCTATTTCGGCTCTGGGCGCGCCTTTTCTGCTGCCGGTGATTGTGGCGGTGCTGGGCCTGCTGGCGATCTTTGGCCGGTCTGGAATCTTCAATACCGCCTTGCGGGATCTGGGTCTGCCCCAGATTTCGATCTTCGGTCTGGGCGGTGTGGTGCTGGCGCATGTGTTTCTGAACATGCCGCTGGCCACACGGATGATCCTGCAGGGCTGGCAGGCGATTCCGGCTGAACGGATCCGGCTGGCGGAGAGTTTGGGCTTCGGGCCAGCCCACATCTTGCGGCATATTGAACTTCCGATGCTACGGGATGTGGTGCCGGGCGCGGCGCTGGCGGTCTTTGCCATTTGCCTGACCAGCTTTGCCGTCGTGCTGGTGCTGGGCGGCGGGCCTGCGGCGACCACGGTGGAGCTGGCGATCTATCAGGCCGTGCGCTTTGAATTCGATCTGGCGCGCGCCGCCACCCTGGCGCTGATGCAGGTGGCGTCCTGCGGCGTTGCGTTGGCGCTGGCCGCGGCCTTTACCCTGCCCAGCGGCTTTGGCGCCGGGCTGGACCGGGGGCAGGTGCTGCCGCGCCCGGGCGGTTGGTGCAGGCTGGCCGATGCCGCCGCCATCACCTTGGCGGCGCTGTTCATCGGTGGGCCGATTCTGTCTGTGGTGCTGCGCGGCCTGCCCGGTCTGGCCGATCTGCCCGGCGCGGTCTGGCCTGCGCTGGGAAATTCGCTTCTGGTGGCGGTTCTCGCAGCCCCCATGGCGGTGGGCGGGGCGCTGGCCTTGGCCATGGGGCGGGCGCAGGGGCTGCGCGGGCNNTCCCGCCGCAGTGGCGCTGCCTGTCACGGTGATCGTGACCGCGGTGATGGCGCTGCCCTTCGCCTATCGGATTCTGGTGCCAGAGGCCTTGCGTCTGGTGCAGGATCACGGACGTCTGGCGGCGGCGCTGGATCTGCGCGGCTTTGCGGCGCTGCGGCTGCTGATTCTGCCGCGCCTGCGCCGCCCCTTGGGCTTTGCGCTCGGCCTGACGGCGGCGCTGGCGGTCGGGGATCTGGGGGTGGTGGCGCTGTTCGCCGCCGAAAACGGGGCGACCCTGCCGCTGGTCATTCAAAGGCTGATGGGCGCCTATCGGATGGACGCGGCGGCCGGGGCGGCGCTGCTGCTGGTGGGCGCGGCCTTCGCGCTGTTCTGGATCTGTGACCAATGGGGGCGTGGTGGAACTGATACTTGAAGGGCTGCAAATCCGGCAGGATGACTTTCAGCTGACCGCCGACTGGCACGCCCAAAGCGGCGAACGGATCGCGGTCATCGGCCCGTCGGGCGCCGGAAAATCAACGCTTCTCAATGCTTTGGCCGGGTTCGTGCCGCTGGCGGCCGGGGCCATTCTGTGGAATGGCGCGCGTATCGACGGGCTGCCGCCGGGGCAGCGCCCGCTGTCGGTGCTGTTTCAGGACCAGAACCTGTTCCCGCATCTGACGGTGGCGCAGAATCTTGGCCTCGGGCTGGACCCGGGGTTGCGGCGGGTGGACTGGCGCGCTGTCGATGCGGCGCTGGAGCAGGTGGGGCTGTCCGGCTATGGCCCGCGCAAACCGGCCGCCCTTTCNNGGGCGCGGCCGATCCTGCTGCTGGATGAACCCTTTGCCGCGCTGGGGCCTGCGCTGAAATCCGACATGCTGGATCTGGTGGCCGAGGTGGCTGCCGGGGCGCTGGTGCTGATGGTGACACATGACCCGCAGGATGCCCGCCGTTTTGCTGGGCGCTGCGTGCTGGTTGCAGAAGGACGCGCCGCCCCGCCGGTGGAGACGGCGGCGTTGTTTGCCAACCCGCCAGCCCCGCTGGCCGCCTATCTGGGATGAAGAAAAGCCCCGCAGTCTCCTGCGGGGCTTTTCAATTCAACAGCTTGGCCCAGAATCAGGCGCCCGTATCAGGCCGCCGATTTCTTACCTTTGATCCCAGCCCAAAGCCGCTTGTTCGTGAGGTACAGCAGCACGGACAGGATGATGAGGAAGGTGACAGCCACAAAGCCCATGTGCTTGCGCGCCATCAGCTTGGGTTCTGCCGTCCACATCATGAAGGCCGCCACGTCTTCGGCCATGTGATGCACGGTGGCCGGGTGGCCATCGGCATAGGTCACCTGATCGTCGGACAGGGGCGGGGGCATCGAAATCCAGCCGCCGGGGAAGGCGTGGTTTTCATAGAAGGTGGTGCCCGCCTCGACCTTTTCCTCGCCCGTGTAACCGGACAGGACCGAAACGATATATTCCGGGCCGCCGATGCCGTTGATCAACTGGTTGATCCCGGTGCCATAGGGGCCGTGGAAACCGGCGCGGGCCTTGGCCATCAGGCTCAGGTCCGGGCCCATGCCTTCACCCGAACGGACCGGGAACTTGTCGGTCCATTCGCGCGGGCGTTCGGTGCCATCAGGCAGCACGACCGAATCAAGGCTTGCCGCATAGGCGCGGACCTGATCGGCCGGAAGCTCTGGCCCGCCTTCATCGGCCAGGGTGCGGATCGGCACGAATTTCATGCCGTGGCAGCCCGAGCAGACCTCGGTGAAGACCTGCAGGCCGCGCTGCAGCTGGTTCTTGTCGAAGGTGCCGAACGGCCCTTCGAACGAGAAGGCAACATCTTCGACATGGCCTTCGCTGCCTGCGGCAAACGCGGCCCCGGTCATCAGCCCAAGGGCAGAGACGGCGCTGATTGCGATTTTGCGAAACATCTCAGTCAGTTCCTTTCTCTCACTCGGCCGCATGTGGGTAATGCGCCTTGAAGTCTTCCTCGATCGTTGCCGGTTGCGGCAGCGGTTTTTCGATCACGCCAAGCAGCGGCAGGATGACGAGGAAATAGGCGAACCAATAGGCCGAAGCGATGAGCGAGATCCAGTCATAGGGGAAATCGGTCGGCATGGCGCCCACCCACATCAGCACCATGAAGTCGACGCAGAGCAGGTAGAACCACCATTTGAACATCGGGCGATATTTGCCCGAACGGACCGAGGAGGTATCCAGCCAGGGTGCCAGTGCCATGATGGCAATGGCGCCGAACATGGCCAGCACGCCGAAGAACTTGGCGTCGATGATGCCGAAGGACAGGAAGTTGACCAGCTGCACGACCCAGACATCGGCGGTGAAGGCGCGCAGGATGGCGTAGAACGGCAGGAAGTACCATTCCGGCACGATATGTGCGGGCGTGGCCAGCGGGTTCGCCTCGATATAGTTGTCGGGGTGGCCCAAGTAGTTCGGCATGAAGCCCACGATGGCGAAGAAGATCACCATGATGACGGCCAGCGCGAACAGATCCTTGATGACGAAATAGGGGAAGAAGGGAACGGTGTCCTTCTTGGCCTCTTCTTTCGAGGTGCGGCGCACTTCGACCCCGGTGGGGTTGTTGTTGCCGGTGGTGTGGAAGGCCCAGATATGCACGGCAACAAGGCCTGCAATCACGAAGGGCAGCAGATAATGCAGCGAGAAGAAGCGGTTGAGCGTGGCGTTATCCACGGCAGGGCCGCCCAGCAGCCAGGCTTGCAGCGGCTCGCCCACGCCGGGAATGGCGCCGAACAGGCCGGTGATGACCGTCGCACCCCAGAAGGACATCTGGCCCCAGGGCAGAACGTAACCCAGGAAGCCGGTTGCCATCATCATGAGATAGATCAGCATCCCGATGATCCAGGTCACTTCGCGCGGGGCTTTGTAGCTGCCGTAGAACAGGCCGCGGAAGATGTGCAGATAGACGGCCACGAAGAACAGCGAGGCGCCGTTGGCATGCAGATAGCGCAGCGCAAAGCCGCCGTTCACATCCCGCATGATATGTTCGACCGAGGCAAAGGCCAGATCGACATGCGGGGTGTAGTGCATGACCAGCACGATGCCGGTGATGATCTGCAGCGCCAGGCAGAAGGTCAGGACGATGCCCCAGATCCACATCCAGTTCAGGTTCTTGGGTGTGGGGATCATCAGTGTGTCATAGGCAAGCGCCACGATCGGCAGACGCTTGTGCAGCCACTTTTCGATGCCCGTCTTGGGCTCGTAATGGTCGTGCGGAATTCCGGCCATCGGTTTCTCCCTCAGCCCAGCAGAATGGTCGTTGCGTCGGTGAACTGCGCCATGGGCACATCAAGATTGCGCGGGGCGGGCCCTTTGCGGATCCGGCCTGCGGTATCATAATGCGAGCCATGGCAGGGGCAGAACCAGCCGCCGAATTCGCCAGCGCCATTGCCCAGCGGCACGCAGCCGAGGTGGGTGCACACGCCCAGCATGACCAGCCATTCGCCGGCATCATCCAGGGTGCGGTTGGCATCCGAGGCATCAGCGCCCGGCTTGTTGGCGTTTTCGGCCTGGGTGTCGATCAGATCCGACAGCTGCACAGCGCGGCCGGCTTCGATTTCTTCCGGGGTGCGGCGGCGGATGAAGACCGGCTTGCCGCGCCACTTTACGGTGAGCTGCGAGCCGACCGCCACGCCCGACACATCGACATAGATCGAGGCAAGGGCGCGCACGTCGGCGGAGGCGTTCATCTGGTTGACGAGCGGCCATACGGCAGCGCCGGTGGCCACGGCACCGGCACCTGCGGTGGCAAAATACAGGAAATCCCTGCGGGTGCCTGCGTGATCTTCTGCGTGGGACACGAGATCTTCTCCCTCTCAAGGGTCGCCTCATTGCGACCCATGCAAAATCCGGGCGGCGGTTGCCCGCAGCCTTGATGGGCGGGTTTTAGCCAAGCTACCCCCTTACGTCCAGCGGTCAAAGGAGCGCAGGGGGCAAGGAGTTGCGGCATTTCCGCATCATTTTGCGGCCGTTGCAAGGATGCACAAGTTTCACGCCATCGTGAGGGCCGCGTTACACAAGCCTGTCAGCGCTATCGCAGGGTCCGGCGGGGAAACTGGCATGGTGGCGGGAGTCTTGGCGGCGCTGCGGCGCGTGCATCTGGTGGTGGCGGCGCTGGCGCTGTGCATCATGGTCTGCGAGCCACAGGTGCGGCGTTATGGCGACAGGATACAGGTTGTGCTGCCGATGGTGGCCTGGGCCTGTGCCGCCGCCGAGGGGCGCGGCAAGGAGCTGGCGCTGCGTTTTGCCGGGGTGTTTGTGGCGGCACATGCCAGCAAGCGGCTGCTGGGAGATGCCCCGATGAATCTGCGGCCCGGCGGCGGCGATCATGGTTTTCCTTCGGCGCATACGGCGGCGGCGGCCTTTGGCGCCAGCGCGTTGGTGCATGATTGCATCGCAGGCCATCCGGTGGCGCGGGCGCTGGTGGTGATTTCGGCAGCTTTCGTGGGCGGATCGCGGATCGAGGTGGGCGCGCATGATCTGTGGCAGGTGCTGGCGGGCGGGTTTCTGGGCTGGGGCGGGGATCGGGTGCTGCGCGCCGACAGCCCGTTGCGGCGGCGGATCGCGGCCAGTTTGACACAGGCCGGGCGCCGGGCGCGGCGGGGGCTGCGGCGGATGGGGCGAATGGCGTCGCGCGGATTGGCGACGGCCTTCGGGCGGCGGCGCGGGCTGGCCCTGCCATTGCTGCTGCTGGCCGTGCTGGTTCTGCCGGCGCAGCCGCTGCGGGCCGAGCAGGTGCTGTCGATCTACAGTGGTGCGCAGGGCGCGGCGGACAGCCGGATCGAAGACAGTCTGGGCAGCTTCATCACCGGATGGGAGGGCCATTCGTTGAAATCGCCGCCCTATTACGGGCTGCGGCTGACGCGCTGGCGCCCGGATGGCATCGGCTATGGCTTTGAGATCAATCATGCCAAGGTCTATTCTGACGATCCGGCCAGCCATGGCTATGACCGGCTGGAGTTTACCGACGGGCTGAACATCGTGACGGTGAACCTGTGGAAGCGCTGGCCTGCGCTGCGGTCGGGGCTGGTTCCTTATGTCGGGGCCGGGCTGGGCGTGGCGGTGCCGCATGTCGACATTCAGCCCGCGGGCGAGGCGCATACCTTCGGCTATCAGCTGACCGGGCCTGCCGCACAGATCGTGGCGGGGGCCAGTTACCCGCTGGCGGGCAACTGGTCGCTGTTTGGCGAGGTGAAGGGCACATGGTCGCGCCACCGGGTTGATCTTGATTCGGGCGGCGTGCTGCGCACCGAGATCACCACCCATGCGGTGAATTTCGGCCTGAACTGGCAGTTCTGACGATCAGGCTGCGGGCGGCTGCGTCGCCTGCATGGCGGGGCGGGCCAGAAAGCCATCGGCCCAGAGGCCAAGGCGCGGGCGGGTGGCGCGCCAGCCGCGGGCATCGTGGCGGAAATCGAGATAGGCCAGCGCGCAGCCCAGGGCGATCTGGCCGATATCCAGCCGATCCGACAGATGATCCATCCAGCGGCTTTCCAGCGTATCCAGCGCGCGGTCGATCTTGGACCACTGGCCCTCGACCCAGGGGCTATAGCGCAGATCCTCGGGGCGCAGCCGCGATTCGTAGACCATCAGCAGGGCCGCATCCAGGATGCCGTCGGCCGTGGCCTCCAGCGTGATCGAATCCCATTCCCGCGGGGCAGGCGGGTAAAGGCCTGTGCCGGCCTGCGCATCCAGATAGCGGCAGATCACCCGGCTGTCGTAAAGCGCGGGGCCATCGTCGCGTTCCAGCGCGGGGATCTTGCCCAGCGGGTTCTGATCCAGCGGCATGGAGCCGGGATCGACCGGCGTGCCTGCGGTGGGAATCAGCGTGACCTGCGGCAAAAGCCCGGTTTCATGCAGCACGACCATGACCTTGCGGACATAGGGCGAGGTGGGCGAGTGATAGAGGCGCATCGAAGGCTCCGTCTTGGATCTGGCTTGGATCTGGCGGCAGGCTAGGCCGGGTGGCCATGCTATGCAGCCCGTGACGCGGCGTAAATCCCGTGAATGGGGTGCGGCCCCTTGGCAGGGCGGGGGCTTGTGCCAGCATGGCCGCATAGAGGAAGCCCGATCTGGGAGGATCACATGACAGAACAGGTAACGGCGCTGGATCTGCCGCCGCAAGAGCCGCTGCCCGAGGATATCGCGGTGTATTTCGGCAAATGTCAGGACAAGCTGGGGATGATTCCCAATGTGCTGCTGGCCCATGCCTTTGATGCCGAAAAGCTGCGGGCTTTCAGCGGGATGTACAATGATCTGATGCTGGCGCCTTCGGGGCTGACCAAGGCCGAGCGCGAGATGATCGCGGTGGCGGTTTCGGCGCAGAACGCATGTGTCTATTGCCTGACGGCGCATGGCGCGGCTTTGCGGCAGCTGACGGGCGATCCGGCGCTGGCGGAAACCCTGGCGCAGAACTGGCGGGTGGCGCCGGTTTCCGCGCGGCAGCGGGCGATGCTGGGATTCGCGGTGAAGCTGACCAATGACCCGGCGGCGATGGGCGAGGAAGATCGGGCCGCCCTGCGCGCCGCGGGATTCAGCGACCGGGAAATCTGGGATATTTCGGCGGTGGCGGCGTTTTACAACATGTCGAACCGGCTGGCGGCCGCGGTCGAGATGCGGCCGAACCCCGAATATCACGCCATGGCGCGATAGCGGGCCTGGAAACGGGGGCAGGGCAAAGCAAAAGGCCGCGCGGTTTCCCGTGCGGCCCTTCGATCCTGCGGCAGAACGCCTCAGCCCTGACGGGCTTTGTAGCGCTTCTGGGTCTTGTTGATCACATAGACCCGGCCTTTACGGCGCACAACCTGACAGTCGCGGTGACGCGTCTTCAGCGAGCGCAGCGAGTTCTTGACCTTCATGGCCATCTCTCCATATCGCGGCGCGCGTGCGCCTTGAAACTCGTGCCTTCTTACGAAAGCGGTGAAAATGGTGGGCGGTACTGGGATCGAACCAGTGGCCACTACGATGTCAACGTAGTGCTCTACCGCTGAGCTAACCGCCCACGCCCTGAACGAACCTGTCTGCCACCATCGCCGTAACTGGCTTCGGCGCGGGCAGTTCCGCGTCAGTGGGGGCTCTATAAAGAGACTCGGATGGGTGTTCAAGGGGTTTTGGCAGAAGAAAAAACCGCGCTATATCTTTTGCCATGATGCACCGGACCGTCACCGAAGCCTATTGCCTGTCCCGCCCGGCGCTGCACAGCACGCCGGTCGTGTTTTCGTCGCCGCACAGCGGGCGCGATTATCCATTGGCCTTTCTGCAAAGCAGTATCCTGTCGGATCACCTGATCCGGTCATCGGAAGATGCCTTTGTGGACGAGCTTTTTGCCGATGCCCCGCAGCTTGGGGCACCGTTGCTGGCTGCGCGGGGGCCGCGGGCCTATATCGACCTGAACCGCGCGGCGGATGAACTGGACCCGGCGGTGATCGAGGGGATCATGCGCGCGCCGCACAACCCGCGCATCAGTTCGGGCCTGGGGGTGATTCCGCGCGTGGTGTCACAGGGGCGGCCGATCTATCGCGGCAAGATCGGGCTGGCCGAGCCGGAACAGCGGCTGCGGCGGCATTGGCACCCCTATCATGATGCGTTGCACGGGCTGATGGACGAATCGCTACTGCGATTCGGCGAGGCGGTGCTGATTGACTGCCATTCGATGCCGCATGAGGCGATCGAAGCCCATGCCCGCCCCGGCGTGCCGCATCCCGAAGTGGTGCTGGGCGACAGGTTCGGTGCGTCGGCGGGGCGGGATGTGGTGGCGCGGATCGAGGCGGCGTTTCGGGGGGCGGGGCTGCGGGTCGTGCATAATGCGCCCTTTGCCGGGGCCTATATCACCCAGACCTATGGCCGCCCCTCGCGTCGGCAGCACGCGGTGCAGATCGAAATCGACCGCTCGCTGTACATGGATGAGGGGCGCATCCAGCGGCGCCCGGATTTCGCGGCCTTTCAAAAGCTGATGATGGGGATCGTGGCGGGAATCACCACGGCCTTTCGCCCCGATACCGCGCTGGCCGCAGAATAGATCCGCGTGCCATAGGCCCGCACGTCATAGGCCCGCACGTCAGCCGCAGATGGCCTGCAGCGCGCTGCGGGTTTCGGTGGCATTGGGCAGAAAATCCTCGATCCGGGCGCTGTTCTGGCCGCCGCGACCGGCCAGGGCGTCCAGCCTTGGGTCGGTGTCTTCCAGCGTCAGGCCGAGGGTCTGTGCCAGTTGCAGGGCTGTGCGGCGCAGATCGGCGGTGGAGCTGTAGATTTCTTCGAAGATCAGCCAGTCATGCGCGATATGCCGCACCCGCAGGTGGCTGAGGATATCCATCAGCGCCAGACCGTCGCGGCGGGCCTGATCGAGAACCCGCTTGACGGGCAGCGGTGGCAGCACGGTTTCGCCCGCAAGGATCGGCGGGTAGAGCGTGGCNNGGCCGCCTGCCGGGCCCCCCAGGCCCCGGTGGCCTGGGCGATGGCCAGCGACATCTGGCGATCCACCTCATTGGCGCGGGTGAGCAGGATGATGCGATAACCGGCTTCGGCGCAGATATCGGTCAGGACCGTGGCGAGGCCGCGCGGGCCGACATCAAAACAATGCTTGATGTTCTGCGACTTGGCGATCAGGGCGCGGATATCCTGACGCAGCTGTTCTGTATCGCCATGGGCGGCGAACCGGGCGCTGACCCCATGCCAGACGCGGCCGGTGTTGAAGGGTTCATGCTGGGCCGTGGGCAGTGGCGAGATGCGGGACAGAAAGGCCGCAAGCGAGGTGCCGCCCGTCCGGCGCCGGGTCAGGATCAGGAACGGGGCGGTATCGGTCATGGCTGTCTCCGGTCTTTGCAGAGAGCTAGCGGCGCGGGTCCGGCGCTGTCAATGGCGGCTAGCGCAGGGCGCGGCCCTTGATGATCGCCTCTTTGCCGAAGCGGGCGCGAATCGCATCGGTGGCGCGTTCGGCGCGGGCGCGGGTTTCGGCCTGCGGGTCCAGCAGATCGGCCGTCAGATCGGCATCACGCCCCGGGGTCAGATCGGAAATGCCGACCCCGATCAGCCGGTAAGCGGCCCCGCGCGGCACCTGATCGAACAGGGCGCGGGCCTCGCGGTAGATGCGGTCGGCGGTCTGGGTGGGGCCGGGCAGGGCGTGGCGGCGGGTGATCTGGCTGAAATCGGCGCGCTTCAGCTTCAGCGTGACGGTGCGCCCGGCCATATCCTTGGCCTTGGCGCGATCGGCCACGCCTTCGGCCAGCCGCCACAGATGGCCATCCAGCAGATCGGCATCCGAGGTATCTTCGTTGAAGGTGGTTTCCTTGGAGATGGATTTCACCTTCTCATCGCGGCTGACGCGGCGGTGATCCTCGCCGCGCGCCAGATGCCACAGCCGATCCCCCATCTGGCCGAAGCGCGCCACAAGATCGACGCGATCCCAGCGCAGCAGATCGGCAATCGTGCGGATGCCCGCCTTTTCCAGCGCGGCTTGCGTGGCGGTGCCCACGCCCCAGATGATGCGCACGGGTTTGGGGGTCAGAAACGCCTGTGTCTCGGCCCGGCCCACCACCGAAAATCCGCGTGGCTTATCCAGATCGGAGGCGATCTTGGCGAGGAACTTATTGTGGCTGAGCCCGACGGAGCCGGAGATCCCCAGCTCATCCTCCATCCGGCGCACGAGGCGGGCGAGCATGACCGCGGGCGGGGCGCCATGCAGCCGGGCGGTGCCGGTCAGATCCAGAAATGCCTCGTCCAGCGACAGGGGTTCTATCGCGGGGGTCAGATCCTCCATCATTGCGCGGATCTGGCGCGAGACCTCGACATAGGCCTGCATCCGGGGCTTCACCACCACCGCCTCGGGGCAGAGTTTCAGGGCCTGAAACATCGGCATGGCCGAGCGGACGCCGGAAATGCGGGCGATGTAGCAACAGGTCGAGACCACGCCGCGCGTGCCACCGCCGACGATCACCGGCTNNGACCGAGGCATAGAAGGCGTCGCAATCCATATGCGCGATCGACAGATCGGCCAGTTCGGCATGGGCGAGCACACGCGGGCTGCGGCAGGCCGGGCAGCGGCTGCCGGAATCGAAGGCGGTCAGGCAGGAACGGCAGAGCGCGGGCATGGGATCATTCTACCATGCCCGCGTGCCGGGTGCAGCCTGCCGCAAATTCCTTGGAAGGAATTTGCAAAAGTTTTTGAAAACTTTTGCCTCAGCCTGCGGTGGCCGGGCGCAGGACCGGGGCGGGGGTGCGCTTGCGTTCGTAGCGGGCATAGCCCAGATCGGCATGTTCGATTTCCGGCGCGCGGCCCGAGATGATATCGGCCAGAAGCCGGCTGGAGCCGCAGCTCATGGTCCAGCCCAGGGTGCCATGGCCGGTGTTGAGATACAGGTTCGGGATGGGCGAGCGGCCCACCACCGGCGTGCCATCCGGCGTCATCGGGCGCAGCCCGGTCCAGAAGCTGGCCTGCGACTGATCGCCTGCGCCGCCAAACAGATCTTCGACCGAATGGGTCAGCGTGGCCTGCCGCTTGGGGTTCAGCGACAGGTCGAAGCCCGCGATTTCGGCCAGGCCGCCGACGCGGATGCGGTCGCCCAGCCGGGTGATGGCGATCTTGTAGGTTTCATCCATCACGGTCGAGACCGGCGCGCGGTCGGCATCGACGATCGGCACGGTGATCGAATAACCCTTGAGCGGGTAGATCGGCAGGTTGATGCCCAGCGGCGCGGCCAGCAGCGGCGAATAGGAGCCCATGGCCAGCACGAAGCTGTCGGCATGACCCCGGCCTTCGCTGGTTTCAACCGAAGATACCCGGCCCATATCCATGTTCAGGCGGCCGATGCTGACGCCCCAGCGGAATGTGACCCCCGCAGCCACGGCCATATCGGCCAGGGTATTGGTAAATTTGAAGCAATCGCCGGTTTCATCGCCCGGAAGGCGCAGACCGCCCATGATCTTGTCGGCATTGGGGGCCAGCCCCGGTTCGGCAGCGACGCAACCTGCGCGATCCAGCACCTCGAACGGCACGCCATCCTCGCGCAGCACCTCGATATCCTTGGCGGCGCCATCGACCTGTTTCTGCGTGCGGAACAGCTGCAGCGTGCCCTGCGTGCGTTCATCATAGCGGATGCCGGTTTCAGAACGCAGTTCGCCCAGACAATCGCGCGAATATTCCGCCAGCCGCACCATGCGCGACTTGTTCACATGATAGGCCTCGGCGGTGCAGTTCATCAGCATCTTCGCCATCCAGGACAGTTTGGCGAGATCGGGGCGCGGCTGGATCACCAGCGGGGCATGTTTCTGGAACATCCATTTCATCGCCTTCAGCGGGATGCCGGGCGCGGCCCAGGGGGCGGAATAGCCGGGGCTGACCTCGCCCGCATTGGCAAAGCTGGTTTCCAGCGCAGGCGCCGCCTGACGGTCGATCACCGTCACCTCATGGCCCTGTTTCGCCAGATACCAGGCGGAGGTCACACCGATCACGCCTGCGCCGAGGATGACGATTTTCATGGAGTTTCTCCGCCGTTGGATGGAACATGGAAATCATACGCCAGCGGCATGGGATTTCTTGGCTTTCTGCGGGCGCGAAAGGCGGGTTGATCGCAGAAATCTGCGCATTTCCTGCGATTGATCGAAGAATGTTCGATGATGCCTGAATCCTGCGCAAGGAATCCTGTCTGAAGGTGCTGATCCCGCCGGAATCATCTGCCTATTGATTGTGCGCTGTGCGAAGTTCATCCTGAGGGGAGTTTCAAGCAAGGAATATGGCGATGGATCAGGACGTTCTGCTGGGCGGCAATGCGATCTGGCTTGCGATTGCGGCCTTCATCATTCTTTGCATCTTTCTGGGCGTGCGGATCGTGTCGCAAAGCGAAAAGCATGTGGTGGAACGCTTTGGCCGGTTGCGGGCGGTGCTGGGGCCGGGCATCAACTTTGTGGTGCCGTTTCTGGACCGGGTGCGCCACAAGGTTTCGATCCTGGAGCGCCAGCTGCCCACCGCCTCGCAGGATGCGATTACCGCCGACAACGTGATGGTGAAGGTGGAAACCTCGGTTTTTTATCGCATCATCGAGCCGGAAAAGACCGTCTACCGGATCCGCGATGTGGATGGCGCGATTGCCACCACGGTGGCGGGCATCGTGCGCAGCGAAATCGGCAAGCTGGAGCTGGATCAGGTGCAATCGAACCGCGCCGATCTGATTGCCAAGGTGCGCGAACAGGTGGCGGCCATGGTGGATGACTGGGGGATCGAGGTGACGCGGGCCGAGGTGCTGGATGTCAATCTGGACGAGGCGACGCGGTCGGCGATGCTGCAGCAGCTGAACGCCGAACGGGCGCGGCGGGCGCAGGTCACCGAGGCCGAGGGCAAGAAGCGCGCGGTGGAGCTGAACGCCGATGCCGAGCTTTACGCCGCCGAACAGGAGGCCAAGGCGCGGCGGATTCTGGCGGATGCCGAAGCCTATGCCACCGGGGTGATTGCCGAGGCGATCAAGATGAACGGGCTGGAGGCGGCGCAGTATCAGGTGGCGCTGAAACAGGTGGAGGCGATCGGGGAAATGGCCAAGGGCGATGGCAAGCAGACGATCCTGGTGCCCGCCCATGCGCTGGAGGCGTTCAGCAATGCCTTTGCGCTGTTGAAGGGGCGCAGCTGATGGCCTGGTGGATCTGGGTGGCGGGTGGCTTTGCGCTGGGCATCGTGGAGGTGCTGGCGCCGGGCTATATCTTCCTCGGCTTTGCCATTGGTGCGGTGCTGGTGGGGCTGGTGCTGTGGTCTGGCCTGCTGGCCATCGGGCTGCCGGTGCAGATTGCGCTGTTTGCGGTGGTTTCGGTTCTGGCCTGGCTGGGGCTGCGGCGCGCCTTTCCCCATAGCCGGGGGGCGGTAAAGCGCTGGACGCGGGACATCAACGAACCCTAGGGGGAACCCTTTGGCCGGAGGGGGCGTTGGTCTGCCAGAAACCGTGAAACATCGGAGATTGACATGACCGACTACCGTACCACCCATACCCCCCATACGACCCAGACCACCATTGAAACCCGGCCCAAATCTTCGGGCAATGGGATCGTGCTGTTCATTCTGGGCGGCGTCGTGGCCGTGCTGGCCATCCTGTGGTTCGCCATGGGTTCGCCCAATGACAGCGTGGTGAATGATGCACCTGCCCCGGCGGTAACCGCCCCGGCACCGGAAGCCACGGCCCCGGTGGCCCCGATGACGACCGAGCCCGCCCCGGAAGCCACCCCCGCCCCGGAGGTGACCCCGGAACCGGCGCCCGCCCCTGATGCGGTGATGCCGGAAGCCCCGGCGCCGGGCACGGGCAGCACCACCCAGCCGTAAGGACGGTTGCGTGAACAAGAGCAAAATGGAAAGGGCGGCCCCAGGGGCCGCCCTTTTCGCATCCGGGCCGTGTTTAGGGGGCCGTGTTTGTTTAGCGCGCCGTCAGTTCGGCAATCACGGCTGCCGCGGCCGCGCGGGGGTTGGCGGCCTGCCAGATCGGGCGGCCCACCACGATGTGATCGGCGCCATCGGCAATCGCCTGCGCGGGTGTCGCCACCCGTTTCTGATCGCCCAGGGCGGCGCCTGCGGGCCGCACGCCGGGGGTGACGATCAGCTTGCCCGCCGCCTGCGGCAGGGCGCGGATCATCGCGGCCTCTTGCGGGCTGGCGATCACACCATCGGCCCCGGCCTCCAGCGCCCGTGCCGCGCGTTCCAGCGTGATTTCATGAATATCGCCGGGGATGATGAGATTGGCATCCAGATCGGCGCGATCCAGCGAGGTCAGAACCGTCACCGCCAGGATCTTCAGATCGGTGCCTGCCTTGCCCTCGGCTGCGGCGCGCACCACCTGCGGATCACCATGCACGGTCAGGAAATCAAGGCCATGGCCCGCGATGCCGCGCACCGCCGCCTCGACCGTGGCGCCGATGTCGAACAGCTTCATGTCCAGAAACACCCGCTTGCCGCGTTCGTGCTTCAGCTCGTTCGCAAGGGCAAAGCCGCCGCCCGTCAGCATCCCCAGACCGATCTTGTAGAACCCGGCTGCGTCGCCGATCCGGTCTGCCAGATCCAGCCCTTGCAGCACATTCGGCACATCCAGTGCCACGATCAGGCGATCATCGCTCATGCTTGGGTTCCTTTGCGTGAAATCCCGCGCGGTTTGCGGCGCGGCGGGCGGCGTGTCAAGCTGCGTGTCGGGCGGGCCGTGGGCGCGGACAAATTCCTTCGAAGGAATTTGCNNAAAAGTTTTCGAAAACTTTTGCGGGGCATTTCGGGCGCTGGCCCGGATTGACTTTGCGCCCCGGCTTGCCGAGTCTGCGGGCAGAGAGCGGGGCATAACATGCAGATCAATATCAGCTTTGACCGGCCGGAAGATGGCCCGAATTCCGGCCCGATCAGCGTGGGCTGGTTTCTGACCTCGGACAAGGGCGCCGTGCTTTATGATCCGCCCGAACGGGTCAGCTTTCGTCAGACCAACCGCAGCCATGCCAAAAGCGCCGCGCGCTGCCCCGGGGTGATTCAGCTGGAAAGCCGGTATTTCATGGTGAAATGCCCCTTTGATCTGCACATCGGTTTTGGCCGCGATGACAAGGGCAAGGCGCATCTGGTGAACCGCGCGGGGGCGGGTTCCACCATCCGGTCGAACAAGCTGGGTGAGGTGCTGACGCTGGTGAACGAGGCCGAATGGCGCTATCCCGACCGGCCGACGGTGCAGCTGAGCCTGCCTTACTGTTTCATTGCCGATGAAACGGTGTTCCTGACCCAGCTGTCGCCGTTTCTGCATTATCGCCGCGAGGCGCTGCCGGGCACGATCTTTGGCGGGCGGTTTCCGATCAATGTCTGGCCCCGGCCGCTGATGTGGGCCTTTGAATGGCACGAGCCGGAGCGGGATATCATCCTGAAACGCGGCGAGCCGCTGTTCTATTGCCAGTTCGAGGGCACGGCGCCGGATCGCCCGGTGCAGCTGATCGAGGCGGCGCGCACCCCGGAGCTGCAGACCTATCTGGAGCAGATCGGCGGGGTGGTGAATTACGTCAACCATACTTTCGGCCTGTTCAAGGCCGCCGAAGCGCTGCGCCCGGCGCGGTTGCTGCAGAAGAAGGATGATTGATCCGCATGGCCGACAGCTGGCGCTCTTCGCTGGAGATTCATGATCTGGCCACGGGCCGCAATCGTGTGGTGCTGCGCAGCCCCGATCTGATCGAGGCGCCGAACTGGCACCCCGATGGCTGGTTGATGGTGAATGGCGGGGGCCGGTTGTGGCGTGTGCCGCTGGACGCCCCGCGGCTGGAGCCGATCGACACCGGCGCCTGTGACCGTTGCAACAATGATCACGGCTTTCTGCCGGATGGCCGCATCGTGCTGACGCATCACACCGGCGCGGGGGCGGCCATCTTTGCCCTGCGCGAAGGATCGCCGCCGGTGCCGCTGGTGACGGCGCGGCCCAGCTGGTGGCATGGCGCCACGGCGGCGGGCGGCGGCGGGATGCGCATCGCCTATGCCGCGGCGCGGGATGACCGCCGGGTGGTGGGGCTGTGCGAGATGGATCTGGCCACGGGGGCAGAGCGCCGCCTGACCGACTTCACCGCTGCCTGCGACGGGCCGGATTATGCGCCCTGTGGCCGGGTGATCTGGTTCAACAGCGCGGCAAGCGGTCATGCCCAGATCTGGCGCATCGGGCCAGAGGGCCGGGCAGAGCAAGCCTTTGCCGATGACAATGTGAACTGGTTTCCGCATCCGTCGCCCTGCGGCGGCCATGTGCTGTATCTGGCCTATCCGCCGGGCACCGAGGGGCACCCACGTGATCTGGAGGTGGGTCTGTGGTTGATGCGCCCCGATGGTGGCAACCGGCGTCAGGTGGTTGCGCTGTTTGGTGGGCAGGGCAGTATCAACGTGCCCTGCTGGNNGATTTCCGGCGGCGCCTCGCGTGCCAGATGTTCGGGGGTCAGCCCCACGATCCGCACGCGCAGCTGTTCTTCGCGGGCCAGCCGGGGGGCGACGATCTGGGCCGCCTGCGGGCCAAGATTGCCCAGATAGACCCGCCGCCTGTGCGGGATCAGGCCAAGCCAGCGCCCGTGGCGCACGGCAAATACGCCGATCTGCCCATCGGCAATGGCCTGAAGTTCTGCCGTATCATTCAGGCACAGGCCGGAATGGCCCACGTGCACGGCAAGGCCGATCAGGCTGGCCTTGTGGATGATCGGTTCGTAAAGGTGCTGCATTCTGCCCCGCTTCCTGGCCTTTCGGCCAAGCCGACCATTTCCTGCCTGCCGCCGCATGGCAAGCCATGCTGACCGCACGCTGTGGTGATCGGCGGATGGTTGCCGCGCCGCAAAGCGCTGGATGCCGGTCTGGCGGGGGGGCGCCCGGCCCCGAGATGCACCGCTGCCCGGGATATTTGCACCCGTTTGCAGATGCCCGAAAAACTTGCGCTGGGTCATGGCGCGGCTCTTGCGGGGGGCGCAGGATCAACCCATCTGATCCACAAGGCCGAAGCAGCCGTGCCTGATGCGGGCGGTTGCAGACGGTGCTGACAAAAGGAGAAATGACCGATGAATTTGGAGAAATTCACGGAACGGTCGCGCGGTTTCCTGCAGGCCGCCCAGACCATTTCGATGCGCGAAAGCCATCAGCGTGTGCTGCCCGACCATCTGCTGAAAGCATTGATGGATGACGATCAGGGGCTGGCCGCAAATCTGATCCGCAAGGCCGGAGGCTCGCCCGAACGGGTGAACGAATCGATCAATGCCGCATTGGCCAAGCTGCCCAAGGTTTCGGGCGGTGACGGGCAGACCTATGTGGACCCCAGCCTTGTGCGCGTGCTGGACGAGGCCGAGACGGTGGCCAAGAAGGCGGGCGACAGTTTCGTGCCGGTGGAACGGCTGCTGACAGCACTGGCGCTGGTGAATACCCGGGCGCGCGATGCGCTGACGGCGGGGGCTGTGACGGCGCAGGCGCTGAACACGGCGATCAACGAAGTGCGCAAGGGCCGCACGGCCGANNCCGGGCGTGGGCAAGACCGCGATTGCCGAAGGGCTTGCCCTGCGCATCGTGAATGGCGACGTGCCGGAATCCCTGCGCAACAAGAAGCTGATGGCGCTGGACATGGGCGCGCTGATCGCCGGGGCGAAATACCGGGGCGAGTTCGAGGAGCGGCTGAA
>DOMY01000026.1 GCA_003509785.1 Gemmobacter sp.
TCCAGCGCGGCCAGCGGCTCGTCCAGCAACAGCAGATCCGGGTCTGACAGGATGGCGCGGCCAATCGCCACCCGCTGCTTTTCTCCGCCCGAAAGTGCTGCGGGGCGGCGGTGCAGCAGGTCGCCCAGGCCCAGAAGCTCGGTGATCCGGCCCAGATCAGGCCCCGCCGCCCGACGCGAAAACCAGCGGCCATAAAGCAGGTTCTGCCGCACGCTCAGATGCGGAAACAACCGGCCCTCCTGAAAGACATAGCCGATGCGGCGCTGCTGCGGCGGCAGCCAGATGCGCAGGCCCGCATCGAACAGCACCCGGTCGTTCAGCACGATGCGCCCGGCATCGGGGCGGATCAGCCCGGCCACGGCATTGACCACCGTGGTCTTGCCCGCCCCGGACCGGCCGAACAGCGCTGTCACGCCGCCCGGTGCCTGAAACGCCAGATCCAGCGTGAATCCCGGCAGGTGATGCGCAATCTGCACCGATAGCGTCATGATCCGGCCACCCGTCGGGCCACCGCCCGGCTCACCCATTCCGACAGCAACAGCGCCGCCATGGCGATGACGATGGCCACCGCCGCCAGCCGCAGCGCCGGGCCTTCGCCGCCCGGCACCTGCAGAAAGGCATAGATCGCCGAAGGCAGCGTCTGCGTCTGGCCCGGAATGTTCGACACAAAGGTGATGGTGGCGCCAAATTCGCCCATCGCCTTGGCAAAGGCCAGAATGGCCCCCGCCAGGATGCCCGGCAGGATCAGGGGCAGGGTGACGGTCAGAAACACCCAGAGGCGCGGTGCGCCCAGCGTGGCTGCCGCCTGTTCCAACTTCGGGTCCACCGCCTCTATGGCCAGCCGGATCGCCCGCACCATCAGCGGAAAGGCCATCACCGCCGCCGCCAGCACCGCCCCGGTCCAGCGAAAGGCCAGAACAATGCCAAACCAGCTATCCAAGGCCGCGCCGATTGTGCCGCGCCGCCCGAAGGTCAGCAGCAGCAGATAGCCCGTCACCACCGGCGGCAGGATCAACGGCAGATGCACCAGCCCGTTCAGCAGCCCATGCCCCGGAAACCGCCCGCGCGCCAGCAGCAGCGCCACCGCGATGCCGAACGGCAGGCTCAGCAGCGTCGACCAGAAGGCCACCCGCAAAGACAGCGCCACCGCCTGCCATTCCTCGGGCGAAAGCCAGCCCGTCCAGAACCAGTCTGTCATCTGCCGTGCCACCCCGCGACGGCGGGCATGTGGCAAATCAAGGCGGGGTGATCCATGCGCGCTCCTGTCCTTCGCCGCAGTATAACCGGGCGGGCCAGTATAACCGGGCGGGGCGGCCGGGGCGCAAGCGTTATTTCTGGCTGGATATAGCGCCGCCCGGCGCCAGCAAAGCCTCCAGCGCGGCAATCTCAGGCGCGCCCCCGGCCTCGGCCTGTGCGGCCAGGGCGGTGTAATGCGCCAGAACCGCCACGCCGGTTTCGGTCAGCCGCGCCCCACCACCCCCGGGGCCACCCCGCGCGCTTTCCACCAGGGGCAGGCGAAAGGCCGCGTTCATTTCCTCCACCAGCGACCAGGCGCGCTTGTAGCTCATGGCCATCTGGCGCCCAGCGGCAGAGATGGAGCCTGTGTCGCGGATGCGCCTCAGCAGCTCTGCCTTGCCGGGGCCGATCATGGCCCGGCCCGGAAAGACGACACGCAGGCGCAGCTGAAAAGCGGGTTCGGTCATGCCGCCATGATCGCTGGCACGGGGCGGCAAGGCAAGGGGGGCACTTTGGTCTTGCTTGGCAGCAGGGGGTCAAAACCGCTTCATAGGGCCAGCCACATCGGCGCCACCACAAGGGGAAAACCGATCCCGAACGGTGTCGCGCAGCGAAAGCGGATTGGCCGGGGCCTTGCCGCCCCGTCAGTTGAGGGAGGCGCAGATGATCTGCACGAATGATGCCCATGGCCATCAGGCCGTGGTCGAAGCTGCTTTGTCGGCCGGCGATGCCGCAAGATCCGCCATCGTCGCCAGTTGGAGCCGGTCCTGGCGGGTGCACGGGCTGGAGCCTGGCCGCCGCCATGCCGCTGACCGGCTGAGCGAATACGAATTGTCGCAACTCTGCGAGGGGCTTGGCCTTCTGCTGGCCACCGCGCGCCCGGTGCTGGACCGCCTGTTCCTTGCAGTGGGCGGGTTGGGCGCCTGTGTGGTTCTGGCCGATGCCCATGGCATCCCGGTCGAACGCCGGGGCAATGCCGCCGAAGACCCCGAGTTCGAGGCCATGGGCCTCTGGACCGGCACCCGCTGGTCCGAGGCTGCGGCCGGCACCAACGGGATCGGCACCTGTCTGGCCGAAGGCCGCCCGGTGACGATCTGCCGCGATCAGCATTTCCTGTCGGCCAATACCGGGCTGACCTGCATCAGCGCCCCGGTGCATGATGCACAGGGCGCGCTGGTGGCGGTGCTGGATGTCTCGTCCGGCCGCCGCGAAACGGGCGAGGGGCTGGCAGGCCTCATCAGCCATTCCGTGACCGAGGCCGCCCGGCGGATCGAAACCGATCTGTTCCGCAGCGCCTACAGCACTGCCCGGCTGATGCTGGCGCCGGGGCTGGACCGCGGCTTGGGCGCGCTGCTGGCCGTGGATGCTGACGAGCTGGTGATCGGCGCCACCCGGGCGGCACGGCAGCATTTCGGGCTGAAGGGCGATCTGGCCCGCCGCCCCGTGCCCGCGGCCGATCTGCTGGGCCTTGCGGCCCCTGCCACGCTGGAAGAAGGCGAACGCGCCGTGATGGCCCGCGCTATTGCCCGCGCAGGCGGCAACCTGTCCGCCGCGGCACGGGCGCTGGGGATCAGCCGCGCCACGCTGCATCGAAAACTGGGGCGGGCGGAATGATTTGCGCCGCGACCTGTCGCAAGGCTGAGACAGATCGCCCCGCGCATCGCTTGCCCCCCGGGTGACCGAATCACCCTCAACCGCCAGTTTGTTCATCATAGGCCGCGTGGAGGCGGCCGCAGAGGAGGAAGACCATAATGACGAAACTTGAAACATTCGATCTGACGGCAGCCCCGTTCAAGACCCGCTATGACAACTTCATCGGCGGGCAGTGGGTCGCCCCGAAATCGGGCCAGTATATGCCCAACATCTCGCCGGTCACCGGCCAGATCGTCTGCGAAGTGCCGCGTTCGAACGCCGCCGATATCGACGCGGCGCTGGATGCCGCCCATGGCGCCCGTCGCCGCTGGGGCGCCACCTCGGCCACCGAACGGTCGAACATCCTGTNNATCGACCATTTCCGCTATTTCGCAGGCTGCATCCGCGCGCAGGAAGGCTCGATCGGGCAGATCGACAATGACACCGTCGCCTATCACTTCCACGAACCGCTGGGCGTCGTCGGCCAGATCAT
>DOMY01000088.1 GCA_003509785.1 Gemmobacter sp.
TGCCAGGCGTCGGGGAACGGGTAGACCGGGTTGAAGCTGCCGCGGAAGACCTGGGTCGTGCCGGCCGAGCCGAGAACCGCGCTGTTCACCGTGCAGGTGAGCGGGGTGAAGCGCGCGCCCACGTAGACCGGCACGTCGCTGTCGAGGATCGCGCCCCACATCCTGGCGGCGTACTGGTACACGATGCGGCGCTGTTCACCGACGCTCAGGCCGGGGTTGCCGCCCTCCGGGGCCGCCGGGGTCGGGTCGTCGAGGCCCGCGCCGGTGCCCTGGTCGAAGTTCACCACCACCAGGTCGGCTGCGAAGGCCGGCGCGCAGGCCAGGCCGAGGGCAAGCGCAAGCAGCGCGCGGGTCATGGGCGGCTCCGTTCGGAAGGGCAGGGGCCTGGCGCCTTGGCGGCCAGACCCCGCAAGGCTCAGTCTGCCAGCGCGAAGGTTTCCAGCTTGGCGGCATTGTCGCCGTTGATCAGCACGCAATCCATCAGCTGCTTTTCTTCCAGCCCGGTCGAGCCGGTTTTCAGGAACTGGTCGGCCTGTTCGACAGCCAGCTGTGCCTGACGGAAGGCCGGTTGCAGCACGGTGGCCTTGATGCCGCCCTTGAGGATCGAATCGCGCACATCGTTCGAGCCGTCGAAGCCCACCACGATNNTGGCCATGGTATCATTGCCCGAGATCACGCCCTTGATTTCGGGGTTGGCCTGCAGGATGGTTTCCATCTTTTCATAGGCTTCGGTCTGCGACCAGTTGGCGGATTGCTGCGCCACCATTTCCATGTCGGGATACTGGTCGATGATGTCGTGATAGCCGGAAGAGCGGATGCCTGCATTGGTATCGGCCTCGCGGCCCAGCAGTTCGGCATATTTGCCGGTTTCGCCCATCAGTTTCACGAATTCTTCGGCGCCCAGCTGTGCGCCCTGATAGTTGTTCGACACGATCTGGCTGACCGCGACGCCGGATTCCTTGATTTCGCGATCAATCAGGAAGGACGGGATGCCCGCATCCTTGGCGCGTTTCACCGCAGCCACCGTGGCATCGGCCCCGGCATTGTCGAGGATGATGGCCTTGGCGCCGCTGGCAATGGCGGTATCAAACAGTTCGGATTGCTTGTTCGGATCGTCGTCATGCACCAGAACCAGCGTTTCATAGCCCAGTTCCTTGGCGCGCGCTTCGGCGCCCACGGCTTCGGCCTTGAAGAAGGGGTTGTCGTGGCTGGGGGTCAGAATGGCGATCAGCCCCTCTGCCGAGGCGAAGGTTGGCATGGCGGCAGTCATGGCGATGCCGATGGCTGACATCATCAGCCGGCGCGAAAGTTTCATGGTATCCTCCCGATGGTCAGTCCGGCCCTTCTGCGGCCCGGTTCCTCACTGACGCCGAAAAGGTGAGGTCAAATCATCTTGATGTCAACAGGTATGATGAGTATATCAAGATGCAACTTTCAGGGGGCGAGATATGGCGGAACAGATGCGCAGCGCGATCCGGGTGACCTATCGCATTGAAACCGCGGGATCTCCGGCTGCGATGGCGGCCAAGATCGCCTCTGATCAATCCACCGGAACCTTTACCGATCTGCCGGGAGAGACCGCAGCGGTGAAGGCGCGCTGTGCGGCGCGGGTGGTTTCCGTCACCGATCTGGAGCCGGTGCTGACCCCCGGCTTTCCGCAGCCCGATGCGGCACCGGGCACGGTCTATCACCGCGCCGATGCGGTGATCGACTATCCGCTGGAGGCCGTGGGCACCGATATTGCCGCGCTGATGACCATCACGGTGGGGGGTGTTTATGCCGCGCGGGGGCTGTCGGGCGTGCGGGTGATGGATATCGACCTGCCGCCGGAATGGGCCTGCCATCCGGGGCCGCAATTCGGCATCGCAGGTTCGCGCCGGTTGATGGGGGTGGCGCAGGGGCCGATGATCGCCTCGATCATCAAGCCGTCGCTGGGGCTTTCGCCCGCAGAAACCGCCGAAGTGGTGAAAACGCTTTGTGCCGCCGGGGTGGATTTCATCAAGGATGATGAAAAGCTGATGAGCCCGGCCTATTCGCCGCTGGAGGCGCGGGTGGCGGCCATCATGCCGGTGATCCGCGATCACGAACAGCGCAGCGGCAAGCGGGTGATGTATGCCTTCGGCATATCCTCGGCCGATCCCGATCAGATGATGCGCAACCATGATTGCGTGGTGGCGGCGGGGGGCACGGCGGCGGTGGTGAACATCAATTCCATCGGCTATGGCGGCATGAGCTTTCTGCGGCGCCGGTCGGCGCTGTGCCTGCACGCCCATCGCAATGGCTGGGATATCCTGACCCGGCATCCCGCGCTGGGGATGGAGTTCCGGGCCTATCAGAAGATCTGGCGCCTGCTGGGGGTGGATCAGTTCCAGGTGAACGGCATCGCCGCGAAATACTGGGAGCCGGACGAAAGTTTCGTGAAATCCTTCGATGATTGCCTGACGCCGCTCTTTTCCGATGCCGACCGGGCGCTGCCGGTGGTCTGTTCCGGCCAATGGGGCGGGCAGGCACCGGAAACCTATGCCCGCACCGGGCAAAGGCTGGATCTGATGTATCTGGGCGGCGGCGGGATTCATGGTCATCCGGGCGGGGCGGCAGCAGGGGTGGCGGCGATCCGTCAGGCCTGGGCCGCGGCAGAGGCCGGGGTGGCGCTGGACGATTATGCGGCCGATCACCCGGAGCTGGCGGCCAGCCTGCAGAAGTTCCGCAAATAGGGTTTGGCCGGGGTGCGACATTGGCATATATTGCCAATGACCCCGGAGGTGCCATGGCGACCCGCAATATTGTGCTGACCGATCAGCAGGAAGATCTTGTGCAGCGGCTTGTTGCGGCTGGCCGTTATCAGAACGCCAGCGAGGCCTTGCGGGCCGGGCTGNNATGCTGGAAGCGGAAGAGCAGGCCGCTCTTGACCTGCGGTCGCGGCTGGTTGCCGGGCTGGAGCAGGCCGCCGCCGGGGATCTGGCGCCGGGCAGTGGGGCAGATGCCATACGCCGGGCCTTTGCTCGCGCGCGTCAGGCGCAATGAACCGGCCATGGTTTCTGACCCGGCAAGCCGAAGAAAGCCTGATGGGCATTGCAGACTGGACGGTGAAAACCTTTGGCCCAAGGCAGGCACAGGCCTATGAGGCCGATCTGATCGACCGTTGCGAGGCCATCGCGCGGGGCGAGGTGGCGGGGCAGGATTGCAGCCTGCTCGTGCCCGGCAAGGCGCAAGCTCTGCGGTTCGCGCGGGCAGGGGGCCATTTCATCATCTGGACGGAAACGCCTGACCGGGTGCTGATTGTGGAGTTTCTGCACCAGCGCAGTGATCTGCCCCGGCGCCTGCAGGCTTTGATGGCGATGCGCGGGCCATGAAAGGCCACCCGTGAAAAAAGGGGGCCGCAGCCCCCCTTCCGCTCAGGTGATCCGCTGGATCGAGGCGGCGATTTCTTCGGGTTCGAACACCCGCTTCCAATCATCACGCATCAGCACCGGCTTGCCGAATTCGATGGCCTTGTTGCAGGCATCGGAAAACACGCCCGGCACTTCGTCAAAGATCACCGCGCCCAAGATGTTCATGTGGCCCAGCAGGAAATCGCGGGCGGCCTCTTTCGGCACGCCCCGCGCCACGGCCTCGTCCATCGCTTCGCGCATCACCACCAGAAGCGAGGCGCAGACGGTTTCCGACAGGCCGGGTTCAAGGATCGCCATCTGGTCTACCGTCACCCGGTGGCTGCGCACGACGGGGGCATAGATCGCGCGGCCCACGGATTCACCCAGCTCGTAATGCGCTTCGGGGCCCTGCATCAGCGCGTTCACGATGCCCTGTTTCGCCGCCACACCGCCAAAGAAATCGCGCTTGCCCTCGGGCGTGGTTTCATCGTTGAAGATCGGGGGGTGGCAGGGGTGGGTGACGAAATAGGTGATGTCGTCGCGCTGCGGCAGATGGCCTGCAAAGGGCGCTGCGGCATCCAGACAGACGACCATGGTGCCTGGCGCCACCAGCGGCACCACGCCTGCGGCCACTTTGCCGATCGCGGTATCGGGCACGGCCAGAACCACCACATCGGCGCCCTGCACGGCCTCTTCGGCGGGCAGGCAATCCACCCCAACTTCGGCTTTCAGGCGGGCGCGGCCGGCCTCGCTCACTTCGACATGGCGCACGGTGAAATCGGTATTCGCCAGGTTTTTCGACAGGCGCACCCCCATCTTCCCCCCGGCTCCGAACAGCGCAATCGTGGTCATTTCTTCCTCCTTGGCCTCTATCCAGTTCCATTACTGGTATGATGAGGTGATCTATTGTGCCCGACATTAGATTGCTTCTTGCCATCCCGCAAGGATGTTATACTCATTATACCAGTTTGATATCCGAGGCGCTTCATGACCCCTGCACCCGCCCTTCCGTCCGGCCTGCTTGTCAGCTGGTATGGCGATGATTTCACAGGTTCCGCTGCGGTGATGGAGGTGCTGAGCTTTGCTGGCCTGCCTTCGGTGCTGTTTCTGGACAGGCCCACGCCCGAACGTCTGGCGCGGTTTCCGGGGCTGCGCGGGATCGGCATTGCCTCGACCGCGCGGGCGCAGACGCCCGAATGGATGGACGCCGAAATGCCTGCGCCGCTCGCCTATCTGGCCGGGCTGGGGGCGCCGATCCTGCATTGGAAAACATGCTCCACCCTGGATTCGGCGCCGCATATCGGATCGGTGGGGCGGGGGGCAGAGCTGGCGCTGGCGGCCGCGGGCGGGCGGGCGGCCAGCGTGGTGATCGCGGCGCCGCAGATGCGGCGCTATCAGGCCTTCGGGCATCTGTTTGCGGGCACGCCTGCCGGGGTGTTCCGGCTGGATCGTCATCCGGTGATGGCCCGCCATCCGATCACCCCGATGGACGAGGCCGATGTGGGCCGCCATCTGGCGCGGCAGACCGATCTGGCCATGGGGCTTGTGGACCTGGAGGCGCTGGCCGATCCCGCCCGCGCCGATGCGCGACTGGCAGAGGTGTTGGCGGCGGGCGCGCAGCTGGTGCTGTGCGATGTGATGGGGCCGGAGAGCGAGGCGGCGCTGGGCCGTCTGCTGTGGCAGCACCGTGCGGCAGTGCCGGTGGCGGTGGGGTCGCAGGGGGTGGAATATGCGCTGATCCGCCATTGGCAGGCCGAGGGGATGCTGCCCCCCGCCCGACCACCGGGTTCGGCGGGGGCGGTGGATCGCATNNCTGGACCATGGTTTTGCCGGGATCCGGCTGGATGCAAGGGCGGCCTGTGGCACGGCGGCGGATCTGGCGGCGGCCGAGGCTGCGGCGGTGACCGCCGGGTTGGCCGCGCTGGACCGGGGCGCAAGCCCGCTGATCCATACCGCCGCCGGGCCGGATGATCCGGCGGTGGCCGAGCTGCGCCGCGCCGTGGCCATCAGCGGGCAGAGCATGGACGCGGTGAACCACCTGATCGGATCGGCCCTGGGCCGGGTGCTGGATGCGATCCTGACG
>DOMY01000180.1 GCA_003509785.1 Gemmobacter sp.
GCGGGGGATCAGTTGACGGCACCGCCGGAAACCGTCTGGCCGGTTTTCAGGCCGATGGTCAGGCTGTCGATATAGGCGTTGGGGGTCTTGCCGTCGTAGGTGACGCCGTCGATGAATTCGGCGGTGGGTTCGCGATAGCCATCGGCATCGAAATCGAACATTTCGGCGCTGGCCTTGCCCTCGGCGATCAGCGCCTCGGCCGCCTGCTTGTACAGATCGGGTTTGTAGACGGCCTTGGCGGTTTCATCATACCAGCCATCCGGCTTGTCTTCGCCAATCTGGCCCCAGCGGCGCATCTGGGTCAGATACCAGACCGCATCCGAATAATAGGGGAAGGTGGCATTGTAGCGGAAGAACACGTTGAAATCGGGCGCCGGGCGCTTGTCGCCGGGTTCGAATTCAAAGGTGCCGGTCATGGAATTGGCGATCACCGCCGCATCGGCGCCGACATATTCGGCACGGGCCAAAATCTCCACCGCCTCGGCGCGGTTGGCATTGTCATTCTCGTCCAGCCAGATTGCGGCGCGGATCAGCGCCTTGGTCAGCGCCAGCACGGTATTCGGGTTTTCCTCGACGAATTGCGCCGTCAGGCCGAACACCTTTTCGGGGTTGTTCTTCCAGATGTCATTGTCGGTGATGACCGGCACGCCAATGCCCTTGGCCACCGCCGCCTGGTTCCACGGCTCGCCCACCGAATAGCCCAGGATGGTGCCAGCCTCCATGGTGGCGGGCATCTGCGGCGGCGGCGTGACCGAAATCAGCACATCGCCTTCGATCTGGCCCGACACATCCTCGGGGCTGTAGAAGCCGGGGTTGATGCCGCCCGCCGCCAGCCAGTAGCGCAGTTCGTAATTATGGGTAGAGACCGGGAAGACCATGCCCAGGTTGAACGCCTCGCCCCGGTCGGCATAGGCTTCGACCACGGGTTTCAGCGCAGAAGCCGGGATCGGATGCTGCGGCTTGCCATCGGCGCCATTGGCGACATGCGGCTTCATCTCGTCCCAGACCGCATTGGATACGGTGATGGCATTGCCGTTCAGATCCATGGAAAACGGCGTGACCACCGCGCCCTTGGTGCCATAGCCGATGGTCGTGGCAATCGGCTGGCCCGCCAGCATATGCGCCCCGTCCAGCTCGCCCGCGATCACCCGATCCAGCAGAACCTTCCAGTTCGATTGCGCCTCCAGCGTGACATACAGCCCTTCATCCTCGAAAAAGCCCTTTTCCCGGGCAATCGCCAGCGGCGCCATATCCGTCAGCTTGATGAAGCCGAGCGTCAGCTCGTCCTTTTCGATATCGGCGGTCTGGGCAAAGGCCGGATGGGCCAGCAGGGCAACGGACAGCAGAAGGGAAGTGCGCAGCATATGGGGCTTCCTTGCAGGGTGGCGATGAAGAGCGATGGAAATGCGAAAAAGGCCGTCGACTCGCGCTGCGTGCCCTGAGTGGGGGGTGCAGCGGGTCAGGCGGCCTTGCCTGTCGTCCCGGACTTTCGGGAGGAACGTGAACGGAACGCCATTGCCCCGTCTTGAGTTCAGATTGCCTGTTTCTGCCGGTTTCGGTCAAGAAACTGTCGTATTGAACCGGGAGCGCAGCGAAAGGTTTTCTGCGTTGCGGCAAGAATTGCCGAAAATTTCATCAGGCAGAAACAGCCGGGTCGAAAACTGCGCCATCAAAGAAACGGTTGCGTTCCAGAATCACCGGCGCGGCCACACCGGCCACGGCCTCTGCCTGCTCCAACCCGCCCTCGATCTTGTCCGAGGCGCGGGGCATTGCAGCCCCCACCGCCCCCAGATGCAGGCGGAACAGATCGCTGCGGAAGGTGGCGCGCGCGCTGTCCATCGCCGCCACCGGGTCGATCCCCGACCCTGCCGCCAGCCGCGCCCCGATCCAGGCCGCCTGGCTGCGCCAGGGAAAGCTGGCTGCGCCGCGATGCAGCGTCAGGAACTGCGGCACCCGCACCTCTGGCCCCGCCGAAGAGACCAGCAGCCGCCCGGCCAGCGCCCGGTCGATCAGTTCGGGCTGAACATCCAGATAGGCGCGCTGCGCCAGAACCTCGGCCAGAGTCGTCAGGTTTTCCGCCTCGGCCGCCCAGCGCGTTGCCCGCCAGACCGCGCGCAAAAGCCGCCCCGCCGCATCCGGGTGTTCCGCCATCCAGCCACGGCGGCAGGCCAGCACCTTTTCCGGCGCCTGGCTCCAGATCGCAGAGCCTGCGAACAGCAGCCGCGCGCCCGCCATTTCCACCGCATGGCTGCCCCA
Organism: Gemmobacter sp.; assembly: GCA_003509785.1. Classification (GTDB taxonomy): domain Bacteria; phylum Pseudomonadota; class Alphaproteobacteria; order Rhodobacterales; family Rhodobacteraceae; genus Gemmobacter. The sequence continues at coordinate 2,257 of DOMY01000180.1, forward strand.
GGGCTCGCCCACGCAGAACCCGTCAATCTCGTCGGCCAGCAGCGCGGCAGCCATGCGCGGCGGCGGCACGGTGCGGATATCGACACAAACCCCCGGCGCCGCGCGCTCCAGCCAGTAATGCAACAGTTCGGCCTGCATCGAAAACGGGAAGGGCACGCCGATGCGCAGCCGCCCGCCCAGCGCCGCAATCGCCTGCCCCGCCGCCTGTGGCGCGCCAAAGGCCAAAGGCCCCAGCCGCGCCGCGACCTGTTCCGATACGCCCAACACCTGCCCGTTCAGCGACAGGACCAGCGCGGTTTCCAGCGGCTGCGCCCCGCCGCCCAGCCCCAGGGCCCGCGCCACCGGCACCACAGACAGCATCTGCGCCGCCGCCACCTGCCCGAAATCCAGCATGTCGCGCAGCATCGACCAGCTGGCGGCGGGCTGCAGATCCAGATGCAGCCCCTCTTCCTCGGCAAAGCCGAACTCCGCCGCCACGATCAGCGGCGCCGCATCGACCAGCGGAATATACCCCAGGGCAAGGCTTTGTGTCATCGCAGCAGATCCGCCGCCGTGACGATGGCCTGCGCCACATCCACCAGCCTTTTGCCCTGATCCATCGCCGCCTTGCGCAGCAGGCCATAGGCCTCGTCCTCGCCAATGCCCTTGGCCCGCATCACCAGCCCCTTCGCCCGGTCGATCACCTTGCGTTCCTCCAGTGCGGCCTTGGTCGCCGCCAGTTCGCTGCGCATCCGGCTGAACATGTGAAAGCGGGCAATGGCGGCATCCAGAATCGGGCGGATGCGTTCGGGCCGCAGGCCATCCACCACATAGGCGCTCACCCCGGCCTCGATCGCCGCCCGCGTCAGCCCGGTATCCGACCGGTCGACAAACATCGCCACCGGCCGGTCCATCGGGCCGGAGGCCAGCGCCAGTTCCTCCAGCACATCGCGCGACGGGCTGCGCAGGTCGATCAGCACCAGATCGGGCCGCTGTTCCGCGATCTTGCGGGCCAGCCCCGATTCTTCGCCGATCACCGTGATGCGCAGATCCCCCGCTTCGCG
>DOMY01000232.1 GCA_003509785.1 Gemmobacter sp.
GTTCGGTCGTGCGCAAGATGGTGGAAATGCTCGAACCCTACAAAGGCCGCGTCTAACGGACGCGCGAAGACGCAAGGCAGGATGTGTTCGATGACATCGAGATGTTCTATAACCGAAGCGCAAGCACGCGAGGAACGGTATGCTTTCGCCTGTTGAGTTCGAGCGGCGGCAGATGATGAGACACGAAGGCGTCTAGAAACCACGGGGCTATTCATTCCCTTTGGCTGCGCAATTGATGATGGACGCAATGGAATCCATCCTGGTGATGTCCTGAGTGGCTACTTGCAGCCGGGCCAGTTCGGTGTTGAGCAGCGCCGCCAGCGGCATAGGGAATTGAAAGCGCACGAAGGGTAGATTTCCCAGCATTGTCACAGGATCGTCAGACGCCAGGTGCCTCGGGGCGACGACGCAGAGCGGTTCACGCCAGGAACGGCACCAGCGCAGCCCTTGGGCCACTTTCCATGCTGTCGTTTTCACATCGCAGGATACTGCTGGCCCAAGCCGCCCGTTTCCCGCTGGACAGCATCAGTCGAACCCTCACGAACGTTGAACAGCACGCGGCCAGAGCGTTCANNTGCAGGCAGGCGGGACGGAACCCAGGGCCAGCTTCCCGCGTTGCAAGATGTGGGTCACTTATTGCGCCGCGGCAATGCCAGGACCTGAAAGGAAATTTCAATGGAATGGGCTCAGATCGAAAACAAATGGGCGGTGATGACACGCCGTATTCGGGCCAACTATCCGGCAGACCGTATCGGGGCGCTGGGCAGTATTGGCCGTGAAGCCAAAAGTCGTGAAGCCCTCGCGGCGACACGCGCAGACACCACACCTGCGTCCACCAAGGATTCCGATTTCAAGACCATTCCCAAGTGAGGGGATGGGCCGTCAGCACCCAGCAGCTGCTGACCTTGGTCAGCACAGGCTTTTCTACAGNNCTTTGGGCCCGAACGGCTTGAGCATCACCCCCGGAGCCTTGCGTCGGCGCAACCGATCTTCACCGGCAAACCGTTTCACGTGCAGCCGCTTGCGCGCAGAGTCAAGGAAAACGCCGACATCCTGCTGCGCGCCTACCGCACATGCGCGCAGGCCTTGCAGGCGGGCGAGGTAATCGCGCCTGCGGCTGAGTGGCTTCTGGACAACTTCCATCTTGTCGAAGAGCAGCTGCGCCAGATTCATGACGACCTTCCGCCCGGATATTACCGGCAACTTCCAAAGCTCGCAGAGGGACCGTTCGTGGGCTATCCACGGGTTCTTGGCCTGACTTGGGCGTATGTTGCACATACCGACAGTCTGATGTCCGGTCCGGTCCTAGTGCGCTTTGTTCGGGCCTATCAGCAGGTTCAGCCGCTGTTGATCGGCGAACTTTGGGCGGTTGCGATTACGCTTCGCATCGTCCTGGTCGAGAACATGCGCCGTCTGGCGTTGCAGATCGTCGAAGGGCACAACTTGCGTTTGCAGGCGGATGCCATCGTTGATGCCGTGCTTGCCGCCTCGCAAACACCGGGTCAAACGGCGTTCTCTGTGATGCAGCAAGTTGTCGCCCCGTATGAGAGTGAACCGCTGCCGGACATCGTTGCAAGCCAGATCGCCAAGCGTCTGCGCGGTCTTGATCCGCTGCACACACCGCTTCTTGGCTGGCTGGAAGACCGGCTGGCCCGTCAGGGCACGTCGCTGGACGAAGTGATTGCAAACACCCAGACCCGGCTTGGTGCGTCGAATGTGACCATGCGGAACATCGTCACCTCGATGCGCTTGGCCTCTGAAATGGATTGGGCCGATTTCTTCGAAGAGGTCAGCCTTGTCGATGCGCGGCTGCGGGGCAACCAAACTTACGCCGCGATGGATTTCGCAAGCCGGAACCGATACCGGACCGAGATCGAAATCCTGGCTCGACATGCGCCACTGACGGAAGACCAATTGGTGAAGGCCGCATTGGCATTGACCGACCGGAGCGATGAGGATCACAAGCGCGACCCGGGATACTTTTTGATCGGAGAAGGGCGCAAGGACTTTGAGGTGGCCGTTGACTTCCGCCCACCTGCTCGGATGTCTCTGCTTCGCCAAGTCGGGCGGATGGGGCTGCGCGGTTACATCACCGCAATTGCGGCGGTGGCCGTGGCCGTATTGGCCTTGGTGTGGGTGTTGATGGCTGTCGCTGGGGCTGGCCCATATGTCTTGCTGGCACTGGTGTTTGTCGGAGCCGCGCTTTCCACTGACCTCGCGATGGCAATCGTGAATACAATGATCACCCACTCGGTCTCACCCAAGCCCTTGCCGGCGCTGGATCTGGCAAAAAGCATCCCACCGCAGCTGCGCACTCTGGTTGCGGTCCCGGTCCTTCTGCACGACATCAATGACATTGCCGTTCAGATCGAACGGCTGGAGGTGCATCACCTGTCCAGCACCGGCGGCGCGGTGTCCTATGCCCTGTTGTCCGACGCCCCGGATTCCGCGACCGAGACGGCACCGCAGGACGCCACGCTGATTGCCGTGGCCACGGCGNNCCCAGCGAGAACGGCGACCGCTTCTACTTTCTTCACCGCCGCAGGTTGTGGAACCCGTCGGAAGGGGTGTGGATGGGGTGGGAGCGGAAGCGGGGCAAGCTGGCCGAGTTGAACCTACTGCTGCGCGGCGCGATCGACACCAGCTATGCTGTCGTCAGCACGCCGTTGCCCAGAGATGTCCGCTATGTCATCACACTGGATGCCGACACGCGGCTCTTGCGCGGCACGGTGGCGCAGATGGTTGGCAAGATCGCCCATCCGCTTAACCGGGCCCGCTTCGATGCGCGGCAGCAGCGTGTCACAGGCGGCTACGGCATCCTGCAACCGCGTGTCAGCCCATCCTTGCCCACCGGCCAAGAGGGGTCGATCTACCAAAGTCTCTTCTCCAGCCCTGGCGGGATCGAGCCCTACGCGGCCGCGACCTCGGACGTCTATCAGGATCTGTTCGGCGAGGGCACGTTCACCGGCAAGGGCATCTATGACGTGGATGCCTTTGACGCATCTCTCGACGGGCGGGTGCCCGAGAACACATTGCTGAGCCACGACCTTTTCGAAGGCAGCTTCGCCCGGGCGGCACTCGCCTCGGACATCGAGGTGGTCGAGGACTACCCCGCGCGCTATGATGTCGATATTCGTCGCCAGCACCGTTGGGCGCGGGGCGATTGGCAGCTTCTGCCCTGGATCTTCGGCCATCGGGGCAATGATCGCGGCGGCATATCCGCAGTCGCGCGCTGGAAAATGATCGACAATCTGCGCCGGTCACTTCTTNNATTGCTCCCCTTGGCTTGCTGTCCCTGGTGGTCGGCTGGATGCTGCCGCTGCCGTTGGCCGTGATGTGGACTGTCCTGACGGTCACGATGCTTTCTCTGCCGCGCCTTCTGTCTTTGCCGTTCGGCATCTTCCCCGCGCGCGTCGGAGTAACCCTGAGCAGCCATTTCGCGGCGCTCTGGTCTGACACGCTGATCGCCCTTGGCCAGATCGCAATCAGTCTGGCGCTTCTCGCGAACACGGCCGCGACAATGATTGACGCAATCCTGCGCACAGCCTGGCGTCTTTTGGTGTCGCGCCGGCATCTCCTTGAATGGATGACGGCAGCCCAGACCAGCAGCACTGCACGTTCCGGTCTGTTGCAGCAGTACCTTTCGATGTGGCCCGGATATGCCTTGAGCGTTGGGGTCTGTGGTTTCACCTCGCTCATCAACCCTGCCGTCTGGCCGCTGACGATGATCTTCGGATTGGTCTGGCTCGGGGCGCCCGCTCTTGCCTGGGCTATCAGTCTGCCCAGTACGCAGACGCCTACGACCGCCCTTTCCAGAACTCAGGCCCAGGAGTTGCGGCAGATCGCCCGCCGGACATGGCGGTACTTTGAAACCTTCGTCACGCCGGAAGAAAATTTTCTGCCGCCTGACAACTTTCAGGAAACCCCAAAACCAGCCATTGCCACACGGACCTCGCCGACCAATATCGGCCTCTATCTTCTGTCGATCGTCGCCGCACATGACATGGGTTGGATTGGTCAGCGGACAGCTTTGCAGAGAATGCTCGATACCCTGCAGACGATTCAGCGCATGCCGCGCTTTCGCGGCCATCTTTACAACTGGCACGACACCCGCGACCTGCGCGTGCTTGACCCGGCCTATGTTTCTTCGGTGGACAGCGGAAATCTGGCCGGACACCTGATCGCAGTGGCGCAAGCCTGCCGCGCCTGGGCCGCCGGGCCTGCACGGGGTGATCATATCGTGCGGCAGGCGATCGGCGACAGTGCCCTGCTTGCTCGACGCTCGCACGGGGGCGATGCGGAAAATCCGGATCTTACCCGCGCGATTGACGCGATTATCGCGGCAGCGGCCGACCCGGCAATCGCGCTTTCCGCGCTGACGGTCCTGGTGGATGACGCCGTGGCCCTGACCGGCGATACCCCCTCTGAGACGGCGTTCTGGACAAATGCGATACGGTCGACCCTTGCGGATCAGCTCGCCGATCAGGCCAGCCCGGCCGACCCCCGCAAGCTGAACGACGTCGAGGTCCTGTGCCGCACTCTCGCGTTGGAGATGGATTTCCGCTTCCTGCTGGAGCCGGACAAGAAGCTTCTGTCAATCGGGTTTTCTGTTGCGACCAATCGGCTGGACACGAACTGCTACGATCTTCTGGCGTCCGAGGCGCGGCTGGCCAGCCTTTTCGCCATCGCCAAAGGGGATGTAGAGACCAGACATTGGTTCCGGCTGGGTCGACCAGCGACGCCGATCGGCTCTGGTTCGGCGCTGATCTCGTGGTCGGGCAGCATGTTTGAATATCTGATGCCGTCTCTGGTGATGCGGGCCCCTGCGGGTTCGGTGCTGGAACAGACAACGCGGCTGATCGTGGCCCGCCAGCGGGCCTATGCGGCCGCATTGGGAATTCCTTGGGGTATCTCCGAATCGTCCTACAACGCCCGCGACTTGCAGATGACCTATCAGTATTCCAACTTTGGTGTGCCGGGCCTGGGGCTGAAGCGGGGTCTTAGCGAGAACCGGGTGATCGCTCCATATGCGACGGGCCTTGCCGCGATGATCGACCCCGTGGCTGCAGTGAGCAATTACGCCGAACTTGCGAGCCTTGGGGCCGAAGGGCGCTATGGCTTCTATGAAGCCGTGGATTTCACGCCGTCGCGCATGCCGGCAGATGAGAGCCGGGCCATTGTCCGCAGTTTCATGGCACATCATCAGGGCATGACGATCACCGCAATCGCAAACACGCTGCAGAATGGCCGCCTTCGTGACCTGTTCCATGCCGAGCCAATGATCCAGGGCGCCGAACTCTTGCTGCAAGAGCGTATTCCCCGCGACGTCGCAAGCGCTCCGCCGCGTGCGACCGAAGTGCTGGTTGCGCCGGTCGAACAGCTGGACGCCCCTGCCGTCCGGACCTTCACGACCCCGGCGACCGCGCCTCCGACCGCGCATCTTCTGTCGAACGGAAACTACGGTGTGATGCTGACCCCGACAGGCGAAGGCTTCAGCCGCTGGCGCGACATGGCGATCACCCGCTGGCGTGCCGAGGCCGCACAGGCCGCACTTGGCTCGTTCATCTTCCTGCGCGACACGGCTTCGGGCGACGTCTGGTCGGCAGCTGTCCAGCCGATGCGGGGCGGGGCGGACCAACACCGCGCCGTCTTTTGTGAACACCATGCCGCCTTCACGCATCAGATGCCGCGCCTGACGATCACCACCGAAGTCGTTGTTTCGGCAGAGGACGATGCCGAGGCCCGGCGTGTCACCCTGACCAACAGTGGCCGCCGCGCGCGGGAGATCGATGTGACGTCCTATGCCGAACTGGTGCTCGCCCCGCCCTCGGCCGATCAGGCGCACCCGGCCTTTTCCAAGATGTTTGTCGCAACGGACTACCTGCCGGAACTGGGCGTCATCATTGCCACCCGACGCCGCCGCTCGCCGCATGATCCCGAGGTCTGGGCTGCGCATATTGCCGTTGTCGAAGGCGCGGAAACCGCGCCGAGCCAGATCGAGACCGACCGCGCGAAATTCATCGGGCGAGGGCGCAATATTGCAACGGCAGCGATGATTGATCGGCCCCTTTCGGGAACTACCGGCACCGTTCTGGACCCGATCTTCTCGATCCGGCGGCGCGTCAGCGTTCCCGCAGGCGGCACCACGCGCGTGACATTCTGGACGATGGTCGCCGACACACCTGATGTGCTGCTCGACCTGGTGGATCGCCATCGGGATTCCTCCGCCTTCGCTCGCGCCGCCACGCTTGCGTGGACCCAGGCACACGTTCAGTTGCGCCATCTGGGTGTCAGCCACGCCGATGCAGCCGATTTCCAGGCGCTGGGCGGCATGGTGATGCGCAATGATGCCCGGCTGCGGGCCTCGTCCGCGCAGATCACCGCGGGTGCCGCACCACAATCCGCGCTCTGGGCGCTGGGGATTTCGGGTGATCTTCCAATCGTGCTGCTGCAGATCGACGATGCCGAAGATATCGCCGTCCTGCATGAGGCGGTCAGTGCCCACGAATATTGGCAGATGCGCCAGCATGCGGTGGATCTTGTGGTGCTGAACGACCGGACGTCATCCTATGTGCAGGATCTTCAGATCGCCATCGAAGGCGCTGTCCGCGCGGCCCGATCCCGCCCCCGCGCCACGGGTATCCACGCCCCCGCGAACGGAACGATCCATGTGCTGCGGTCGGATCTGCTCAATGCTGGGGTAAGGGCGCAGCTTTTCGCAGCGGCGCGGGTCATCCTCGTCGCCAGTCGGGGCAATCTTGGCAGCCAGCTGGCGCGACTTGCGCCTCTACCGATGCCCGGGGCCGCTGCCTTGCCGGTTCCCCTGACAGCTTCGCCTGCGCCTGAGCTGCCGAAGCTCGAGTTCTTCAACGGCACAGGTGGTTTTGATCGGGATGGGCGCGAATATGTGACAATCCTTCAAGAACGTCAGACGACGCCGGCGCCCTGGATCAACGTCATTTCCAACCCGACATTCGGCTTCCAGGTTTCTGCAGAAGGCAGCGGCCATGTCTGGTCAGAAAACAGCCGTGAGAACCAGCTTACCCCCTGGTCGAACGACCCGGTAACTGATCCCTCGGGCGAGGCGATCTATCTGCATGATCTTGAGACCGGCCAGGTCTGGACGCCGACCGCTCTGCCCATTCGCGGCCCCGGCACCTATATCGCGCGCCACGGCTTTGGCTATTCCCGCTTTCAGCACGATGCCCACGGTATCGCCGCCGACTTGGTCCAGTTCGTACCGCTTGATGCTTCGGCCAAGGTCAGCCGGCTTTCGCTGCGCAATACGGGCATGACGACCCGCAGCCTTTCAGTGACGGCCTATGCCGAATGGGTTCTGGGAACCGCGCGCGGCGCGACGGCGTCCTATATTGTCACACGCGCCGATCCCGTAACCGGGGCGCTTCTGGCGCAGAACACCTTTAGCACGGCCTTTCCGGGCCGCGTCGCCTTTGCCGATTTTGGCGCGGGCATAACCAGCCTGACGGCAGACCGGGCCGCGTTCATCGGGCCGGGCGGCTCGCTTGCCTGTCCTGCCGGAATTGGCAATGCGCCACTTTCCGGCAAGACCGGCCCGGCCCTCGACCCCTGCGCTGCCTTGCAGCACCGTGTGACACTGCGCCCCGGTGAGACGCTCTCGTTGACCTTCCTGATCGGTCAGGCCGATAGCGACATCGCGGCCAGCACCCTGATCCAGCGCCTGCGGGCCGCCGACACCGAAGGACTGCTGACCGCCGTCACCGGCCACTGGTCCAACCTGCTCGGCACTGTGCAAGTCACATCGCCCGACCGGGCGATGGATATCCTCTTGAACGGCTGGCTGATGTACCAGACCCTTGCCTGCCGCATCTGGGCGCGGGCGGGTTTTTATCAGGCAAGCGGTGCCTATGGATTCCGGGACCAGCTGCAGGATGGCATGGCGCTGACCTTCTGCCGGCCCGAAATGACACGCGCCCACCTGTTGCGCGCTGCTGCCCGCCAGTTTCCCGAAGGCGACGTGCAGCACTGGTGGCTGCCCCATTCCGGTCAGGGTGTGCGCACGCGCATCTCGGACGACCGGGTCTGGCTGGGCTATGGTGTCGCGCGTTACATCGCCGTATCGGGCGATATGTCGATCCTGGATGAGCCGGTACCTTTCCTGCATGGCCCGCCGGTGCCTCCCGGTGCGCATGACGACTTCTTTCAGCCGCAGGTATCGGAACAGACAGCAACCCTCTTCGAGCACTGCGCCCGCGCTCTGGACCAAGCCATTGAACTGTCCGGCGAGAACGGGATGCCCTTGATCGGCACTGGCGACTGGAACGACGGGATGAACCGCGTGGGTGAGGGCGGCAAAGGCACCAGCGTCTGGCTGGGCTGGCTGTTGATTGCCACCATCGACATGATGGCCCCGCTGGCCGACACCCGCGATGCCAATCGCGCTGCCCGCTGGCGCGCCCATGCGAAATCGGTGTTGCAAGCCATTGAAACGGAGGGATGGGACGGCGAATGGTATCGGCGTGGCACATTCGATGATGGTACCGTTCTCGGATCGGGAACCTCTGACGAATGCCGCATCGACAGCATCGCGCAGTCCTGGGCCGTCCTTTCCGGTGCCGCCGATCCCGCCCGGGCACGAACCGCGATGGCATCGCTGACCAAGCATCTGGTTCGTCCAGACTCAGGCCTGGCGCTTCTCTTCACACCTCCCTTTGACCGCACGCCGCTGGACCCCGGATACATCAAGGGCTATCCACCCGGCTTGCGTGAAAATGGCGGTCAGTACAGCCACGCGGCAATGTGGGCGATCCTTGCGCAGACCAAACTGGGCGACGGAGATGCGGCCCACCAGTTGTTTTCGATGCTGAACCCGATCAACCACGCCCTCACCCGGGCCGATGCAGATCGCTACAAGGTCGAACCCTATGTGGTGGCCGCCGATGTCTACTCCACGCCACCCCATACCGGTCGCGGGGGCTGGAGCTGGTACACGGGATCGGCCGGTTGGATGTACCGCGCGGGCATCGAGGGTATCGTCGGCCTCACCCGCAAGGGCGGCCATCTATGCCTGAACCCGTGCTTGCCGAAATCCTGGCCCGAACTGACAGTAACCATTGCTCTTGGCGCGGCCCGCTATACGGTTTCGATCCTTAACCCTGACGCGACGGGCGGTGGTATTCGGTCTGCCGTCCTGAACGGGGTCGCCTTGACCGTGGCATCCGACGGTCTGACAATTCCCTTGCAGGACGGCACGCATCAGCTGACCGCCATCCTTGGGTCTCCCGCCAGTGGGGCCACCCCGCTTGATGACCCCGCTTGATGATTGACGCAAACCGATGTTCGCCAGGCGTGTCGATGTGTTCGGTGCCAGGCCCCGCGATCGGCCATTTCTCAGCCGCACTGCCGAGGGAAAGGGCTGGAGTTGCACTTTCACGCAGCGCGCCTGAACTCGGGCACCGCCCGTCTGTCAGAAGGTGCCGAGGTGGTTTTGCCTTCGTCCATGACGATCTGGCGTGCGGATGATTGCGCTGCGTTTGGCCGGGTTCAACCCTGTCGATCTGGCCGCAGCATGCGATGCGGGTATCGCGATGGCCCGTGTGCCCGCGTGTTCCCCGCACGCGGTGGCCGAGCCTACGGTCGCACTGATCCCTGCGCTGAACCGCAAGACACACCGCGCCTGTAAAATGCGTTTGGAAAATTAACCGGAATTCTTGCTCTGAAGCAGGCGCGCCATTGCGTCTGTGATCGCATGATCATTGTAGGGTTTGGAGAAGTACTGGCTGCCAGTGGGAAGGCTGCTCTCTTCAAGAATGTCCCGCCCCGATGCGACGATCAACTGCACGGGGGGCCATCTGTTACGGATGAAATGCGCCAGTTTGATACCATCCATCGTCCCCGGCATCTGCACATCGGTGAACACCAGATCAATGTCGTCTCTGCTTTCCAGGATGCGTATCGCCTCGTGGGCATCCTGTGCCTCCAGCGCTTCATAGCCTGCAGATTGCACAAGATCGACAGCACCCATCCTGATAAGCGCGATGTCATCAACCACCAGCACGACTGCCCTACCGTTTTTCATCTTTTACTCGATTGCCTGAACTGGGATTTCTGCGAGTCCCTTGAGTGTAGCGCCTGAACGACATTCTTGTTCCTACGCGGCCGATGGAGCGGCAGTTTGGCCTTCCGCGTCCGCGTTATGCCTGACCGTCACGGCGGTGCCCGGTTCAGCGCAGCTGACTTCGAGCGTGCCCTGCAGATTTTTGGCCAGCGCTTCGACAATGCCGGTGCCCAACCCCGCTTTCGGCGTCGCCGGTCCGGTCGGCATACCAATGCCATCGTCGGCGACCATCAGTGTCCAGTCACGGCCTTTGGACGCATAGCTGACTGTGATCTTGCCCTTTGGCTGATCTGGAAATGCATGTTTCAATGCGTTGATCACCAGTTCCGTCACGATCAGCCCCAGGCTTATGGAAACGTCTGCTTCAACCGAACTGTCATCGACCTTCACGGCGATGGAAAGACGGTCTTGATCCGCGATCATCGACGCCCCAAGGCTTTCACACAGCAGAGCCATGTATGCTTTTAGCGGCACCTTGCCGCCCTTTGACGTGGAAAGCTGCTTCTGCACCGCTGAAATCGACATCACGCGATGATGTGCATTTTGAAGGTGATCGCGCGCTTCGTCAGACTGCACTCGACGCGCGCCTTGCATCAGAATGCTGGCAATGATCTGCAAGCTATTGGCAACGCGGTGCTGCACTTCCTGTATCAAAATTGCCTTGTCGTTCAGCAGATCATCTTTCAGACGGGCGGTCGCCCGCGCGTCGGTCATGTCTGTGACTGCCAACAGCAGCCTGACGTGATCCTTCTGACCGTCATCAAGGATCTGCGCGTTGACAACCAGTTGCCGTGTTTTCTGATTGGGTCGCTTCAGGTCAATTTCATATGCTTCGATTTTCGCATTGCCTGAGGCCGTCGCATTCAGCAACGAAACCAGTTTGGGCATGTTCCATTCGCCATTCCCAAGTGTGCCAAGGCGTCTGCCAACAATCGTCGCGGCGTCAATGGCAAAGGCATTGCAGAATGAAATGCTTGCCGCGATGATCTGAAGGTCTGTGGAAAGAAGCAGCAGCGGCTCGTTTGACAGGACCACCACTGCAAGCGTGCTTGGCGCTTCGGCAAAGATCGCAGATTTTATTGGCATAAATGGCCCCATGGGCCGAAAACTCGCGAAGCGAGCCATCACTCGGCAAGACCGTGCACAACCCCTGGGTTGTGATGCAACGATCGAAGTTAATGTAACAGCTTATCCGGAAAAGAACCACTCTAAACGGCAAAGCAGGTCAGAGATCGAATATCGGGGTCCGCGTGGACGGATTTCCGCCGCGCCGTCGAAATCCGTCAGGCCATCATCATCACCGGAAATCAGGCCTGACCTCGGCAAGTTCGTCGAGGTGGGCACGGACATGTTTTTCCAAGGCCTTCTGCATCGCGGCCGGTGCCACGCCCAGTTCCGCCGCCATCAGCGCCGACAAACGCACGGCTTTCGTCGCCTGTTTCACCTTCCTGCGGCTGAACTGCTGCAACCTGCGGCCGGAGCCGAAGGAAGGCGTGCGGATGATGGAAGAACTGGCGTCCAGTGTCGTCAGCGAGGCCAGCTTCGCCAGCTGGCTGCGGGCGATGGCGCAGAAATCGGCCAGCGAAGCCTGAGCTTCTTGACCCTGTGACCGGCGATGATGTGCGCCGGTCACTTTTCGTCACATCCCAGAGCGAAGATGAGGTGTGACATTGTGGATACAGTCATCGTTGCGTCGATGACAATTATCCGCTATCTTGATCATGCCGAAGGTCGACAGAGACCGGGGCGCAGCGCGCAAGCACAAAGCCTCAAGTCCAAAGCAACAAGCACGCCGTTCCGTCGAGGCTGGGCCTGCAGTTCGTGGGCATCCGTTGCTGAGGGTTAAGAGATCGTCAGGAATGGGCGACGCTGCAAAATTTTCGTCCAGAAACTAACGCACCCCCGTCCGAAAGCTGGCGCGCAGAAACATTAATGCCGCTTCATAACAGGCAAAAAAAGACAGATCGGGGCTTGCAGCCCCCGGGAACCTTCGTTAAATCCCCGTTCCACAGGATGACCCCTGAGCGCGGAGAGGTGGCAGAGTGGTCGAATGCGGCGGTCTCGAAAACCGTTGTCGGTTTGCGCCGACCCAGGGTTCGAATCCCTGTCTCTCCGCCATATATCATTGAAATCATTGATATTTTTTGGCGCGTTTGCGGAATACCCGCCAAAGTGCCCCCCTTAGCTGAAATGCTTGCAAGTTCCCGTATGCAACGGGATGCGGCACTGGGCAAACTGAACGAAGCCTTGTGGCTGCGTCCAATCCCAGATCCTTGAATCACCATCGTCTCTTTGGCGCTGCACCGACAGCGGTGCAGCGGGCGCGTTACCTGGTGGCCTGTGAGGCGGCGCGTGCCTGATTCAGGCGGAACAGCCGGGCCAGAATTTCGTCATCGGTCAGCGCGCCCGCGCGCCAGTCATCGCCCCAGCCGTAAGCCTCGGCCACCGCCTCATCCAGCGCGGCATGGGCATGGGCAAGCCAAGCGGGGCGGGCGTTGTAAAGGTTGGTGAGGGTGCGTTTCTTCAACTCCTTTTCCGCCTCGGGCGAGACGGGCAGGATGCGGTCAGGGTAGCCCGGCACCACCTCGGGCACGCGCTGCACCAGATCGGCGGGGTTCAGCCAGTTTTCGCGCAACTCGTTCAACCGTGCGGCGGCGGCGGCAATCTTTTGCGCGCGCGGATCGGCGGCATAATCGGCGGCGGGGATATTGGGGGTCAGGCCTTCGGGGAAGGGGTAGGTTTCGAAGGTGGTAGAGGGGGTGTAGCGGGGATCATTGCCCACCCCAAGAAAGGTGCCCATGCGCAGCGACCAGAGTTCATGGAAGCGGGAATGCAGGATGCCGAAAGTGGTGTCGTCATCGCGGGTGATGACCACCAGTTGGCAGTCAGGTAAGGTTCGCACCGAGAGCCAACAGAAAAGCCGGTGCTTTGCTACGCGTGGCGTTGCGATATAGCGGGAAACCTTTTTCAATTGCGTCCGCAATTCGACGCGTCGCCCTTCGTATAACCACCAAGTGTCGCTCACCGCGGGGTTCCGGTTTCCTGCCCTGTGCGGCTTCACATGCAGATTCACATGTGCGAAGGGAACCTCGAAAAGGGCAGCGCCTTCCTTGGGCATGTCGATTCCGAAGTCGATGATCCATCTTCCGCTTGGGCGGCGGGTCAGATCCATGCCATTCGACCACGGCTTTAAGACAGCCGCATTCGGCACCCCGTTCGGGTTAAGCGGTTCCTGCAACCATTGTCGGGCAGTTTCGCCCGGAATGTCGAATGCACCATTCTTAATTGTGCCTTGGTGACACGGCCCAGTATTGGTGGACAAACGTGCAGCTTGGGTCAGGTCAATCGTAGCCTCTCGGGCGGTCAGGTCAGAGTATATCCGTTGCACCTCGGCCCCATCCAGCCGCGCCTCTCCCCCTTTCTCACCCTCGAAACACACCAGCGACACGCGCACCGCTGCGCCGTCCACCGTCCATTCCTCATCCGCCCAAGCCTCGAAGATCCGCCCGCCTTCGGCAATCGGCTTCAAAACTTCACGGTTGGCCCCGCCGCGAATGGAATTGGTGGAAACCAGTCCGGCGCGGGTCAGCCGCCCTGCCGCGATCATGTCCCAGGCCTGTGCAAACCAGTAGCACACCAGATCGGCCCCGCCCGGCACCTGCGGCCAAGCCTTGCGCAGCGCCACTGTGTAACCTTCGCCAAGTTCGCGGATCATCTTCTTGTTGCCCAGAAACGGCGGGTTGCCCACCACCACCTCGGCCTCGGGCCAATCGGCCCTTGTGTCATCGGGGGCCAGCACTGCATCGCGGTTCTGGATCGTATCCAGGCTGCGCAGGATCGGGTTGCGCGCGGCCTCGAACCCGTTGCGGGGCATCCATTGAATTTCCCCGATCCAGACTGAGACGCGGGCCAGTTCGGCGGCATAAGGATTCAGTTCGATGCCCAGCACTGCCTCTGGGCCGATGCGGGGAAATTCGCGCTGAAAGCCCAAGGCCTCGGCTTCCAGGTTCACCCGGTGTTCCAGGTTCTTCAGTTCCAGAAGCGCAATATACAGGAAGTTGCCCGAACCGCAGGCCGGATCAAGCACCCGGAAATTCAGCAGCCGTTCGGAAAATGACACCCGCAGGCGGCGCGCCTCATTCTCGGCTTTGGTCCTTGCGGCCTTGGCCTTGGCATCGGCGGCGCGGGCCAGTTCTGCCGCGATCTGCGTCTTGACCGTTTCCCATTCCGCAAGCAGCGGCTGCACGATCACCGGCCCGACAATCTGCATGATCTTGTCGCGGTCGGTATAATGCGCGCCCAACTGGCTGCGCTTGTCAGGGTCTAGCCCGCGTTCGAACAGGGTGCCCAGGATCGAGGGGTCAATGTCTGACCAATCCAGTGTGGCGGCGGCGGTCAGATCGTCAATATCTTCGCGGGTCAGCGGCAGGGCGTCATCAGAATCGAACAGGCCGCCGTTGAACCATTCCACCTGTTCAAAGCCCACCATGCCGCCGCTGCGCATGGCGGCAAACAGGGTGCGGGCATGAAGTTCGAAGGCATCGGGCCGGATGCGCGCGGCATGGATCATGCGTTCGAACATCTTGCTCGGCAGCAGGTCCACATCTTCGGCAAACATGCAGAACACCAGCCGGTTGACGAAATGCGCCACCGCCTGCGCATCATGCCCGCGTGCCCGCAGACGCAAGGCAAGGGCGGCAAAGCGCTGCGCGGCCTCTTCCGTCAGCACCTGCCGCGTCTTGGCGGGTTTCAGGCGTTCCGGATCAGTGAAACAGGCGCGCAGCAGATCACGTTTCGCCGCGTCGGCCAGATCGGACAGGGCGATTTCATGGGTTTTCTGAACCGTGTTCGTCCAGTTGGTATGGATGCGGATCCGATCCATATCCGACACGATCAGCAGGGGCGGATTTTCCAGCGCGATGGCGTATTGCTGCAACTGGGCAAAGGCGCGGTCGAGATCCTTGTTCTTGCCCTTGTATTCCCAGGCGAAGCACTTCTTGCGCCAAACATCGGCCCAGCCCTCGCCCCCGGAGGTTTTCGAGGCGCCCTTTTCAAAGGTGAACCATTCGCCCTTGGGATCATCGGCAATCGGGTCTTTCACCCCCAGAAGGCGGCACAGGTCTATGAAGTGGGATTGTGAGGCGGTGCGTTCTTTCAGTTCAACGGCGCGCCACTTGGCGATGAAATCCTGGGGGGTCATGCAATCATCCTACACATTCCCCGCGACTAAATCCGCCACATCCAGCGCGGTCAATGGGGTGTGACAGATCTGCGCGATCTGACCAGGATCAACTGGGCTGGCGGCAGTGGCTATCTCCCCACCCCGCGCCCGCGCGTAATACGCACTAAATTGCGCCGCTTGCCTTGGTTGCCTCAGAAAGCCCTATTTTGCGGCATCATCCTTCGCCTTGCGCCATGCGGCCCAGCGCCGCCGCTGGGCCTGGGCAATGCGTTCACGACCTTCGGGCGTTTTGGCCCCGGTGGATTTGCCGCCGTGAAACTTGCAGCGACGCTTGCCCGGTTCCGAGAGGCTGCGGCACGGCGTGCCTTTGCGGGTCTTGGCGCCGCAAGTCTGCCGTTTGCGCGCTTGCCGGGCATCGTGGCGGGCGCGCCATGCAGCTATTTCGGCGGCAAGTCGGGCGTTGCAGTCCAGATCGGCGATAACACCCCATCCCGTGCGCGCGCATACTGGGGTGAAAAAATCCGGCAGCGGCAGCACCTCGGCCATACGCTGCACCGCCCAGGCGTGCCGGATGACGCGTGGGCGGTTCTCCCAGTAACTGACGGTATGGCGCCCGATGCCCACCCGGTGGGCGAGTTCGATCTGGGACAGGCCAGCGGCCTTGCGGATCGCGGCAAGTTCTGCGCCGGTCATGCTGCACCCCCATCGGGGTGTTCCCATTGCCGTGATTGCCCATTCCAGAAAAGCCCGGTGCTCCCGTGGCGTTCCCAGTCAGTCAGCCCGCGCCATGCGTCCAGTGACACAATGCGCCCGGTCCAGGTCAGTGGCTTGCCAGCCGGTGAACAACCATGCCGGAAGTCGTCAACCTCGGGCGAGGAAGTTCGTGGGGCGCTGGCATCCGGTTGCGCCCCTTCGGCGGGGGTGGCTTGCGACCCCCGCGACACCCGCGACACGGCAGGCGTTTCGGGCTTGTTTGTCGCAGAGGTCGCAAGTGTCGCAACGGTCTGCCCATCGTTCAGGATTTCCGCAAGCGCGGCGTTCACGTCAAACAGCATGGGGCGGCCTCACGATCCGATAGGCTTCCTTCCGGGATGCACCACGCACTTCGGTCCCCTCTGGCAGCCGGGCAAGCCAGCCGTGATTTACCAGCATTGCCAGCGGGTCGCGCAGCGCTTTGGCTTCCCGCAAACTGTTCGGGCCGAACCGCAGAATGTCGCGGGGCAGCACCTCGGGATGCTGCCAGCTTTCCAAAAGCCACTTGCGTAGAGTCTCGGCCCGGTTCGTGTCGGCAGAAATGGCCCCGGCTTCCGCCAGCCGCTTCGCTTCTGTCAGGTGGAATTGCGCCAGAGCGACACCCCAGCCCATCGCCTGGGCTGTCACCTCGGAGGCATCCAGATCGCCCCAGAGTGTCAGCACCCCGGCAATGCGCGCGGCCTGTTCAGTTGCCTTGCTGGCATAGGCCCGCACCTGTTCCAGTTCGCCACCGGCAGCCTGCGCCTGCTCCACCGCCATATGAAAGCGCCACAGCAATTCCCGCGCCGCGCTGCCCAGCAGCAGGCGCGCCGGGGTCAGCTCTTGCGGATGTGTGCCGGTGGGCATGGGGGATTCAAGAATGCCGCGCAGGTGTTCTGCGAAGCGGTCCACCTCAGCCATGCTTTCCGCCGCGTGGCCCCGGCGCAGGCGCGTGCCGATATGGCTAGGCGGTTCGGTGAGAAGGAAGCGGGCGAGAAAGCCTTGGCCCGATGCCTCGGGGNNGGGTCCGCCATGAGCGGGCGCGCCGCAACCGGCTGCACCATCAGATGCGCCGCCAGCCTGCGTCCTCGGAAGGTTGCAGCGCCATCCCCGGCGCGGGTGCGGTCAACCGGTTCGCCGTTCCAGAGTCGCGACAGCCCGGCCATGGTTTTCAGGCGATTGTCGCTGTTCATGGCATGGCCGCCAATGAATCCCCCCGCTTCGTCGGAAAACAGGCCCAGCGCGGGGCGGCCCACCTGATAGAGCTTCAATAGGCCCTCGAAGGTAGGTTCCATCGCTGTGACATTCGGGAAAATTGGGGCTTTCGGTTCCGGTCCCATCCCGCGCAGATCAGCCTCGGCAGCGGCGGCCTTTTCTTTCTTGGTCCCGGCTGCTTCGCCAATGAGGCGTTTGCGCTTTTCGGTCCAGACCTTGTGCGCCACCTCATGCGCGTCCATTGCGGTTCGGTAATCGGTCTCGCATTCCCGCTCATAGTCCCTCAGGCCCCGGATGAGCAGCCGGTCGCAGGTGGATTTCCGTTCGCCGCTTTCCGCGATGGTCAGGCAGAACAGCGAACAGGGGGCATCACCGCCCAGCGTCTCCACATCGGCAAAGCCCTGCACCGCCAGAGACGCCACCGACAGCGCCGATTGTGCGGCAATGGCAGCCGGGGCTTGTGAAATATCCTGCACCGCCTCCACAACCGCGTGCAGCGGCCCCAGCGCTTCCACCGGGTAAGGTTCACCGGGCGGGATTTCCCGCAACAGCGGCTGCGGCCCTTCGGCCTTGAAGGGGATCGGTTCGGGCGCGGTCATGCGGCACCGCCTTTCAGGGTTAGAATATCGTTCCAGTCGCGCCCATCGGGGGCGGGAAGGATGGAAACCTGCCAGCCCAGCGCGGTTGCCCGCCCGGCCAGCTTGTTCCCGGCAGTGCGCCCGGCTTCGTCACCATCGGTCGCCACAATCAGGCGGCCCGGTAGATCGGACAGGCGCAAGGCGGCGATGCCGGGTGCGGACAGCGCCGCCCAGATCTTGGCAGGGGTGCGCAACAGGCCAGACGCGAGGCTCAGGGCGGTTTCTATGCCCTCAGCCACCACCAACGGCCCCTCGGCCTGCACCAGCCGCACCGCACCGCCTGCGGTTGCCCCCAGCATCATCTTCACAGGCTCCACCGCTGCCTTGCCCTGCCCATCGGGCCGCAGATAGGTGCGATGCACCGCCAGCCGGTCGCAGCCCTCCACCAGCGCCACCAAGGCAGGCCAGCGCCGGGCAGTGGGGCCATGCCAGCACTCGGGGTGGAAGCGCAGCACCTCGGGCAGCGGGCAGCTGATACCGCGCGTGCGCAGGTAAGTTTCGGCCATGGTGCCGGGAATGGGCCGGGCGTCTTGCCAGAGGTTGCGGGCCTGCGCCTCGCGCTTGCGGGCCTCGGCTTCCTCGGCTTCACGGATCCGGGCCAGATCGGCAGCGCTGGGCGGGGCGTAATGCCCGGTGCCCTCCACCAGCCCCAGCCCTTGCAGGGCTTCCAGAATGGCGGCGAAACTGCACCCGGCATGACAGCGCGCCAGCAGGCGCCCATCCCCGGCATCGGCAAGGCTCAGCGCCGGGGTGCGGGTGTTTGCATGGGCCGGGCACAGGGCAAGGCCATAGCGCCCATGCCAGCGGCCCCGCAGCGCGCGGGTGATACGTTCTGCTGCGGTCATATTGCGATCACCAAGCAGAGCATAAAATTTTTCGTAGACATATTATGTCCTTTCATTGCCATGAAGGACGGGCGAGGCTATTTTGATATTTGTAAGATCACTAGCCTTTCGGCCCCGTCCAATAATGGCGGGGGTTNNGAATGGCGGGGCTTCTTTTTAGGAGGCGTTTCCGGAAGCTCGTAGAGCTTCCCAAGCAACAATCTCAGACAGCTTCCAACGCGAACATTGCGGTGACAACTTCACGGGTTGCGGGAAGGTCGGATCAGTCTTTGTCCAGCGCCAAGGGGTCGCGCGGTGAACCGCGTAGCGAACGGCTAGCTGGGCATCCGTCAAGTAAGTCTCTGGCATTGCTATGCACTCCAACGTGTTGCGATGGAGAGAAATTTGGCAAACCAAATTCGTGAATGGAAATCATAAAGTGATCGAACTGCCAGACTGATCTTGCTTCCGCCGTGGGCCAGGGCGGCTGGCGTCTGGGTGTATTTCGACCACTTCGGCCCATATGGCCTTCCAAGTCTCTACTTTCTCACCTGGGGCATACTTTGCTTTTGCCTGCCCTTTTGTAATGCCATTTTTCATCACGTCATTCGCGATCTGATTTGCAAGGTTGCGCCCATAGTTGCTAAATCTTGCGTTGCAGTTAAATCCCTTCCAGTGCGAATTTATTTGCTCCCTGAGCCAATCAGAAAGGTCGTCAAGCGGGACTGGGATAGCACCTTGTGAAATGCAAATTGGGCAATTTTGTAGAGCATAAATCTCGCGAAAGTCATCATGACTCCGACCAAGAGCTTTAGCCATCCTCCTTAAATCTGACGTTTTCTTAACCGAACCTCTTGCCATATCAACGCAATAAAAATCTATCTCAGCAAGCCAAACTCTGCCTTCATAAAAATCAGGAAAATCCTCACGAATCTCAAAGGAAGTCATATTTGGGAAAATTATTGAGTCGTCAGAACGTTGCCAATAGCGCACCTCTCCATCCCAAGAGAATACAGCCGAAACCGGCTTAACAAGTGAACCTGTTGGTAAGCAGATTCGCAATTCTGAAGAGAATCTTTTAACAAAATAGATCATTAACCAGTTCGACCATGCCCGCTCCTCCAATGTCAGGACAGACACGCTCGCCCACTCATGTATTTCAGCTAAACTATCAAGCAATCGAGCTTCAGAGAGAGGTCGGCCTATATGGTCTGGGCTTGATGAAGGGAACGGACACTCCCAAAAAAAACGATCAATCAGCTCTTTCAGTGGGATGTAGCCTTCTGGCGCGAACATCAAGCAATCCTAATGATCTGTGCTGACTGAGCAGTATTATTGCAAAGATAAGCGGCCCATGCCGCCATCATTTCCCGTCGCTTATCCAACATATCGCCGCGCCTGTAAGACGCCTCCACAGCGCTTGCCACCTTGTGCGCCAAGGCCACCTCGGCCATGTCACTGGGGAAATGCGTCCGTTCGGCCACCCAATCGCGGAAGGTGCTGCGCAGGCCATGGGGCACCGCCGGGCGCTTGCTAACACGATCCACAAAGCCGGGCCCAGCGCTTGCAATATCGGCTTCGTGCAACCGCTTCATGGTTGCACTCAGGGTCATGTCGGACAGTTCACCGCCGCGCTGGGCCGGGAACACCAACGGGTTGCCCTCAAAGCGCGGCAGGGCTTTCAGCAGCGCCACTGCTTCGGGGGGCAAAGGCACGCGGTGTTCGCGGTCCATCTTCATGCGCTGGCCGGGGATGAGCCATAGCCCGCGTTCAAGGTCGATTTCCTCCCAAAGCGCACCGCGCACCTCTTGCGAACGGGCAGCGGTCAGGGCGGCAAACTCAAGGCAGCGGCTGCCCGCGCCGTCCCGCGCCCTCAGTGCAGTAAACCAGCGTGGGGCATCTTCAATCTGCAAGGCGGGTTGATTGTCCTTTTTCGCCACCTTGGACGCGGCGGGCAGAAGCTCTTTCAGGTTCCCGGCCCAGCGCGCAGGATTGTCGCCCGTGCGATGCCCCGCCACGGTTGCCCAAGACAGCACCGCCTCAATGCGCCCTCGTATGCGTGAGGCGGTTTCGGTCTTGTGCTGCCACAGCGTTTCGCCCGTGTCATTCACCGGCTGGCTCAGCACCCGAAGCACGTCCTGCACCGTGATTGCCTCCACCAGCATGGGACCAAGATCCGGCACGGCGTAGGTTTGCAGGGTGTTGCGCCACTGGTCGCGGTGCTTTGCATTCCTGAAGGCGTCCAATTTAGCGGCAAGATAACGGTCTACCGCTTCCGCGAAGGTCAGGCCCCGGCGACGGACCGCGACCAGAGCCGCCCGCGCAACTTTGCGTTCCTCCACCGGATCAATGCCGGATCGGATCTTGTCTTTTGCCTCGCGTGCCCGGTCACGGGCCATGGCAAGCGTTACATCGGGAAAGCCACCCAAACCGATTTCCCGGCGCCTATCTCCCACCGCCACCCGCAAGAGCCNNCCCGCCGTTCGGCGTGATTTGCAGCAAAAGACCCGCAACGCCTCCCACTGCAAACGTGGCATTGCCCCCAGTGCCGGGGTGCTGCAACCGCTTCACCTCCAGAGCCGAAAGTTCTTTGGCAACACGCGGCATTGCGCACCCCCTCTATTACCCGCCTAAAAGAATGCAGCCGGATGCGACAGAATGCAATGGGTAGCAGCTGAAACTACCGTAAGTTATTTAAAAACATAGGTATAATGCGACGCGTTGCTGTGCGCGGCAGAGGTGAATGGCGGGCTGTCTCTCCGCCACTTCAGTCCGCTTCTGGGCACGCCAGTCGCCGCCGACTGCCGCACTTGGCCGGCAATAAGCGTTCTCAACAATTNNTTGATCCCGCCGATAGCCGCCCTCCCGGCCCCTGATACGCTCGCGGGCAACCCTGGCGAACTGCTCGATCATCGCCGGGCTGATTGCGCTGTGGCCGGGGCTATCGAGCAAAGCCTGTGCGCGATCCGCATCGGTTCGCGCCTGATCGCGGATCACCTTGAGACCGACAATGCGTTCCTTCAGCGCGGGATCGTCCAGATCGGCGACACCTCCCTCGATGGCGTCGTAAAGCCGCTTGAGGCGCAACTCCGATTCGGTAGCCCGACGTTCCAGCTCGGCGATGTGCTGCCGCCGGCGTTCCGCCTGATCCTCGCGGCGGCCGAGGACGGTGCCTAGCATCGCCTCCAGCCGGTCGGGATCGAGCAAGCGGTCCTCGATATGGTGGACGACCATATCGTCGAGCTTGTCCATCGGGATTGCGCGGCCCTTGCACCCGGTCTCGCCCTGGCGGGCCCGGATCGAACAAGCATAGTAGCGATAGCGGCCGCTCTTGCCGGTACGGATCGTCATGGCGCCCCCGCAGTTGCCGCAATAGCAGATGCCGGTCAGCAGCGTCGGCCCGATGACGACGCGGGCGGGTAGCTCGGTCTTGGGGTTGCGCGCCTGCAGAAGCCTCTGCACCGTGTCAAAGGTCTCGCGCTCGATGATTGTGGGCACCTCGATGGTGACGACTTCCTCCTCGGGCTTCACTTCTCCCTTGTTGGAGCGGCGGTTGAAGCGATGCTCGCCGATATAGGTGCGGCGGGTCAGGACGCGGTGGACCTGTCCGATGCCCCATCGCCCGCCGTCGCGGGTGAAGATGCCCTTGCCATTGAGATATTTGACGATGGCCTTCACGCCCATCTGGCCGGTGTCGCCTTCGCCTTCCAGCGCCAGCCGGTAGATCAGTCGGATCGTGTCGGCGTGAAGCGGGTCGATCTCCAGCTTCTTCTTCACCTTCGCACCGCGCTGCTCGGCCGCGACCACGCGATAACCGATGGGCGGCAATGAACCGTTCCAGAATCCCTGGCGGGCATTTTCCTTCAAGGCGCGCAGGACGTGCTTGGCGTTCTCCTTGGACTGGTATTCATCGAACAGCGCCATGATCTGCCGCATCATGACGTGCATCGGATCATCGCCCATTTCCTGGGTGATAGAGACCAGCTTGACCCCGTTCTTGGCGAGTTTGTGGACGTAGAACTCCAACTCGAAATGGTCTCGGAAGAAGCGGGAGAAACTGTGAACGACAACGACGTCGAACGGCGCGGGCCTGGACGTGCCTGCCTCGATCATCCGCTGGAACTCCGGGCGGCGATCGTTGGTGGCGGATGCGCCGGGTTCCACGAACGTCTCGACAAGCTGGAAGCCGCGTGACTCGCACCAGGCCTCACCCTGCCGCTTCTGGTCGGGAATCGAGACGTCATGCTCGGCCTGCCGCGACGTCGATACACGCAGATAGAGGGCGGCGCGCAAGGCGACGTTGGGCGATGAGGCGTTCATTCGCGTTCTCCTTTCTTATTGCGGCGCTCGATCAGCGGCAGCACCAGTTCGACGCGATCGCAGTTCAGCTTTGGAACGCGCTTCGTACCTTCTCCTTTTTCCATACGGACCAGCCCGTAATTGATCATGGATTTCAGGGTGCGCGACAGGTTGGGCGTCGCCCGGCCGGTGATCTGCGCCAGTTCTTCCAGAGATCGCGGCTCCTGCTCATGGATGATGCGGAGCATGTCGCGATTGGCGCCCGACAGGAGCCGGGCGAAGGATTCCATCGATGCGAACCAGATCTGCGGATCTCCGGGCGCTGGCTTCTCCTCGCCCCGTGCGATCCGCATGGTCCGGGCCTTCATTTCGTCGGGATCGGCGACCCCGACTTTCAACGTGACCATGGAAACCCCTCTTTCTCTCAGGGTTTATCCTTATCATCAACAGATAATACCCTCAAGCTCTTCGGAAGGTCCACGGGGCCGAACATCTCGTCGAACACATCTCCGAACCAGCGCTCGAAGACCTGCACCTCTGCCTCCGTTATCGGCACGTCGTCCGGCCAGTCATCGAGAACGGGCAATCTGGCGATGTCGAATTCATCATCCAGCGGCTNNATCGGCGCTGGATCGTCGGCGTAGTCGTAGAGATCGAGGGGTAGCGTTTGGGGAACAGTCCGTCGCGGGCGTCCTCTCTGGGCGTGGCGGCGCTCGGCGCACATGGCAATCCTCCATGGTCAACAATGCGTCCCGAGCACAGCGCCCGGGATTAAGGTGAACCATGGAGGGAGATCGGCGGCGGGTAGCGTGCCGTATTCGCGATCATGCGCTGGCGGCACTCCAGTTCATCGGAGGGCGCCTCGATTTTGACGCCATGCCGATCAACCGGCGCCGAAGGTCGTCAGACGCGGTGCCGAAAAAGCAATCTGTCTTATCGCCTTCATTCCCTGTGGCGCAGCGCATCCACAATGATCTTGAACGCTGGAAGGTTCTGGCGTCGGCTGGGATAGTAAAGGAAGTAGCCATCGAAGAAGGGCGACCAGTCGTCCAGAACCTGAATCAGTTCGCCCGAAACGATCTGCCGCTCCACGATGTTCTCCGGTACATAGGCAATGCCATAGCCGTTCAACGCGGCGTCGATCATGGCGTAGGAGTTGTTGAAGGTTAGCTGACCGTCGACCCGAACCCGCAACTCCTGTCCGTCTTTTGCAAACTCCCACGCATAGAGACTGCCTGCGGTCTCGTGGCGCATGTTGATACAGACGTGCCGGACAAGATCCTTCGGATGTTCGGGCACCCCGTGCTCGTCGAGATAGCTCGACGATGCCACCGCCACCAGCCGCCAGTCCGGACCGATGCGGACCGCGATCATGTCCTTCTCGACGCTTTCGCCCAGCCGGACGCCGGCATCGAATCCTTCTTTGACGATGTTGCGGAAGGTGCTGTCCAGAAGCAGTTCGACGCTGATGTCAGGATAGTCTTTGAGGACCGGTTTCAGCTTCGGCCAGACTGTGCTTTCCAGCGCATGGTCGGAAAGGGTTAGCTTTATCGACCCCGACGGCTTGTCGCGAAATTCCATCAGCGCGGCGATCTCATCCTCGATCTCGGCCATGCGCGGCGTGATCGTGTGAAGCAGGCGCTCGCCGGCAGCCGTCGTTGCCACATTGCGCGTCGTGCGGGTCAAAAGCCGGATGCGCGTCGCGTCACCGTCGCGCGCCAGCAGCGCCAGATTGTCGAAAAGAATGCGGGCGCAATCAGCATCNNCCGCCCGGAAACGGGCAAGGTTGAGGTGCAGCATATCTTCCGCGGGAACGCGGATCGTGCCGTAAGTCGAGGCGAAAACCTCAGTCGGGCGGGCTTTCAGGACGTGATAGGCCACGCGCTGCCCGGCCGCGTTGAATTCGATCCCCGCCACAACGTAACCGCCATTCGGCAGGTCGCGCGTGTCGGACTCGTCCACCATTTCAGCGGGCAGCAGCCGCAGCCGCAGCCCATTGGCGCGGGTTTCCATGTGCAGGAAGGCTTCCCCGTCGACGATCATCGCCCGGACGGCGGCAGCCTGAATCCCGAAAAGATCGGTTCGCCCTTCCGCGTCTGCCCGCTTGGTCCATGTGCCGAAGGCCGCGGCGATGCTGGCACGGCTGCCCGCGTCGGGATGCTGCGAAGCCGGTTTGATGCCAAAGCCCACCAGCCCGGAAACCAGCGCCGAAACGCCATTCGATGCCCACGGGTTGTTCGCCACAAAGTAACGCGCCCGGCTGCGGATCGGCGCAGAAGCTGCCAGCGTTTCCGGCCCGGTGCGACCGAAGGAAGGTGCAGATGACCAGCGCCGCCCGCCTGCCGCGCCGTCAAAGCGCCGGGTTTGCAGCGGTTCGGCCTTGCGCTTGAAAAGATCGAGAATGCCCATGTGTCAGGACTCCAGAAGCGGGCGGATCAGTTCGGACGCCGGAACAACCGAAGTCATCATGTGAGTGCCGCTGAATTGCGTCGACCAGCGGCCATCCGAAACCAGTTCCCGGACGCTGCATTCCCCTAGCGTGTCCGAACCGTCTTTGAAGAAAGAAGGCGACACGATCCGTTCGCCCTGCATCCCGCGAACAAAGCGGATCAGAACAATCCAGCCTTCCCCGGCCGCGGTGCCTTCGGCCATCATTTCAAGCGCGGTGCCCCGCTCATACCGGGTGTTCAGCATGTCGCTGACCAGCGCCAGTTCAGCCGTCGACAGCCCACAGTCAAACATCACCATGAGAAGGCGCGCTCGGATCAGTTCCAGGGCGGGATAGTCGGCAGGAGAGTTGCGCGAACGGCCACTTTCGCCACGCAACAGCCCTTTGAACAGGGGGTTGCGAAGGCGGATATGGATTTCATCCGCGTCACGGCCTTCCAAGGCTGCCAGCCGATCAGCGATTTCAGAAAGGCGCATGGGCCGGACTCCAGAACATCTTGGGCAAAGGTGTAGCATGACAACTGGATAGTTGCAAGTCATAATCTACTATGCTAAGCATGGGGCACGTTCGAGTGACATAGACGAATCGGGGCGGGAAACCGGCCCGACAGACTGCAAAGGTTTTCGCGCGGCGGTGTTTCCTGCAACGTCACTTCGCAGCGCGAAAATGGGAAGCCGGGTTTCTCCTTGTCTCGGTATAGGGCTGCACCTTTTCGGCGGGGTGCAGCCCTTTCCCTATTTGTAAAACAAGGAGTCTGCCAAATGCGAAAATTGACCAAGGGTGAATTGCGCAGCGTTCGGACGCTGGCAAATATTCTCACCGAAAGCGGGCTTTCCTATGAGGGAACCGCCTATATTGTCGGAATGCGCCTGAAATATCTCGGCGCGTTTTCGATTTCCAATCTGGAACAGATTTTTCAGGTTCGGAAGTAAAAGCACTTCTGCCGTGAAATGCACAATAAATGAGCCGTAGACATAAAATCCCCGCTCATTCATAAGTCGATTCGTTCAAACCGATAAGGAGTCGCCTTATGCAACTGCAACAATCCACCGGAAGCATGGAAGCCGATAGACTCATGGTCGACTTCATTTCCAAGCCGAATTTCCCGGCTGCCCTTGCCCGGATCAAGCGCGCCGCAGCCGAAAACGATGATGAATTCTTGGCTGACTTCCTGTTGCGCGCCTATCTTGGGTCGACGCCATCCGGGGAATGATCGGCGGCAGGGCGCAGGCCGGGTTATCTCGGCTTGCGCGTGAAATCAAATCGCAGATCGGATTCGGTAATCCAAGAGGGCTGCGGCAGTCTTTCGCTTGCATCCGGGTCAATTGATTTCAGCCACCAGAAGAATTCAAAGGCTGCATGTTCGGCCGAATAGTTTTCAGGAATGTGCCGCGATGCGCGAACCGCCAAGACCACGGTTTCAATACGCCCGCCAACTGAAATCTTGTGCCGGTCCTTGGGGTCGAGGTCCAAACAGATATTGTGCGAGTCAAGCATGACCATCGTTTGAACGCACCATAGGAATTCTTCTTGTTTCGTCATATTGCTACCTATTTTGTCGGCTCACTCTTGCGGCTTTGCATTAGAAGAACCGGATGTAAGTCATAACAAGGCCAGCTATTGCTATGGCTGACCCTATCGCCCATTTCCATTCGACTTTCAGGAAGTCGAAGATTGAATGCGCCGCGCGCGAAGTCCAGTGCCGCCGCTGCCATCCGCCAACAAAGAACACGCCGCTATTCGGGTCGTTTTCGTATGGCTCAAACTCACCTTCCCACCAAGACCTAAACCGTTCGCGCATTCCCGTTACCTGTTCAACCATGCCGACCGAACAACTTGAGGCTGTTTCTTCGGCGCTGCCTCACTCGATAGTTCTTCGGCCCGCCTGTCAAAGTTTACCCCGATCAACTGCCGCGCCGCCCATGCGTAGACGGTGGCGTCCAGGGTCTCGGCCCGCTTGCCCTTGATCCTTTCAAACCGCGCTTGGGGAACGCCTCGCGCATAGCGCACCACGCGCCGCTCAGAGGTCAGTTGTTCAAAGAAGATCGGTTCCAGGGCTTCCCCGAACCGAACGCCCGCGCCGCGCGCCAGTCGGGTGAACAACTGCGACTTAACCGCGTCCGAACCGACAAGCCAAAGCAGTTGCCCCTTGGTGCCCGACTTCTGCAAGAATTGCCGGGAAAAACCCGGAACGCCCTTGATCGCCACGACGCGCCGCCCGTAGCGCGGCCGGGTGTAGCTGTTCACGATCTCAGTATGCCCGGTCCCCGCTGTAGGTTTGCAACGCCTTGAGGAAGTCGGGCAGTTGATCTTCCTTCAAGGCTGCCCGGTGCTGTTGCCGGGGTGCAGACTTCATCGCACCTGCAAGGGGCGCGGCAGGGTCAGAGGAAGCCCAGCCGTTCGCCACGGAAAAGCGAAAGATCGCGCTCATGGTCTGGCGCAGCCGCTTTGCCATTTCGAGGGCGTTACGGTTTTCCACTTCGCGCAAGAGGGCCAAGACTTCGGCAGGGGTGATCGCTGCCACGTCCTTCGCGCCGATCTTGGGGAATACGTCCGCGTCAAGGCGCGACCAGATGCGCGCCGCATAGCCGCTGACCCATTGGGCTTCCCGCGCGTTGAACCATTCCCGCGCCGCGTCCTTGAAGGGCTTCACGGGCGCAGCGCCTGCCGCCGTGCCTTCCTTCGCGGCCGGGTCAATCCCCGCTGCCAGCTTGTCCTTGAGTTCAGCGGCTTTCAGGCGGGCAGTCGCAAGGGAAACATCGGGATACGATCCGAAAGCCGCGGTGCGCTGTTTCGCCTGCCAACGGTAGTTCATGCGCCAGAGTTTTGAGCCGCCTGGCGTCACTTGCAGGAAGAGTCCGCGCCCGTCCGACAGCTTCTGAACCTTCGCGGCAGGCTTGGCGGCGCGGCATTGGGCATTGGGCATCGGTCAAGGGCATAGCTGCGACTCCGTTTGTTGGTATTGCAGCCATCATACCAACAATTCATACCAACAAAAGACGGGACGCATGGGGACGCATCGGGCGGCATGGGGACGCAAGAATGAGGTAACCCACTGTTTTTAAGTGGATTACCTTCAATCTGGGACGCATGGGGATGAATTTTTGGTAGGCCCGGAGGGACTCGAACCCCCAACCAGACCGTTATGAGCGGTCGGCTCTAACCATTGAGCTACAGGCCCCCAGGACGCGACGGGACCGGCGGTCCTGGCGCGCGGCGCGGCGGGAGGAACCGCCTAGCAGGGGTTGGCGCGGCTTGCCAAGGGGCGCGGGGTCGTCGGACGGTTTTCGGCGAATTCATCAAGATGAACGGAAACCGACGGGGAGGCGCGGACGTTGGTTCAGGTGTAAAAGGCCAAGGTTGCGGCCATGGATCGACGAACCCGTCGGTCGGGATCGTTCTACGGAGACTTCTGCATGAAACGCGCGTTCAAAACCCTGATGCTGGGCGGGGCCCTGACGGCCGCCGTCGCCCTGGGCGCGGCCGCGCCGACGATGGCCCAGACCCTGCAGCCGGGCGCGATCCAGATGATGCAGCCGGCCCCGTCGCTGAACCTGTCGGCCTATGGCGAGGTCAAGGCCGCGCCGGACATGGCGACCATCAGCTTCGGCGTCCAGACCGAGGCGGCGACGGCCCAAGAGGCCATGCGCGACAATGCGGCCCGGATGACCCAGGTCATGGCCGCCCTGCGCCGCGCCGGGATCGCCGAGCGCGACGTCCAGACCTCGGGCCTGAACCTGTCGGCGCAATATGACTATGTGCAGAACGAACCGCCCAAGCTGCGCGGCTATCAGGCGGTGAACCGGGTGACGGTGACGATCAACGACCTGAGCAAGGTCGGAACCACCGCCGACGCCGTCGTCGCCGCCGGGGTCAACCAGATCGACGGCATCAGCTTCGGCCTGAAGGATCCGAGCGCGGCCGAGGATCGCGCGCGTCAGCTGGCCGTGCGCGCCCTGCAGGCCAAGGCGCAGCTGTACGCCCAGGCCCTGAACGTCCAGCTGGCCGGCATCCGCAACCTGAGCGAAGGCGGCGGCTATTCGCCCGCGCCGCCGCAGCTGTTCGCCGTGCGCGCCATGGCGATGGAAAGCCGCGACAGCACCCCGGTCGCCGCCGGCGAACTGACGGTCCGGGTCGACATCACCGGCGTCTACGACATCGCCCGCTGATCCGCGGTTCGGAATGAAGAAAGGCCCGCCGGCGACGGCGGGCCTTTTTTGCATCGGCGTGAGGGTCGATCGTTTCCCTGGTGGGAAAGGGGCGGGCGTCAGCCGGCGCGCTTGATCTCGTTGGCGTCGTCCAGCAGCACGACGTTCGGCGTCCACTGGCGGGCTTCTTCCTGGGGCAGCTGGCCGTAGGTGACGACGATCACCTTGTCGTTCTTCTGGACCAGGCGGGCGGCGGCGCCGTTGACGCCGATGACCCGGGAGCCGCGCGGCGCCTCGATGGCGTAGGTGGTGAACCGCGCGCCGTTGGTGATGTTCAGCACATCGACCTGTTCGTGCGGAAAGATGCCCGCCGCGTCCAGCAGGTCCATGTCGATGGCGATCGAGCCTTCGTAATCGAGGTCGGCCTGGGTCACCGTGGCGCGGTGCAGCTTGGATTTCATCAGGGTGACCAGCATGGGGCGGTCTCCGGTCTATGGCGCGGGCGACAGGCCCCCGCTCGCTTGCGGCTCATATAGGGATTTCCGGGACGCGCATCAATCGTCACGCGGCGCCGCAACATGGTGGATCCGGGGCGATCCGACGCGCCTACGTTGCGGGACGTTCATTTGACGGTGACCGTTCCGAGGCTATGGTGAAGCCGAGCCATTTTCGGCCCCTTGCGAGCGCGCCTTCTCCCATGAAGCAATTCTTCCTGACGGTCCTGGGTGTCTTCACCGGACTGATCCTGTTCGTCGTCGTCATTCCGGTGGTGCTGCTGACCGTGGCGATCGCCGGCTCGTCCAAGCCGACGGCGCCCGCGACCTCGGTGCTGGAGCTGGACCTGCGCGAGGGCGTCAGCGACCAGCCCTCGACCAATCCGTTCGCGGCCTTCGGCGGGTCCGGCCTGTCGGTGACCCAGGTGGTGGACGGCCTGGCCCAGGCCGAGGAGGACAAGAGCGTCAAGGCCCTGCTGATCCGCCTGCCGGAAAGCGGCATGACCCCGGCGACGGCGGACGAACTGCGCCAGGCGGTCCGCCGCTTCCGCGCCTCGGGCAAGCCGGTCATCGCCCACAGCCAGGGCTTCGCGCCCATGGGGGCGGTGATGTCCACCTATATGGTCGGGGCCTCGGCCTCGGAACTGTGGATGCAGAACACGGCCGGCTTCCAGGCGACGGGCTTCTCGGCCGACAGCGTCTTCCTGGGGCGGGCGTTCGAGAAATACGGGGTGCGCGCCGATTTCGAGCAGCGCTACGAGTACAAGAACGCCGTCAACGAATACACCCAGAGCGACTATACCGGCCCGCACCGCGAGGCCATGACCGCCTGGATGACCTCCCTCTATGACAGCGCCCTGGCCAATGCGGCCCAGGACCGCAAGACGACGCCGGCGGCGCTGAAGACCGTGATCGAGGCCGGCCCCTATTCGGCCGAACAGGCCCTGGCGAACAAGTTGATCGACAAGATCGGCCAGGTCGAGGAGGCCGAGGCCGAGATCAAGCGCCGCGCCGGCAAGGGCGCCGAAATCGTCGAGTTCGACCAGTACACGTCGGACAAGGGCGAGCGGACCGGCTCGGGCAAGAACGCCATCGCCATCGTCGGCGGCGAGGGCGCCATCGTGACCGGACGCAGCGACGGCGGCGGCTTCGGCGGCGGCTCTTCGATCCATTCGGACGACACGGCCGAGGCCATCTATGACGCCATCGAGGACAAGGGCGTGAAGGCCATCGTCTTCCGCGTCTCTTCGCCGGGCGGATCGCCCGAAGCCTCGGAACAGATCCTGGCCGCCGTGCGCGCGGCCAAGGCCGCCGGCAAGCCGGTGGTGGTGTCCATGGGCGCCTATGCGGCCTCGGGCGGCTACTGGATCAGTTCGGAAGCCGACTGGATCGTGGCCCAGCCCTCGACCCTGACCGGCTCGATCGGCGTGTTCGGCGGCAAGTTCGTGATCGCCGACGCCCTGGGCCGGTTCGGCGTGGACATGCGTGAACTGACGGTCGGCGGTCCCTACGCCGACGCCTTCTCGCCGACCCAGTCCTTCACCAACAGCCAGCGCGCCGCCTTCGCCGGCTCGNNGCCCAGGCCCTGCCGCTGGGCCTGGTCGATCAGTTGGGCGGCCTGACCGAGGCGGTGGCCAAGGCCAAGGCCCTGGCCAAGATCCCCGCCGGGGAATCGGTCCGCTTCAAGCATTTCCCCAAGTCGAAGTCGCCGTGGGAAGCCCTGTCCGAGATGTTCGGGGTCCAGAGCGAGGCGGCCCAGGCCCTGGTCATGCTGGGCGGCGTCATGGCCGATCCCCAGGCCCAGGCGGTGATGCGCCGCATCGAAGGCGAGCGGATGCGCAGCGAGGGCGCGGTGGTCCTGGCCGACCAGCCGATGTTCTGAGGCCGGCAGTGACGATCCATCGCACGCAGGCTTGAAGGCGGATCCATTGACCGCGAGGCCCGATGGACCGACATTGTGGAATGGGCGTTCTTCGGGACGCCTGAAAGGATGACCCATGTTCCAGCCTGAACGTCTCGCCACCATCGGCTTCGCCGCTCGCCGCCGGCCCAACGGCCTCGTGGCCTCCGTGATGTGGATCGCCGGCATGATCGCCGCCGTCGCCGCCATGGCCGTGGGCGCGGTCCTGGCCGTCTTCACCGCCGCCGCCGTCGCGGTGATCGCCCTGTTCGCCGGGGTGCTGGTCTTCCTGGCCGGTCTGGCCATGCGCGCGCGCCGCAACCTGGCGCCCCGCCGCCGCGCCGGGGATCCCGACGTGATCGAGGCGCACAAGGTGGACGGGACTTGGGTCGCCTACGGCTGGGAACGCCACGGCCGCTGAGGCCTGAAGCCATGATTGACCTGATTGCGGCGCCCTCGCCGAACTTCGACACGCGTCGGGCGCCGCCCGACATGCTGGTGCTGCACTATACCGGCATGGAGACGGGCGAGGCCGCCCTGGCGCGGCTGCGCGACCCCGAGGCCAAGGTGTCGGCCCATTATCTGGTCGAGGAGGACGGCCGGATCTTCCAGCTTGTGCCCGAAGAACGGCGCGCCTGGCATGCCGGGGCGGGGGGCTGGCGCGGCGAGGACGACTGCAACGCCGCCTCCATCGGCATAGAGATCGTCAATCCGGGCCATGAGTTCGGCTATCGGCTGTTTCCCGAGGCCCAGATCGCGGCGGTCATCGCCCTGATCGGCGACATCCGCGACCGCTGGACCATTCCCGACAACCGCATCATCGCCCATTCCGACCTGGCGCCGGCGCGCAAGACCGATCCCGGCGAGCTGTTCCCGTGGAAACGTCTGGCCGAGGCCGGCCACGGCCTCTGGTTCGAGCCCGCCGCCGACCGGATCAAGGCCCTGGGCGGCCTGTTGCAGAAGGGCGACCAGGGGATCGGGGTCGTGGTCCTGCGCGCCGGCCTGCACCGGCTGGGCTATGGGCTGACGCCCGGCGGCGACTATGACGCCGAGACCGAAACCACTGTCCGCGCCTTCCAGCGCCACTGGCGCCCCGACCGCATCGACGGCGTCGCCGACGGCGAGACGCGGGNNGAGACGCGGGCGCGGCTGGTCGGCCTGCTGCAACTGGCCAGCGTCGAAAGCGTCACGGGCGTGCTGGACTAGGGGGCGGCCTGCGGTGCAGGGCCGCCAGCAGGCCTACGCCCAGCCAGGCGCCAAGAATGGGGCTCATGCCGATCCCGACGAGAGGGACGGGGAAGGCGCCGAACATCGGCGTGACCGCCCACAAGGCCAGGCAGAGGCTCAGCGCCGCGCCGGCCAGAGCCGATCCGGATTTGGATGGACTCAGGGCGGCCGGAACCGCAACGACGCCGATCAGGGCGATCAGCGCCAGGCCGCCGATGACGGGCGACAGTCGAAAGGCCATCCCGACGATCTCCTCCACTTCGGCGACCGGTTGCAGGGGATCGGGCCGCATCCAGGCCACAGTGGTCAACAGACCGGCGCCCGCGATGGCCAGCGCCTTCATCACGCGGGTCTTCAGCGAAAAGGAGGCGACCAGCCCGATCACCCCGGCCATCGCCGTGGCCTGGGACGCGTCCGGCTGGGCGACCAGGAGCGCCAGGGCGACGAAGGCCGCGATCCAGACCGTCAGGCGGTCCGCCGCCATCGCCAGAGCGACCGCTGCGGCAGGCGAAACGACCATGGCGACATTGACGTGAAGGGGACCGACGTCGATCCAACGATGAACGCCCTCCTGGGCCGGATTGAAGAAGGTGGTCGCCAGCCCTGCGCCCGCCAGCCAAGGCACGATAGGCAGGACCGCAGGCCGCGCCGTCGCCGCCAAACCCGCCGCAGCCAGCCCCCCAACCATCCAGGCCGCCAGATTTCGCACCCAGGATCCTGTCGGCACGCCGCTGGCCGCGCACACCCACGCCCCCACGCCGACCGCCGCCAGCGAGGCGGCTCCGAAGATCACCAGCAGCCGCGCGCGCCCGTTGGCCGCCCCATACTTCATCATGTCCGCCATCCTCCGACAGGCTTATCAGCCATGGCGGTTCTGTCTCGTCAATCAGCCGCGCAGGGCCTCGCCCAGCTAGTTGTTGACCTGCGCGACGTGGCGGCGCATCTAGCCCCCGCCAGACGGCTGGGCGGTCGCGGCGGGACTTGATCTCGTCGAGGAAAGTCCGGGCTCCACGGTGAAAAGGCGGCGGATAACTTCCGCCCGGGGCGACCCGAGGGATAGCGCCACAGAAAGCAAACCTCCGGCCTCGCGAG
>DOMY01000233.1 GCA_003509785.1 Gemmobacter sp.
CCGTTCATCGCCGCCGCCATGCCGAATTCCCGCACGCCATAGCCGATATAGCGCCCCGGTTCCGCCCGCGTATACTGGCTGTCCACCGCCTTCACCCGCGTCAGGTTCGACCCGGTCAGATCCGCCGAACCGCCGATCATTTCGGGCAGCGCGGGGGTCAGCGCCTCCAGCGCCATCTGGCTGGCCTTGCGGGTGGCNNTCTCATATGCGGCAGGCAGCGCGCCCGACAGGCGGCGCAGGAACTCTGCCTGCTCTGCCGCGGGCCGCGCGGCCAGCCGCGCCTCCCAGGCCAGCCGGGCCTCTGCCCCGCGCGCCCCGTTGGCCCGCCATGCCGCGCCCAGATCGGCCGGAATGTCGAAGGGCGCCGCCGTCCATCCCAGCGCCTCTTTGGTCGCAGCCGCCTCTGCCGCGCCCAAAGGCGATCCATGCACCGCATAAGTGCCTGATTTGTTGGGAGAACCAAATCCGATCACCGTCTTCATCGCGATCAGCGAGGGCTTGTCACCCTCCGCCCGCGCGGCGGCAAGTGCCGCATCCAGCGCCTGCCCGTCATGCCCGTCACAGCTTTGCACATGCCAGCCACAGGCCCGGAACCGCGCCGGAATATCCTCGGAAAACGAAACAGAGGTCGGCCCGTCGATGGTGATATCATTGTCATCATAGATCACGATCAGCTTGGCCAGCCCCAGATGCCCCGCCAGGCTGATCGCCTCTTGCCCGATGCCTTCCTGCAGGCAGCCATCGCCCAGAAACACATAGGTGTGGTGATCCACCAGATCGGCGCCGAATTCGGCCGCCAGCCGCCGTTCCGCCAGCGCCATGCCCACCGCCGTCGCCAGCCCCTGCCCCAGCGGGCCGGTCGTCACTTCCACGCCCTTGGCATGGCCATATTCGGGATGGCCCGCCGTGATCGCGCCCCACTGACGGAAATTCTTAAGCTGTTCCAGTGTCATATCCTCATACCCCGTCAGATGCAGCAGGGCATAAAGCATCATCGAGGCATGGCCGTTCGACAGAACGAAGCGATCCCGGTCCGGCCAATCAGGGTTGGCGGCATCGAATTTCAGATGGCCGCGGAACAGCGCGGCGGCGGCATCGGCCATGCCCATCGGCGCCCCGGGATGGCCGGATTTCGCCGCCTCGACCCCATCAATGGCGAGGGCGCGAATACAATTGGCCAGTGCAAAATTCTGCGGGTCAAGCGCGGCCTTGGCCGCGATCTGGGCGCTCTGGGGCATGTCTGGTTCCTCCGGGTGATAGAATCACGCATCTGATGTGATGTTCTATGATAAATCACACACTATCATCACAAAGTCACAAAATTTATGTTGTTTATCGCAATTTCCATGTTAGAACACTGACAGGCCAATGATCGGACGGGGGGGGGGGGTNNCGGGGGGGGGGTGTTCAGATGAAGCGCGACGAACGCCGTCAGGCGATCATGGATATGCTGGTCGGCGCCCGGGCCGTGGATCTGGATGATCTGGCCGAACGCTTTGCCGTATCGAAAATGACCATCCACCGCGATCTGGACGATCTGGAACAGGCAGGCCTGCTGCGCAAGGTGCGCGGCGGCGCCACGATCGAGGCGGGCACCCAGTTCGAAAGCGATTTCCGCATCCGCGCGCTGCAGGACGGCGAGGCGAAAGACCGCATGGCCCGCGCCGCGCTGGATCTGGTGGAACCCGGCATGACGGTGATGATCAACGATGGCTCCATGGCGGCGCTGCTGGGGGCGGCGCTGGCGGACAAGCGGCCGCTGACCATCATCACCAACAATGCCGCCGTGATCGACCGGCTGAAGGGCGAAACCGGCATCACGCTGATCGCGCTTGGGGGCGTTTTCAGCCCGAAATTCAATGCCTTCTTCGGCATGGTCACGGAAACCGCGCTGTCGCGGCTGCGCGCCGATCTGGCCTTTATCTCGGCCCCCGCGCTGACGGGGCTGCAGGCCTTCCATATGGATGATGCCGTGGTGCGTGCCAAACGCGCCATGATGGCCGCCGCCGGGCGCAGCTGCCTTCTGGTCAACCATCAGCGGTTTGGCCGCTCGGCCCTGCATGTGCTGGCCGATCTGACGGAATTCGACACGATCATCACCGATGACACCCCCGCCCCGGAAGAGCGCGCCGCGCTGGACCGGGCGGGCATCCGCCTGACAATCGCAAGGAACTGACCCATGGAACCGCAGATCTGGATCGGCACCAGCTGGAAGATGAACAAGCTGCTGGCCGAAGGCCGCGCCTTCGCCGAAGGGCTGCGCGCCACGGATGCCGCACGCGACCCGCGCATCCAGCGCTTTGTCATCCCGCCCTTCACCCTGGTGCGCGAGGTCAAGGCGCTGCTGGCCGATACTTCGGTGAAAGTGGGCGCGCAGAACATGCACTGGGCCGATGACGGCGCCTGGACGGGCGAGGTTTCGGCCCCGATGCTGCGCGATTGCGGGCTGGATATCGTCGAACTTGGCCATAGCGAGCGGCGCGAATTCTTCGGCGAAACCGATGAAACCGTGGGGCTGAAAACCGAAGCCGCTGTGCGCCATGGGCTTATCCCCTTGATCTGCATCGGAGAAACGCTGGCCGAACGCGAAGCCGGCCGCGCCCAGCAGGTGCTGGAGGCGCAGGTGCGCGGCGCCCTGGGCCGCCTGTTGGCCGATCAGAAAGCCGCGACCATCCTGCTGGCCTATGAACCCGTCTGGGCCATCGGCGTGAACGGCATCCCCGCCACATCGGATTATGCCGATGCGCGGCAGGCCGAAATCATCGCCGTGGCGCAGGATGTGCTGGGGCGGCGGGTGCCCTGCCTTTATGGCGGCTCGGTCAATCCGGGCAATTGCGAAGAGCTTATCACCTGCCCGCATATCGACGGGCTGTTCATCGGGCGTTCGGCCTGGGATGTTGCGGGTTATCTCGACATCCTTGCCAAATGCGCCGCCAAACTCTGACAGGGAGACAGATATGAAACTGGCTATTGCAGGCGACAGCGCGGGCGAAGGTCTGGCCAAGATCCTGGCCGACCATCTGAAGGGCCGCTTCGACGTATCCGAAATCTCGCGCACCGATGCCGGGCCGGATGCGTTTTACGCCAACCTGTCGGATCGGGTGGCCAGCGGTGTGCTGGATGGCACCTATGACCGGGCGATCCTGGTCTGCGGCACC
This sequence comes from Gemmobacter sp., assembly GCA_003509785.1. Taxonomy (GTDB): domain Bacteria; phylum Pseudomonadota; class Alphaproteobacteria; order Rhodobacterales; family Rhodobacteraceae; genus Gemmobacter. The sequence goes on from DOMY01000233.1 coordinate 3,159, forward strand.
GGCATCGGCGTCTGCATCGCGGCCAACAAGGTGCCGGGCATCCGCGCCGCGCTGACGCATGATACCTATTCGGCCGAACGCGCGGCCCTGTCGAACAATGCCCAGATCATCACCATGGGCGCGCGGGTGATCGGCCCCGAACTGGCCAAGGCCATTGCCGAGGCCTGGCTGAAAGAGACCCTGAACTTTGACGCCAATGGCAAATCTGCCAGCAATGTGAGCGCCATAGACGAGGTCGGCGCGAAATACAGCAAGCGCTGAGGCGCCTGCTGCAAAGTTACGGCAGGCGCTGCGGTGCTTGCCGGGGCGCGCGCCCTCCCCGCGCGCCCCACCCTGTTTTCCCTCGCGAGGTTTTCTTCATGCTGCAACTTCCCCAAGACGGTGCTGCCAGCGGCACGCCCCTGCGTGCCCATCTTTCTGCGGCGGGTTCTGTGGGCGGGATTGTTCTGGCCCTTGCGGGGGCTGTGCCTGCGCTTGGGGCGCGGCTGGCGGCGGGGGTGTTGCCGGGGGATCCGGCGGCGATTGTGGGCACCAATGACAGCGGCGACCGGCAGAAGGCGCTGGATGTGGGGGCGCATGATCACATGATCGCGGCCCTGCGGGGCTGTGGTGTGCGGATG
>DOMY01000270.1 GCA_003509785.1 Gemmobacter sp.
GCTCCAGCCCTTCAACCACGATCCGCTCTGGCCAGACGGCAGGCTGCAGCACGCTGTCCGCACCGATCACATTCAGCGCCACCCGCCGATCCTCGCCCGCATAAAGCCCCGGCCGCAGATCCGGCCCCGCCACACCGCGCGCCAGATCCTCGCCCGCCACACCCGGCAGGCCTTCGGGTTCTTCGGCCACGCCGAAGGCATCCAGCACCTGTTCAGGCGTGAACACCTGCCCCGCCAGATCGGCGGCCTCCGCCGCTTCGGGCCGGGTAGATACGGCAAGCCGTTCCAGCATCTGCACAAACAGCCCCGACAAAGGCAGGGTAGACCATTCGGCATTGGCCGTCACATGGAACAAGACCACCTGCCCCTGCCCGATGGCCTTGCGCGTCACCAGCGGCGTGCCATCGGCCAGCGCGGCAATCGTGCGCGCCGCCAGATCCGGATCGGGTTGCGCCAGCACCTGTTCCGTCACCGCCACTTCGGGCGGCACGGCCAGACCATGGAACGGGCTGCCCTCGGCAAAGGGCGCCAGAACGCGCGGGTCGCCCCAGCTCATGGTGCCGCCCAGGGACCGCCCGCCCTCGCGCAGCCGCACCGGCAGCAGCGGGTCTTCGGTAGCCCGCGCCACATCGGATGCCGCCAGACGCGGCCCGGCAAAGCGCAGCAGCAACCCGCCCTCATCGGCCCATGTCACAAGCCCATCCGTTTCGGCCTGAGTCATCCGCGCCACATCGGTCAGCACGATGACATCGGGATTGGCCAGCAGCACATCGGCCAGATTGCCCTCGATCAGCTCGGCCACCGGCTCCAGCGCCTGGCGCAGGTAATGCGTGGGCGACAGCAGCAACAGCCCTTCGGCATCCGCCCCACCACCGATCAGCGCCACCTTGCGGCGTTTCAGGCTGTCATCCGTCAGCGTCACCGCCCCGGCGGATCGCGCGCCCGCAATTTCGAACCGCGTCAGACGGTTGCGCAACTCGGGCGGCAGGTTCAGCGCGGTGTCCGCCGCATCGGCGCCCGGCGCAAAGGTCAGCGTGGCCCGCGCCAGCTCGCGGTCGATCCCCGCCGGATCAAGCCCCCGCGCCGAAACCTCCACCGCCTGTTCGGCGCCCGCAGGCAGGCGCAAGGCGCTGATCTGCACCGCCCCATCGCGGAACCCCACGGGTTTCAGCGCCAGCAGGGCGCGCGGGCTTTCAAACACCGTCACCGGCCCTTGCGCTTCAAGTGCCGCCAGCAGATCGGCGCGGCCCGGATGATCCAGACCATCCGACAGCCAATAGCTTTCCACCGCCCCGGCCGGCATCACCGCCGCCCAGCCCGGCAGATCGGCGGGGGCATAGGCCTGCGGCTGCAACCCGGCCAGACGCGGGGCCACGGCGGCCGCGGCCTGAAACACCGGCGCCTCCGGCCGATCTGTCAGGCGGATCACCGCCACGGGGCGCCCCGCCCGTCCTGCCGCCTCGACCAGCGCGCCCGCGCGCTCCACCCGGCGCGGCCAGTCGCGCGCATCGGCCCAGCCGCCATCCAGCAGGATCAAGAGCGGCGCATCGCTGACGGTTTCGCGCCGGTCGGGGTTCAGCACCGGCCCGGCAAAGGCAATGATCGCCGCCGCAATCGCCAGCGCCCGCAGCAGCAGCAGCCACCAGGGCGTGCGGTCGGTCTCGTTATCCTCGTCGCGCAGGCCCAGCAGCAGCGCCACCCCCGGAAAGCGGCGGCGGATCGGCGCGGGCGGCACGGCACGCAGCAAAAGCCACAGGATCGGCAGGGCGATCAGCCCCAGCAGGATCAGCGGAACGGTAAAGCCGATGGGGCCCAGCATGAACATCAAAGCGCGGCCTCCAGCGCCCGATACATCCACAAAAGCGCAGGCTGCGCCGCATCGCCGGTGTGATGGTGGCCCACATGCCAGCCCGCCGCGCGCCCGATCCGGGCCAGGTGTTCTTTCCGTTCGGCCAGACGCGCCAGATAGCGGCTGCGCAGATCGCCTGCGCGCATGGTTTCATGGCGCATGGCGCCGGTCATGCTTTCAAAGATGGTGCGGCCATCAAAGGGAAACTCTTGCTCTGCCGGGTCCAGCACCTGCAGGATGACGCCCCGCGCCCCCCGATCCGATGCCGCAGCCACCGCCGCCTCTACCCCGCTGATATCCCCTAGGAAATCAGACACCAGCACCACCCGCCCATGCGCGGGCACGCCATCTGCGGCGGGGCGCCCGTAATCTTCGGCGGTGTCATCGGCCATCGCCAGTGCCAGCCGTTCGGCCTGCACCCGGCCCGCGCGGGGCGGGATGTCATGGCCCAGAAGCCCCACCCTTTCACCGCCGCGCAGCAGCAGCACCGCCAGCGCCAGCGCCAGAAGGCGGGCACGGTCGGCCTTGGGCGGGCGGTTGCGATCGCCCGAAAACCGCATGGCGGCGGAAGAATCCACCCAAAGCGATACGCTCTGCGCCGCCTGCCATTCGCGTTCCCGCACGAAATGCGCATCAGACCGGGCCGAACGGCGCCAGTCGACCATGCGCGCGCTGTCGCCGATATGGGCGGGGCGGTATTGCCAGAATTCATCGCCCATCCCCGCCCGGCGGCGGCCATGGTCGCCCAGGATCACGGCCTGCGCCAGATGATCGGCCGCCGCCAGCAGCGCGGGCAGCGATTGGCCCAGCGTTTCCGCCCGGCCGCGCAGATCGGCGGTCAGGCTCACGCGGCGGCCTCCAGGCCCAGGCTGCGGGCGGTGACGGCGGCGATGGTGGTGGACAGCGATTCGCCCCGCGCCCGCGCCGCAAAGGTCAGCGCCATGCGATGCGTCAGCACCGGGCGGGCCAGCGCCGCCACATCCGCCACCGAAGGCGCCAGACGGCCATCCAGCAGCGCGCGCGCCCGCACCGTCAGCATCAGCGCCTGCGCGGCGCGCGGCCCCGGACCCCAGGACAGCGTATCGGCCAGCGCGGCGCCTTCGGGTTCGCCCGGGCGGCAGGCGCGGATCAGATCCAGGATCGCCTCCACCACGCTGTCGCCCACGGGCATCCGGCGGATCACCTGCTGCGCCTCGATCAGTTCGGCGGCGGTAAATACCTGATGAACCTGCGCATCTTCGGCGCCGGTGGTGGCCAGCAGGATCTCGCGTTCGGTCTTGCGATCCGGGTAATCGACATCGACCTGCACCAGAAAACGGTCCAGCTGCGCTTCGGGCAGCGGATAGGTGCCTTCCTGTTCGATGGGGTTCTGCGTCGCCAGCACATGGAAGGGGCGGCCCAGCGGGCGGTGCTGGCCTGCGATAGTGGNNTGGATTGGGTGCGCGGGCTGGCGCGGTTGATTTCATCGGCCAGCAGCAGCTGGCAGAAGATCGGCCCTTCGATGAAGCGGAACGCGCGGCTCCCATCGGTTGCGGTTTCCAGCACCTCTGACCCCAGGATGTCGGCGGGCATCAGATCGGGCGTGAACTGGATGCGGCTGCCCTGCAGGCCCATGACGGTGGAGAGCGTATCCACCA
>DOMY01000011.1 GCA_003509785.1 Gemmobacter sp.
GGCAGAGGCCGCGGCCGAAGATTGATCGGCCCGCGCTGAACCTGCGGCAAAGATAGAACTTTCCGGCAGGATCGGCCTGCGTCTAGACTTCCCGCAAAGGGAGGACAGAATGACGCATACCGATACCGGGCCGCCGCATATCCCCGAAATCACCGAGGTTGAATTTGCCGATCTGGCCGCCAGCCTGCGCGTAGGCTGGCAGGATTTCCGCGCGGCACCGCTGCTGGGCATGGGCTTTGCCGCGGTCTATGTTCTGGGCGGCTGGCTGGTGCTTTGGGCGCTGACCGCGCAGGGCTGGCTGTGGCTGACCCTGCCTGCCAGCGCGGGCTTTCCGATTCTGGGGCCGTTCATCGCCTGCGGCTATTACGAGATGTCGCGCAGGCTGGCGGCGGGGGCGCCGTTGCGCGCGGGCGAGATTGCCGGGGTCATCTTTCGCCAGAAGGACCGGCAGATCCCGTCGATGGCCGTGGTGATCGTGGTGTTCTTCCTGTTCTGGAACTTTCTGGCGCATATGATCTTTGCGCTGTTTCTGGGCACCGCCACGCTGACCAATATCACCAGCTCTTTCGGGGTGCTGCTGTCGGGGCAGGGGCTGGTGATGCTGCTGGTGGGCACGGCGGCGGGTGCTGTCTTTGCCACGCTGCTCTATGCGCTGACGGTGGTGAGCCTGCCGCTGTTGCTGGACCGCGAGGTGGATTTCGTGACGGCGATGATTACCAGCTTTTCACTGGTGACGGCCAATCCGGTGGTGATGCTGTCCTGGGGGGCGCTGGTGGCGGGGGCGCTGTTCCTGGCGATGCTGCCGGGGTTTCTGGGCCTGTTCGTGGTGCTGCCGGTGCTGGGCCATGCCACCTGGCATCTGTACCGGCGTACGGTGCTGTAGCCCCNNCGCGGTGGAGGTCAGGCGCACCTTCAGGCCGCGCACGCGGCCGATGACGCGGCCGTTGACCACGATATCATCCGCGACGATTTCGCCCCGGATGGTGGCAGTTTCGCCCACGGTCAGCAGATGGGCGCGGATATCGCCCTCGACCGTGCCTTCCACCTGGATGTCACCAGTGGTTTTCAGATTGCCCACCACCGTCAGATCGGACGACAGGATGGAGGTATTCGGTTTGGCTTTCACAGGTGCATATTCCATTGCGGGCTTGCCTGCAGGAAGCTCGGCCGCTTTTGCCTTGTCAGGCTCTACCTGTTTGGGACCGGGTTCGTTGATTCTGCTTTTAGAAAACATCGCTCGCAGCCTTGATATAGGTCATCGGGTTGACCGGTCGGCCACCGACATGAACCTCGTAGTGGAGATGTGTGCCGGTAGACCGGCCTGAATTGCCCATATCACCGATCCGGTCGCCGCGCGATACCCTTTGACCGACCTTCACATGGATTTCGGACATATGGGCATAAAGCGTGGACAGCCCGAACTCGTGACGGATCTCGACGGCGCGGCCATAACCGTTCTGCCAACCGGCCTTTGTCACCACGCCATCGGCGGTGGAATGGATGCCGGTGCCATAGGCGCCCGCGAAATCAATCCCCTCGTGCCGCCGCCATCCGGCCCCCTTGGGATCGTTGCGCCCGCCGAAACCCGAAGTGAAGCGATAGCGCCCCGAGGGCACCGGATTGGCAAACGGTGCCTTGAAAGCGGCCAGACGGTACATGTTCATCCGGTCCAGCGTATCCAGGATGCCATTCGCGCGGGCCTCGTCTTCCGACAGCGGGCCGCCCTTGGTGGAGACGATGGGCGTCAGCGGGCCGCCCTGGCCCGAATAGCCGCGCCGCACCTGTTTCAGCAGCCCTTCCGGATCAAGCCCGGCGGCGGAGAACATCTTGTTCAGCGGTTCGACGGAAACGGTCACGGCCTCTTCCAGCTGGGCAAAGATGGCGTCGTTGCGCAGCTCCAGCTCTTTCTTGGCGCGGGCGATGGCATCGGTTTCCGCTTCGGCCTTCGCCACCTCGTTTTCCATCTCGTCGCGCTGCTGGGCGGTGGATTTCAGCGTGCCTGCCATGATGTCCAGCGTGGCAAGGGCATCCTGAACGCGGCCAGCCTCGGTATGGGGGGTGCCCTGTTCGGACAGCTGGGCCGCGATGCGCGCCACCTCGCCCCGGGCGGTATCGCGTTCCTTGATGGTGCGGCGCAGGGTGTTCTGGATCACGTCTATGCCGGTTTCCAGTTCCTTGCGGCTGTCTTCCGATGCCAGAAGCCGGGTCTGCATCCGGCTCATTTCGGCCAGCGCCACGTTGAACCGTTCCTGCGCCCGCACGGCCTCTTCGGCGCGGCGGTCGCGGTCGTTCGACAGGGCGACCAGACGCTGTTCGAACATCTGCTGCTGGCGGGCCACGGTATCTTCGCCGGAACCGGCGGCGATGCTGTCGATGGCGNNTGGCCTGCGTGGCCGGGCGCAGCCGAATGAACCGGGTCGAAGAATCAGATTTGAGGAACAGCCGTTGTTCCGGCAGATATCGTTCCAGCGTGGCGTTGATCCGATAGGCAAGGCGCATCAGCACGAGGCAGGTTCCACTTCATTCATTGCCGCGGGCGCCACCTGTGGAAGCGGCACCCGTCGCGGCTGGCCGCCNNCCGCCGATCACGCGGCTGGGTCTGCGTCAAATTGTTCGGTCAGGGGCCAGTAGAAATCGGGCGGCAACCCGGCTTCGGCGCGCTTTTCCTCGTTGAAGGGCGGTTTCAGGGCGCCGTGGAAATACTGCCGCACCAGCGCGTGGAACACCTCTTTCGGGTCCAGCCCGTCGCGTCCGCACAGCCAGTTGAACCATTTTGACCCATAGGCGACATGGCCGACCTCTTCGGCATAGATCACTTCCAGCGCGACAATGGCCTGCTGTTCGCCCGCCTTGCGGAAGATTTCGATCATGCCGGGCGTCACATCCAGCCCGCGGGCCTCCAGCACCATGGGCACCACGGCGAGGCGGCCGAACAGATCCTCCACGGTATCTTCGGCGTTCCGCCACATGCCGGCATGGGCGGGCAGGGCGCCATAATGGCTGCCCATGCCTTCCAGGCAATCGCACATCAGGCCGAAATGTTTGGATTCCTCATCCGCCGCCTTCACCCAGTCATCGTAAAAACCCGGCGGCATCGGCACATGGCCGAAGCGGGCGATGATATCCCAGTGCAGATCCACCGCGTTCAGTTCGATATCCGCGACGGCATGAAGCAGGGCGATGCGGCCCGCCGGGCTGCCGGGG
>DOMY01000306.1 GCA_003509785.1 Gemmobacter sp.
GGAGCCGTTTTCCGGGCTGGACAACCGCCTGCGCGACGGCATCCGCGACACCACGCTGGAAGTGTTGAAACAGGAAGGTGCTGCGGTTCTGCTGGTCACGCATGAACCGGACGAGGCCTTGCGCATGGCCGATGAAATCGCGCTGATGCGGGGCGGGCGCATCGTGCAGATGGGATCGCCCTATAACGTCTACAACAGCCCGGCAGACAAGGCGGCGGCGGCTTTCTTCAGCGATATCAACGTGATACGTGCGGCATCGCGCGGGGCGCTGACCCGTACCCCCTTTGGTGAATTTCTCAGGNNGCCCCAGCATCTGAAGATTGATTTCGATCGCGCCGGGCGCGGCCCCAATCCCACGCCGATGGATGGCACCCCGGCAGAGGGGCGTGTGGTGCGCGCGCGCTTTCTGGGCCGTGAAAGTCTGGTAGAATTTTCAATGGATTACGATGGGTCCACGCTGAATGCAGCCGTGCCCGGGGTGTTTCTGCCCAAGCCCGGCACTGTGCTGTGGCTGATGATCCGGCGGGATCGCTGCTTCGTCTTTCCGGCAGGCACGCGGGTGGGCTGATCGCCCTGGCCTCAGGGGCTTTCGGGCACCGGCAGCACGGCGGCGATCTTGGCTGCCAGCGATTTGGCCCCGCGCGCCAAAGTGCCATCCGGCGCCTCGGCAGTGACTGTCAGATAGTTCTGCAGCGCGGCAAGTTCGTCATTCGTCAATATCAGTGGGGGCAGCGTCACTGGCGCCCGCAAGATATAGCCCACCCCCCGCTCTCCCTCCACCGGCAGGCCAGAGGCGGCCAGCACCGCCATATCGCGCCAGATGGTGCGGGTAGAGACGCCCAGACGGCCCGCAAGATCGGTGGCGCGATGCAGCCTGCCGTCGCGCAGCATCTGGATCAGATCAAAAAGGCGGTCATTGCGGCTCATGTCACAGGGTGCGCCTGCGGCTGGCTTCCGTCAAGGGGTGGCAACTGACATCTAGCTGTCAGGAGCAGGCCCGCTCTGGCGGCTTGGCTCTGGTAAGCCGGGGGAAATTGCGCAAGACATTGGAATAACCGGGCCGCCTTGTGCGTTTCGGATATGGATCATCCTGCCTGCCAGACGCAGGCCACAAGGAGTGTGGACATGCTCAACAATATCGGCCTTCCCGGCCTTCTTCTGATCGCCGTCGTTCTGCTGANNCTCCTCGCTGATGGGCGAAGTCGGCAAGGGCATCACCGCCTTCAAGAAAGGCGTCAAGGAAACGACCGAGGAACAGGACCGCGAAGCCGCGCAGCTGCGCGACGTGACCCCCGGCGCCCCGGTTCCGCCGGTGACCCCGGTGACGCCCGAGAAAGACAAGATCTGAGGCAGCGCCTGACGAAACAGACCAGATATTGACCAGACGGCGCCCCGGCGCCCGACAGTGACCGGATGGCGCCCCTGCGCCCGATGGTGACCAGACGGCGCCAAGGCGTCGGGAGAGAACCGAGAGATGTTTGATATCGGCTGGACCGAACTCGTGGTCATCGGGGTGGTGGCGCTGATCGTCATCGGCCCGAAAGACCTGCCAGAGCTGTTCCGCACGCTGGGGCGGTTTACCGCCAAGGCGCGCGGCATGGCGCGGGAATTCCAGCGCGCGATGGAAAGTGCGGCGGATGAGGCAGGCGTGCGCGATGTGGCGGATGACCTGCGCAAGGCCACCTCGGCGCGCAATCTGGGGCTGGATGCGGTGAAATCGGCGGCGGGCAAGTTCGAAGCCTGGGATCCGATGAAACCCCGCCCGGCAACGCCATCCGCCCCGGCGGCCACGGCTGTCACCGGCGCTGCATCCGTGGCCGCTGCCCCGGCGGCTGATGCCGCCGCAGCCGTCCCTGTGGCACCGGCCGCCCCCGTGATGGGCCCCGCAACAGCGGCGCTGGCCGAGGAAGTGGCGGCGAAACGTGCCGCGGCGCAGGCCGCGCTTTCCGCCCGTCAGGCCCCCGACGCAAAAGCGGCTGATCCTGTCGCAGAACCGAAAGATCCGGCATGACGACCGACGATATTGACGATACCGCCGCCCCGCTGATCGAGCATCTGGCCGAGCTGCGCAACCGCATCCTGTATTCGCTGGGCGCCTTTGTGGTGGGGATGTGCCTGTGTTTCACGGTGTGGAACCCGATCTTCAACTTTCTGACACAGCCGATCTGCGCGGCTCTGGCCGACCGCAATCAGGAATGCGGGCTGATCCTGGTGAAGCTGCAGGAAGGGTTTTTCGTGGCCATCCGGATTTCGGTGATGGGCGGCTTTGCGCTGTCTTTCCCGGTGATCGGATACCAGCTGTGGCGGTTCGTGGCGCCGGGGCTGTATCGGTCTGAAAAATCGGCCTTTCTGCCGTTTCTGGTGGCTTCGCCGGTGATGTTCCTGATTGGCGCCTCTTTCGCCTATTACATCGTGCTGCCGATCGCCTTTGATTTCTTTCTGGGCTTTCAGCAGACCTATGCCGCAACCGAGACCGAGGTGGTGGGCGAAGTGTCCCGCGCGCCGGCCGGGGTGCTGTTTCAGGGCTCGATGGAGCAGTATCTGTCGCTGACCACCAGTTTTGTGATGGCCTTTGGCCTGTGCTTTCAGCTGCCGGTGCTGTTGACGCTGATGGGCAAGGCGGGGATCGTCACCTCGAAAGGGCTGGCGGCGATGCGGCGCTATGCCATCGTGCTGATCCTGGTGGTGGCGGCCCTGGTGACACCGCCCGACATGATGAGCCAGCTGATCCTGTTTGCCGCGATCTATCCACTGTATGAAATCTCGATCTTCCTGATCCGCCGGATCGAGAAGAAGCGCGAGGCGCAGCTGCGGGCCGAAGGCCTGTGGGACGAGGATGAGGAAGACGCGGAAGCGGCCGCCGATGCGGAGGCGCATAAATGAGCCTGGATCTGCTGCAGGCCGATGCGCTGGCCCGGATTGCAGAGGCGCTGGAGCGGCTGGCGCCGCCCGCGCCGCCGCTGCCGGATGTGGGCGGCGCCGAGGCCTTTGTCTGGCATACCGGCCCTGACCGGCTGGAGCCGGTGGCGCAGGTGTCGCGGGTGGATCTGGCGCTGCTGGTCGGCGTCAACCGATCACGCGACACGCTGCTGGAAAATACCCGCCATTTCGCCAAGGGCCTGCCCGCCAACAATGCCCTGCTGTGGGGCGCGCGCGGGATGGGAAAATCGAGCCTGGTGAAGGCGGTGCATGCCGCCGTGCGTGACGAAGGGCATGACCTGAAGCTGGTGGAGCTGGCGCGGGAGGATCTGCCTTCGGTCGGGCGGCTGCTGAACGTGCTGCGCGGATCGCGGGCGCGGTTCATCCTGTTCTGCGACGACCTGTCGTTCAGCCATGATGACCAGCATTACAAGAGCCTGAAGGCGGTGCTGGATGGCGGGATCGAGGGGCGGCCGGAGAATGTGATCCTTTATGCCACCTCGAACCGGCGCCATCTGATGCCGCGCGACATGATCGAGAATGAACTGTCCAGCGCGATCAACCCGGGCGAGGCGGTGGAAGAAAAGGTGTCGCTGTCGGACAGGTTCGGGCTGTGGCTGGGCTTTCATGCCTGCAATCAGGATGATTACCTGGCGATGATCGACGGCTATTGCGCGGCCTATGGCGTGCAGGTGGCGCCCGAAGTGCTGCGGGCCGAGGCCATCGAATGGCAGNNATTTGGGCCAAGAGGAAAGGGGCGCGCGGGAAATCCGGGCGCCCCTTTCGTGTCACGGCGGATGGGTCTTGTTACTGCAGGTAGGTCATCGGATCGACGGAATCGAAGCCCTTGCGCACCTCGAAATGCAGGAAGGCGGGGCTGCCAGAGCGGACTTTGGCGATGGTCTGGCCGCGTTTGACGGCGGCGCCCTTTTGCACGGTGAGCGCGTCGATCCCGCCATAGACCGTCAGCAGGTTGTCGGCGTGGCGGATCACCATGATCGGCACGCCATCGGTGTTCTTGGTGATGGCGGCCACGGTGCCATCGCCTGCGGCGGCCACATTGGCCCCGGCGCTGGCGCCGATGTCGATGCCTTCGTTCTTGCCCTTGGCATAGCCGCGGATGATCTGGCCAGAGACCGGCATCCCGAGTTTCGAGGCGGAGGCGGTGCTGCGCTGGCTGCCGAGATCGACCACGGGTTTCGGGGCCGGGGTGGCGATGCCTGCAGCGGCCTTGGCGGCGGCGGCGGGCGGTTCATCCTGGGCGGGCAGCGGCAGGGCGGCCGAGGGCGGCACCGGCGTGGGGGTGCCTGCGCCCGGGGCGGTGACGGCGGCCACGGCGGTGGGGGCGGGGGCGGTGATCGGGATCAGCAGATACTGGCCTTCGCGCACCGTGAGATTGGCATCCAGCCCGTTCCAGGCGGCCAGATCGCGGGCCGAGACATTATAGGCGCGGGCGATGGTGAAGGCGGTTTCGCCGCGCTGCACCTGATGGCGGGCGGGTTCGATTCCTGCGGCCTGGCTGGCGGCATCGGGGCCTTTCTGCCAGCCGCTGGGCGCGGTGGTGGGCGGCGTGCCGGTGGCGGCAGGGGCGGCGGCGCGATTGATCGCCGTTCCGGCGATGGTGGTCACGTCGATGGCACCGGAGCGGATCGGGGCGCCGACCACGGCGCCGGGGCTGGCGATGGCGGCACTGCCCGCCTGTTCGGCCACACGGCGCGGCAAAGCGATCACCTCGCCGTCGCGGAGGGCGGCATCGGGGCGGGTGGCGTTATAGCTGGCCAGTTCGGCCGGGCTGACGCCGACGCGGGCGGCAAGGGTGGCGACGGTATCGCCGCGGCGGGCGACAGCCACCTGATAGCCAGGGTAGGAGATCACGCCGCGGGCATCGGGGGTGGGGCGCGACTGGGCGGCGCCGCGGGCAGCTTCGGCGGTGCTGAGCCCGCCGCCGCGCAGATCCCAGTCGAAGCTTTGACCTGAGGAACAGGCGCCGAGCGCCAGCAGCGCGGTGGTCAGGCCAAGGGCCTGCAGGAGCGGGCGATGCAGGAGGGGGGCTTTTGCCGGATGAAGACTGCGCATTGCTCTGACCTCTGTATACTGCCCGGCTGGCCCGGGTCTGGATGAACACTCTGCCTATAGTGGGGGGAGTTTACTCGGATGCAAGCCCTTCGACCAGTGGGACGAAGCGGACCGGGCGGAGTTCGTCATATTCGAAGCCGGTGGCGGTGCGGGTGACTTTTATGAGGCTTTGCAGCGTATCGGACTGGCCGACGGGCAGCACCATGATGCCGCCGGGCTTGAGCTGCTGCAGCAGGGGGGTGGGCGGATCTTCGGCGGCGGCGGTGACGATGATGCGGTCGAAGGGGGCCTGTTCGGGCCAGCCGAAGCTGCCATCGCGGGCCACGGCGGTGATGTTGGCAAGGTTCATGTCGCGGAACAGGGCATCGGCTTCGCGCACCAGACGGCGGTGGCGATCGACGGTATAGACGCGGCGGGCCAGCAGCGACAGGATGGCGGCCTGGTAGCCGGAGCCGGTGCCGATTTCCAGCACGACATCGCGGGGCTGCACGTTCAGCGCCTGGGTCATCAGCCCCACGACCGAGGGCTGCGAGATGGTCTGCCCGCAGGAGATGGGCAAAGGCATGTCTTCATAGGCGCGATCCGAGAAGATGTTCTTCACGAACCGGCCACGGTCGATCCGTTCCATCGCTGTCAGAACGCGGGCATCGGTGACGCCTCGGGTGCGCAGGGCAAAAAGAAACCGCATCTTGCGTTCGGCCGGGTCTTCATCGTGATCCGGCCCTTCGCTTGTCATGCCAGACGCGCCTGCAGATCCGCCAGCAGATCATGGGCGGTGAGATCGGCGCGCATGGGGGTGACGGAGATATAGCCTTCGAGGTTCACGGCGGCATCAGTGCCGGGCAGGGTGGGGGTGTGTTGCGGGCCGCCCTTGATCCAGAGGAACTTTTTGCCAGAAGGGGCCATATGCGGATCGGTGGAAAAGGCGGTATCGCGGCGGAAGCCCTGGGCCGCAACCTTGACCCCGCGCACATTGGCGGCGGAGACGGGCGGGAAATTGACGTTGTAGAAGATCCGGTAGTCATCCTGCGGCTGCCACAGCCCGCGATCCAGCAGGCTGCGCACCACGGCGGCGCCATGGGTGCTGGCGGCCTCGAAAGGATCATCGAGATCCGAGGTTTCCGGCCCCATGAACTGCGACAGGGCGATGGCGGGGATGCCTTGCAGCGCCGCTTCCATCGCGCCGCCGATGGTGCCGGAATAAAGCACGTTTTCGGCGGAATTGTTGCCACGGTTGACGCCCGACAGCACCAGATCGGGTTTGGCGCCCTGCAGCACGTCATAGATCGCGGCCAGCACGCAATCGGCGGGGCTGCCTTCGGCGGCGTAGCGGCGGGGCCCCAGTTTGGCGATCAGCATGGGGTGGGTATAGCTGATGCAATGGCCGACGCCCGATTGTTCGAAGGCGGGCGCCACGGTCCAAACCTCGCCCCCGGGGCCTGCGATGGATTCGGCGATGCGGGTCAGCACCTCAAGCCCTGGCGCGTTGATGCCATCGTCATTGGTGATGAGAATACGCATGGTTCCTGCCCCTGTCCTTCTGGGCTTCTGATTAGACGAGGCGGGGATGCGCGGCAAGCCGGGGCGGGGAAATTCCCTGCAAAAGCGCAGGGTTGGTGCAGAAATGCCGGGGGGTGTTGCGTGGGGCGGCGGGGCAGCGGTCTTTGCGTTAACAGAGAGAAAGTAATAAATTATTTGACATTCCGATGCGGATGGGGCAAAGATGGGCCCATGCTAGAAGAAAGAACGAGCGACAGTCTGGGGCGGGCAGCCCTGCACTGTCGCTTTTTCGTTTCACTCGTGCGGAGGCATGAGAGGCGGGCGGCAGCGAATGGGAATGAAATTCTCCGGGGGAGAGACGGGGCCTGAGGCACTGCTTCAGGCATCGGAAGATTTGTATCGGGATATCGCGCTGGAGCTGGCTGCGGCAACGCAGCGGCTGCGCGAGGGAGAGCTGGACGAGGTGAAAGCCGCCGTGAAGGCGGTGAAGGATCTGCGCGAGGCATTCCAGATCGTGATGGATGAGAGGACAAGAGTTGACAAACTTCGCAAGCAGGTTGCCGGGGCTGCCGCAGGAGGCACCGGAGAACTGGATTTCGCCGCAGCCCGGGCTGAGATCGGGCGCAGGCTGGCTCGCCTCCGTGACGCCGGAGGTGGTGGATGAGTTCCTGGGCGGCCTGAGCAACGAGGCGCTGCTGGCCCTGCCCTGGGTGTTCGAATTCTGGGCGCTGCCGCATCAGCTGCCGCCCGAGGGGGCCTGGAAAAGCTGGGTGATCCTGGGCGGGCGCGGGGCGGGCAAGACGCGGGCCGGGGCAGAATGGGTGCGGGCGCAGGTGGAAGGCCCGCGCCCGGCCGATCCGGGGCGGGCAAGGCGGGTGGCGCTGGTGGGGGAAACCTTCGATCAGGTGCGCGAGGTAATGGTGTTTGGCGAAAGCGGCATCCTGGCCTGTTCGCCCCCCGACCGGCGCCCGCAATGGGAGGCAACGCGGCGGCGGCTGGTCTGGCCCAACGGGGCGGTGGCGCAGGCGTTTTCGGCGCAGGAGCCGGACAGCCTGCGCGGGCCGCAGTTCGATGCAGCCTGGGTGGACGAGCTGGCGAAATGGGATCGCGGCGAGGAAACCTGGGATCAGCTGCAGTTCGCGCTGCGGCTGGGCGACAATCCGCAGCAGGTGGTGACCACGACCCCGAAGAATGTGCCTGTGCTGAAGGCGGTGCTGCGCAACCCGTCGAATGTGGTGACCCATGCGCCGACGGATGCGAACCGGGCCTATCTGGCGGCCTCGTTCCTGGAGGAGGTGCAGGCGCGCTATGGCGGCACCCGGCTGGGGCGGCAGGAGCTGGAGGGCGTGCTGGTGGAGGATGCCGAGGGCGCGCTGTGGACGACGGCCATGCTGGAACGCGGGCGAGTGGCGCAGGTGCCGAAGCTGGACCGGGTG
>DOMY01000209.1 GCA_003509785.1 Gemmobacter sp.
TCTACCAGCGCCCCTTCGGCGGCCATACCACCGAATTCGGCGAAGGCCCGCCGGTGCAGCGCACCTGCGCCGCCGCCGACCGGACCGGCCATGCCATCCTGCACACGCTTTATGGCCAGTCGCTGAAGAACAATGCCGAATTCTTCATCGAATATTTCGCCATTGACCTGATCATCACCGAAGGGCGCTGCACCGGCGTGGTGGCCTGGAAACTGGATGACGGCACCATCCATGTGTTCAACGCCAAGATGACGGTTCTGGCGACCGGCGGTTATGGCCGGGCCTATTTCAGCGCGACCAGCGCCCATACCTGCACCGGCGACGGTGGCGGCATGGTGGCGCGCGCGGGCCTGCCGCTGCAGGATATGGAATTCGTGCAGTTCCACCCGACCGGCATCTATGGCNNCGATGTCAGCCGCTGCATGACGCTGGAAATCCGCGAAGGCCGCGGCGTGGGCGCCAATGGCGACCATATCCACCTGCACCTGAACCACCTGCCCCGCGAAACGCTGGAGGCCCGGCTGCCGGGCATCACCGAATCGGCGCGCATCTTCGCCGGTGTCGATCTGCACAAGGAACCGATCCCGGTGCTGCCGACCGTGCATTACAACATGGGCGGCATCCCCACAAACTATTGGGGCGAAGTGCTGAACCCGACGCTGGAAAGCCCGGATGCCGTGTTCCCCGGCCTGATGGCCGTGGGCGAGGCGGGCTGCGCCAGCGTGCACGGCGCGAACCGTCTGGGGTCCAACTCGTTGAACGACCTTGTGGTTTTCGGCCGGGCCGCCGCGATCCGCGCGGGCCAGATCGTCGATCCCAAGGCGCGCAATGCCACGGTGGACAAGGCCGAGGTGGACCGCGCACTGCACCGCTTTGACGGGCTGCGCCATGCCAATGGCAGCACGCCGACCGCCGATCTGCGGCTGGAGATGCAGCGCACCATGCAGGCCGATGCCGCCGTGTTCCGCACCGAAAAGACCCTGGCGGAGGGCGAGAAGAAGATGACCGTCATCGCAGGCAAGCTGGGCGATCTGAAGGTGACCGACCGCAGCCTGGTCTGGAACAGCGATCTGATGGAAACGCTGGAACTGACCAACCTGATGCCCAATGCGCTGGCCACGATCTATGGCGCCCATGCCCGGACCGAAAGCCGGGGCGCCCATGCGCATGAGGATCACCCGACGCGGGATGATGTGAACTGGCGCAAGCATACGCTGGCCTGGGTGGATGGCGATCAGTGCAGGCTGGACTTCCGGCCCGTGCATGTCGATCCGCTGACCGCCGAGGCAGAGGGCGGCATCAGCCTGAAGAAAATCGCCCCGGCAGAGCGGAAGTTCTGATGACCCGGCCGCATCCCGCCTCACAGCAGCTGTCTGGCAGAAGGGCGCCCTGCGTCGTCCTTCCGTCGGGTATGTGTCGGGACAGCGGGGCGCGGCCACAGCCTTTCATCGGGCGGGGTTTGACCAAGCGGGATCCTGCCTGCGCCAAGGTTGGCGCCGCCGGTGACATCTTGTTGAATTCCGCAGAAGCCACAGGTTTCTATGATGGCCATCCCTTGTCACATGCGAGCCGATCATGAACCCTGCCCTGCTGCTTCCTCTTGCCCTGCTGCTGGCGGCCTGTTCGCCGCAGACCGTGGCCGATAACGTCAACCGTCGCGCCGCGCGGTCTGTTGTCGTGCCGGTGCTGCAGAACTACATGACCGCGCCGCAGGCCGAGGCGGCGGCGGATTGCGTGATCGTCAATGCCACCCCCGCCGAACTGGCCGCGCTGGCCCGGGATGTAGGCGTGCGGGCCGGCACGTTGACGGTGCAGAATGTGGTGACCGTGGTGCGCCGTCCGGCGACGGGCGAATGTATGCGGGCGCGCGGCGTCGGGCCGGTGATGGCGGGATGATGATGCGCGCCGCTGTCCTTCTGGCTCTGGCCCTGCTGGCCGCCTGCGGGCCGATTCCCCGCGCCGATGCCGAGCGGCAGTGCTATGAACGCGCCCGGCTGGCGATGCAGCCGCGCGGCGAGGTGCGGATGGGCATGAATTCCGAGGTCGGCGCCGTTGCCGGTTTCGAAATCGCGGTGTCCTCGGATTACATTCAGGGCCGCGATCCGGCGCAGGTCTATGAATCCTGCGTCTATCAACGCTCGGGCGAGCTGCCCTCGCGCCCGCTTTACGACCTGCCACCCCCCGGACGGGGGATGCCCGAATGACCTGCGTGCGCCCGGACTACACGCACACAGACTTGCCGCCGCGCGGCGGCAAGACCGGCCCACCTGCCGGACCAGACAGACCGGGGCGCCGACCACCGCCCTGAGCCACGCGGCGGCCCCCCGCCCGCAGCAAACCCGAGGAGCGCCGACGGCGGAGGCGTTCCAGCACAGCGATCCTCCGCCACACGACGAGGTAAACCCATGGTTCAGCTCACCCTGCCCAAGAACTCCACGGTCCGCACCGGCAAGACCTGGCCAAAGCCGGACGGCAAGAATGTCCGCAAGTTCCAGATCTATCGCTGGAACCCGGATGATGGCCAGAATCCGCGGGTCGACACCTATTTCCTCGACATGGACAAATGCGGCCCGATGATTCTGGACGCGCTGATCAAGATCAAGAACGAGGTCGATCCGACGCTGACCTTCCGCCGGTCCTGCCGCGAAGGCATCTGCGGCAGCTGCGCCATGAACATCGACGGCATCAACACGCTGGCCTGCATCTATGGGCTGGACGAGGTGAAGGGCGATGTGAAGATCTATCCGCTGCCGCATATGCCGGTCATCAAGGATCTGATCCCCGATCTGACGCATTTCTATGCCCAGCATGCCAGCATCATGCCCTGGCTGGAAACCAAGACCAACCGCCCGGCCAAGGAATGGCGCCAGTCGATCGACGACCGGAAGAAGCTGGATGGCCTGTACGAATGTGTGATGTGCGCCAGCTGCTCCACCTCCTGCCCCAGCTACTGGTGGAACGGCGACAAATACCTTGGCCCGGCCGCCCTGCTGCACGCCTATCGCTGGATCATCGATTCGCGCGATGAGGCCACCGGCGCGCGGCTGGATGATCTGGAAGATCCGTTCAAGCTGTATCGCTGCCACACGATCATGAACTGCGCCAAGACCTGCCCCAAGGGGCTGAACCCGGCCAAGGCGATTGCCGAGATCAAGAAGATGATGGTCGAACGGGTGGTGTGATGCAGGAGATTCCGCTGCCCACTGCGGCACTGGTAGACACCCTGCTCCCGGCTTTTGCGCCCTGCCCGAATTTCGGGCACTGCGTCCAGGCACAATGGCTTCCGTCGCGCGGGCATGTCCCGCGCGGCTTTCTTGGTGCGACGGGTCGTCTGCAGGATGTCCGCGCCATTCTGATATTCGCTGAGCCCGGGCGCCCCTATCCAGGCGATGACTACAGCGATTGCCCGACGCCAATGGCCCTGCTGCAGAAAGCAGTTGCCGAAACTTGCCGCCACATGCGCTATGGTACCGACATTTTTCATCAAAATCTTCGCTGGCTTCTGGACGAGGCCTTTCCCGGCCTCGGCTTTGAGGCTCAACTGCGCCACGTCTGGATGACCGAGGGTAGGCTGTGCTCTATCGCGCATGAAATCGGCGGCCTTTCCGACCGGCTCTGCGCACGCGCCTATCTGTCAGCGCAGCTAGAATTGATGCCACAGGCACTCATCATTCCTTTTGGTGGCAAGGCGCGAGATCGGGTCGCTCGGGTTACGGATCGCTATTTGCCTGGCATCTATGCGCTGTCGCCGCCTGGGGCCAATCACCGCCCGGCCAGGCCAAGCTGGCAGGAGGCGGCTGCAGCCATACGCGCCGTCGGCCCGGCAGGCCAGCTGTAACCACTCCATGATCCTCCTCCTGCCACTTCTGGCCATTGCCGTGTTTCTTGCGCTGTGGCTGATGCGGCGCGGGTCGACGCTGACGCGGCAATGCGTCTGGCGCCAGCACCGGGCCGAAGGCCTGTGGCGGTGCGCCGCCTGCGGGGCCGAAACGCCCGATAGCGGCAAACCACCGCGCCATTGCCTGCGCGCCCCTGTTCCTCTTGGCCCAAATACCCTCAGGGGGAGGCGCGCGGCACGCGCGACGGGGGCGCGAGCGCCCCCAAATTCGTTCAAACGAATTTGCAAATTTCTTCCAAGAAATTTGCCCGGCCCAGCCTAAGCCGCCTCCGCCTGTGCCATCGCCTCGGCCAGCGCATCAATCGCCAGCAGGATAGAGGCATGGCGGTTCTTGTACTCCCGCGCGGGCACCAGCACTTCGAATCCGTCAAACGGCGCGGCAGGCGGTGGCGCGCCCTCCTTCAGCATGGCGCGCAGCGCGGCCCGCGCGGCCTCCACCTCGGCCCGGCTGCGCCCCGGGGCCACAGCTCCCAGTATCGCCGCGGCCGCCTGGCCCAGCGCGCAGGCCTTCACATCCTGCGCAAAGGCCGCCACCCGGCCATCCTGCAGCACCACATCCACCGTCACCACCGATCCGCACAGCGGCGAGCGTTTGCGCGCCGTGCCCTGCGGTGCGGGCAGGCGCCCCAGATGCGGGATATCGGCCGCCAGGGCCAGAATCCGTTCGGAATAAAGTCTGATCAGATCGCTGTCGCTCATCGCTTTCCTCCGGCGGCTTCCCCGCATAGATAATCCGCCACGCAGCCCTTGCAAAGGTGACACCCGATGACCTTCGACCCCGCAAGCCTTACCTATGATGCCAATGGTCTGATCCCCGCCATCGCGCAGGATCATGCCACGGGCGAGGTTCTGATGATGGCCTGGATGAATGCCGCCAGCATTGCCCGCACATTGGCGACCGGCAATGTCACCTATTGGTCGCGCTCGCGCCAGGCCTTCTGGGCCAAGGGTGAAACCTCGGGCCATTGTCAGCGGCTGGTCGAACTTCGGCTGGATTGTGACCGCGACTGCCTGCTGCTGCAGGTCACGCAGGATGGCCCGGCCTGCCACACCAACCGCCGCTCCTGCTTTTACACGGCCGTGCGGCAGGGGGAGGAGACCGAGATCATGTCTCCGATGGTCTGACATGAAAAAACCGCGCGAGGTTGCCCCCGCGCGGTTCCAGATCCAGATTGTCGCTGACGATCACTCGTCGTCGGCAGCCGAACCCATTTCGTCGAACAGTTCGGCGATCTCGAACTCGGCTTCGGCTTCCGCCTCGGCTGCCAGATCGCGGATCGATTTGCCCGAAGCCTGCAGTTCGGCTTCTTCGGCCGAACGGGCCACGTTCAGCGTGATCTTCACCGAAACTTCCGGGTGCAGCACGACGGTCACGCTGTGCAGGCCCAGATCCTTGATCGGGCGATCCAGCACAACCTGGCCGCGCCCGACGGTGAAGCCGCCTTCGGTGGCTGCATCGGCTGCGTCACGAGTGGTGACAGAGCCATACAGCGCGCCCGAATCCGAGGCCGACCGGATGACGATGAAAGCCTGGCCGTCGAGCTTGGCAGCAGCGACTTCGGCTTCCTTCTTCGTTTCCAGGTTCTGGACTTCCAGCTGGGCTTTCTTGGCTTCGAAGCTCTTGATGTTCGCTTCGGTGGCGCGCAGCGCCTTGCCTTGCGGCAGCAGGAAGTTCCGGCCGTAGCCGTCCTTCACCTTCACCACATCGCCCATCTGGCCCAGTTTGGCCACGCGCTCAAGAAGGATGACTTGCATGTTCGTCTCTCCTTATTTCACGGCATAGGGCAGCAGGGCGAGGAAGCGGGCACGCTTGATGGCTTGCGCCAGTTCACGCTGCTTCTTGGCCGAGACTGCGGTGATGCGCGACGGCACGATCTTGCCGCGCTCGCTGATATAGCGCTGCAGCAGACGGACATCTTTGTAATCAATCGCCGGTGCATTATCGCCCGAGAAGGGGCAAACCTTGCGGCGGCGGAAGAAGGGTTTATTCGCCATTTTGTGGTCCTTTCCCTGTCAGATCAACGACGACGATCGCCGCCGCCGAAGCTGCGCTCACGGCGTTCACCACCCTCGGGGCGGTCGCCACGGTCGCCGCGCTCGCGTTCGTCACGCTTCTGCATCTGGACCGACGGGCCTTCGCCATGCACATCGACCTTGATGGTCAGCACGCGCATCACGTCATCATGCAGGCGCATCAGGCGCTCCATTTCCTGAACGGCGGCTGCCGGAGCATCCGATTTCAGGAAGGCATAGTGGCCCTTGCGGTTCTTGTTGATCTTGTAGGCCATCGTCTTGACGCCCCAGTACTCGTGTTCGACGACCTTGCCGCCGTTATCCGAGAGTACTGCGGTGAAATGTTCGATGAGACCTTCGGCCTGCGCGTTGGAAAGATCCTGACGCGCGATCATGACATGCTCGTAAAGCGGCATGTAAGCTCCGTATCATAAGGCGCATTTCATAGGCCGGGCCATTTGCCTTCCGCGGCCCGTCCACGAGAGCCTGC
>DOMY01000220.1 GCA_003509785.1 Gemmobacter sp.
TGGCCCCACTGGCTCACGCAGTGCGCCTCGTCGATGGCGAACAGCGACAGCTTGCCCTGGGCATGCAGGTCGTCGAGCAGGCCCAGGAAGCGCGGCGTGTTCAGGCGCTCGGGCGCGGCATACAGCAATGTGATGTCGCCGCTTTGCAGGCGCCATTCGACTTCCTGCGTCTCGTCATAGGACAGCGTGGAGTTCAGGTAGGCGGCGCTCACGCCGGCCTCGTGCAGCGCGCCCACCTGGTCGTGCATGAGCGCGATCAGCGGCGACACCACCACGGTGAGGCCCTGGCCGGCGCGCTCGCGCACGATGGCCGGCACCTGGTAACACAGCGACTTGCCGGCACCGGTGGGCATCAGCACCAGGCTGTCGCCGCCGGCGACCAGCTGGTCCACCACGGCGGCCTGCTGGCCACGGAAACCGGCGAAGCCGAAGACGCGGCGCAGCAATTCGAGGGCGGGGGTGCTCATGACGCCATTTTACCGGCTGCGGATGCGAAGGCGGCGGCAGGCTTCCCCGCCGCCGCCCCGGAAATCCACCCGCTGGGGGTGGGAAGGCTCACTCGAGCAGCGAACGCAGCATCCAGGCGTACTTCTCGTGCACCTGCAGGCGCTGGGTGGCCAGGTCCACGGTGGGGTCGTCGCCGGCCGCGTCGGCGGTCTTGAGGACCTTGCGGGCGGTGCGGCAGACGGCTTCGTTGCCCGCCACCAGCTGGCGCACCATGTCCTGCCAGCCCAGTGTGCCGGCGGCCGATTCCTCGCGGATGCTCGAGAGCTTCACGAATTCGGCATAGGAGCCCGGCGCGTTGAAGCCCAGGGCGCGGATGCGTTCGGCCACCACATCGGCGGCCTTGAACAGATCGTTATATTGGCCTTCGGTCAGAACATGGATCGAGTGGAACAGCGGGCCTTCGACGTTCCAGTGATAGGCATGGGTCTTGAACATCAGCCGGTAGGTATCGGCCAGCGCCTGTGTCAGACCATCGGCAATGTTCGGCACATTGGATACGCCGGTTTCAACCTTGTCGGCTTTCGGGACGGTGTTCAGAACCTTGTTCATGGCAAATCTCCTGTTGGAAGGGCGTTCCGGCGGGGGCTCCAGGGATGGAGGCCCGCGTGATCTGCCCTGTCAACGGTCAGGGGGCCTTTGCGGTTCCCTCGGGCGCGGGATGGGGGGCGGGCTTGCGCCGCCCGCGATGCAGGATCAGCACCGGCAGCGACAGCGCCAGCAGCACCGCCGCCAGCGGCAGCGAGAACAGAAAGCCGAAACGCGCATAGCCCGCCGCCCCGATCACCCCGCCCAGAACGAAGGCCCCGACCAGCCGCAGCAGGATGACCAGCTTGCGCCGGTCGATCACGGTGCCGATGCGGGCGGCAATGGCGGGCGCCAGCCGGAGGAACAGGCCGCGCCCCAGCTCGATTCCGATATCGGTCACCATGCCGGTGGCATGGGTGGTGCGGATGCGCGCATTGGAGATCTTGGTGATGGTGGCATTCTGCATCCCCATGATGAAGCACAGGCAGCACAGCGACCAGATCTGCCACAGCAGGCCGGTGCCCAGCCCGCCGCCGGCAAAGGCCAGCATGAACAGGCCCTGCACCGCCAGCGGCCAGGCATATTGCCGCCGCCGGTCTGCCGCCCGCGCCCAGTTGATGAGGATGGTGCTGAAGGCCGCCCCGCTGACAAAGGCGCCGATGGCCAGCAGGCTGGTGCCCATGGCGGCCAGGTTCCACAGCACCAGCTCATCCGCCAGATGCGACAGATAGCCGGTCATATGCGAGGTGTAAGAGCCAAGGGCGAAGAACCCGCCCGCATTTGCCGCCCCGGCAATGGCGGCCAGCGCGGTTGCCAGACGCAGATCGGCCCTTTCACTGCGGCGCAGAGTGGCCAGCGCCGTGGCCGCCCCCATCCGCCGCAACAGCCGTCTGCGCCAGCGGACCATCGCGGTCAGACCGGCAGCGCCCGTTCCACCAGACGGGCAAAGAAGCTCGCGCCCACCGGCGCGGCCTCGTCGTTGAAATCATAGGCGGGATGGTGCAGCCCNNGGCCTCCAGCATGTAGCTGAAATCCTCCGATCCCATTTCGCGCGGCGAATCGGCCTGAACGGCGGCTTCGCCCGAAACCTCAGCGGCCACTTCGGCGGCAAAACTGGCCTGTGCCGGGTGATTGACCGTGGCCGGATAGCCCCAGTCGTAATCGACACGGGCGGCCACGCCAAAGGCCGCGGCATGGCCTTCGACGATTTCGAAGAACCGCCGCTTCAGCAGCTTGCGCACCTCGGGGTTGAAACAGCGGATGGTGGCGCAGAACATCGCCTCTTCCGGAATGATGTTGCTGGCGGTGCCCGCATGGATCTGCGTGACCGAGATCACCACCTCGTCCAGCGCATAGACATTGCGGGTGATGATGGTCTGCACCGCCTGCACCATGGCCACCACCGCCACGATGGGATCGACACATTCATGCGGGGTGGCACCATGGCCGCCCTTGCCGGTGACATAGACGAAGGCGGTATCGACCGAGGCCATCAGCGCACCGCTGTTGGTGTGGAAATGGCCGAAGGGCACGCCGGGGGCATTGTGGATGCCGTAAACCTCGTGGATGCCGAAGCGATCCATGACGCCTTCCTGCACCATCACCTGCCCGCCACCGCCATCTTCTTCGGCCGGCTGGAACAGCAGCGCCACGCGGCCGTTGAAGCGGCGGGTCTCGGCCAGGTATTTCGCGGCGCCCAGCAGCATGGTCACATGGCCGTCATGGCCGCAGGCATGCATCTTGCTGGGCACCTGCGAGGCGTATTCTGCCCCCGTCAGCTCGGCAATCGGCAGGGCATCCATATCGGCGCGCAGGCCGATGGTCGGCCCGTCGCCCTGGCCGTTGATGATGGCGACGATGCCGGTTTTCGCAATGCCTTCATGCAGTTCATCCACCCCGATCTCGCGCAGGCGGGCGGCGATGAAGGCGGCGGTTTCATGACATTCGAACTCCAGCTCGGGGTTCTGGTGCAGATGCCTGCGCCATCCCTTCATCTCCTCGGCGAAATCGGCGATGCGGTTCAGGACGGGCATGATGGTGGACTCCGGGGGGTTTCGGTTCTACCTCCTCAGGGAAACCGAAAACCGGAGCCGCCGCAATGCCCCAACGTCCTCTTCCCCGCGCCGAAAGCGATGCGCTTGTGCATGACGCAACGGCAGGCATGGATCGCCTGCTGGAGATCATGGCCCGCCTGCGTGCCCCCGATGGCTGCCAGTGGGNNGGACGAGCTGAAGGGCGAATTGGGCGATCTGCTGCTGCAATCGGTATTCCATGCCAAGATCGCCGAGGAACAGGGGTTGTTCGGCTTTGATGATATCGTGGCCTCCATCAGCCAGAAGATGGTGGATCGCCATCCGCATATCTTTACCGAAGATCAGGCCGATCTGACCGCCGAGGAACAGGCTGTGGCCTGGGAACGGATGAAGGCCGCCGAACGCGCGGCCAAGAAGGAAACCCGCACACTGGATGGGGTGGCGGTCGCCCTGCCCGCGTTGACCCGGGCGGTCAAGCTGCAGAAACGCGCCGCCCGCGTGGGGTTCGACTGGCCGACCACCCATGAGGTGATCGACAAGATCGTGGAGGAAGCCCGCGAACTGGAAGAGGCCCGCAGCACCAAGACCCCCGAAGATGTGGCCGAGGAATTCGGCGATCTGCTGTTCGTGATGGCCAACCTGGCCCGCCATCTGGATGTGGACCCGGAAACCGCCCTGCGCGCGGCCAATGCCAAATTCACCCGCCGGTTCAACCGGATCGAGGATTGGCTGGCCGAACAGGGCCGCAAGCCCGCCGATTCGGATCTGGCGGAAATGGATGCCTTGTGGGATCGCGCCAAGGCCGAGGACAAGGATCGCAGCCTCAGCCGCCGCCCCGCCTGACGTCCTGATCTTCCTCTTGGCAAAAATACCCCTGCGACAGCACCATCTGGCCCTGCCGCAGGGGAACAGCACAGGCGGAAATACCCGATTGTTTCACTCTGCCATTGACCAAAGGGAATTTGTCGGCTTTATGGGCCGCATAAAATCTGACGAAAGAGGTCAAGAATGAAGCGCGCCCTTCTCGCCATGGTGCTGGGCACCACAGCCCTCCCCGCTTTCGCCGAAGAGGTGAACATCTATTCGCATCGCCAGCCCGAGCTGATCCAGCCGCTGATGGATGCCTTCACCGCTGAAACCGGCATCACCACCAATGTGGCCTTTGTCGACAAGGGCATGGTGGAGCGTCTGGTGGCCGAGGGCGACCGTTCGCCCGCCGATCTGGTGCTGACGGTGGATATCGCCCGGCTGACGCAGATCGTGGATGCCGGCGTGACGCAGGCCGTGCAATCGGATGTGCTGGACGCCAATATCCCGGCCGAATTCCGCGATGCGGGCGATCAGTGGTTCGGCCTGACGGCGCGGGCGCGCATCGTCTATGCCAGCAAGGACCGCGTCGCCGATGGTGCCGTGACCACCTATGAAGATCTGGCCGATGCCAAATGGAAGGGCAAGATCTGCACCCGTTCGGGCACCAATGATTACAACGTGGCGCTGCTGTCGGCCTATATCGCCCATCACGGCGTGGAAGCTGCCAAGACCTGGGCCGAAGGGCTGAAGGCCAATCTGGCCAAGAAACCCGATGGCGGCGACCGCGATCAGGTGAAATCCATCTGGGCGGGCGAATGTGACATCTCGCTGGGCAATACCTATTACATGGGCCAGATGGTCAATTCCGAAGAGCAGAAGGCCTGGGCCGACAGCGTGCGCATCGTCTTCCCGACCTTCGAGGGCGCGGGCACCCATATGAACGTGTCGGGCGTGGCGATGACCAAATCCGCCCCGAACAAGGATGCGGCGCTGAAGCTGATGGAATGGCTGTCGTCGGATGCGGCGCAGAAGATCTATGCCGAAACCAACCATGAATTCCCGG